>NZ_DICD01000008.1:0-293350 GCF_002415245.1 Pantoea sp. UBA5035 | reverse complement strand
GATTTGTCGCTGCAGATCGGCGAGGGGGAGTTTAGCGTGCTGCTCGGCACCTCCGGCTCCGGCAAATCGACCACGCTGAAGATGATCAATCGCCTGGTGGAGTTCGACGAGGGCGAGATCCTCTTCGCGGGCGAGTCGATCCGTCGGCTTGACGCGCGCGATTTGCGCCGGCGCATGGGCTACGCCATTCAGTCCATCGGTCTGTTTCCCCACTGGACGGTGGAAAAAAATATCGCCACCGTGCCTGAGCTGCTCGGCTGGTCCAAAGCCCGCATCCGCGCGCGGGTCGAAGAGCTGCTGGCGCTGCTCAGTCTGGATGCGCATCTGGCGCGGCGTCTGCCACATCAGCTCTCCGGCGGCCAGCAGCAGCGCGTCGGCGTGGCGCGGGCGCTGGCGGCAGACCCTGAAGTGCTGCTGATGGATGAACCCTTCGGCGCGCTCGATCCGGTCACGCGCGGCGCGCTGCAGCAGGAGATGCTGCGCATTCACCGCCTGTCGGGCCGCACCATCGTGCTGGTAACGCACGACATCGACGAGGCGCTGACGCTGGCGGATAACATCGTGCTGATGGATCAAGGAGAGATTGTGCAGCAGGGCAAGCCCGCCGCGCTGCTGACGCAGCCGAAAAACGATTTTGTGCAGGACTTCTTCGGCAGAAGCGAGCTGGGCGTGCGTCTGCTGTCGCTGGGCCAGGTCGGCAACGCGGCGCGGCGCGGCGAGTGGCTGGAGGGCGAGCCGCTGGCAGCCGCGCAGTCGCTGCGCGAAGCGCTGTCGCAGTTTATCGCCCGGCGCGCCGATAAGCTGCCGGTGGTGGATGAACGCCAGCAGCCGTTGGGCGTGCTCTACTTCAGCGATCTGCTGACCCTGCGCGAGGGGCAATGATGCGCTGGCTGAAGGACCCGCTGCTGTGGCTGATTATCCTGTTTGTGGCGCTGCTGCTCGGCCTGCCCTACAGCGGGCCGCTTTTCGCCTGGTGGTTCCCCGAACAGGCGCGGCCGCTCTACCAGCAGGAGAGTTTTCTCCAGCTGGCGCTGGCGCATCTTTTTCTGGTGGTGACCGCCAGCGCGCTGGCGCTGCTGGTCGGCGTCGGCGGCGGGGTGCTGGTTACGCGACGCGCGGGACGGCGCTTTCGGCCGCTGGTCGAAACCATTGTGGCTGCCGGACAGACCGTTCCGCCGGTCGCGGTGCTGGCGATCGCCGTGCCGGTGATGGGGTTCGGCGCCTGGCCGGCGGTGGTGGCGCTGCTGCTTTACGGCCTGCTGCCGATTTTACAGGGCACGCTGGCCGGACTCGATAGCGTGCCCGCCAGCAGTCGGGAGATCGCCGACGGCGTCGGCATGAGCGCCTGGCAGCGTTTGTGGCAGGTAGAGCTGGCGCTGGCTGCGCCGGTGATACTGGCGGGCGTGCGCACCTCGGTCATCGTTAACATCGGCACGGCGGCTATCGCCTCCACCGTGGGCGCGGAGAGTCTCGGTTCGCCGGTGATTATCGGCCTGAGCGGCTTTAACACCGCCTATGTGATTCAGGGCGCGCTGCTGGTGGCGCTGCTGGCGATTGTCAGCGATCGCCTGTTTGAGCGCCTGCAGCGCTGGCTTAGCGTGAGTGGAGAATAAGGGTATAGCCGACCAGCATCAGCCCGCCGGTGCCGCCGACGGCCATAATGAAAAACAGCGTTGCGAAGAAGATTTTTTGCCAGTTCATGCGGAAACCTGAGTAGAGCCCGAAAGCCGGGGATGATAACGCGGGCAGGGCGAGGCGAAAAGGGCCCTGCGTGCGTTTTACTGAAAGCGCGTTTCGTGAGCGCGAATGGTATATCCCTGCTCCTGCCAGTGCGTCAGCTGCTCCTGCTGGCGACGCGTAAGCTTTTTGCCGGTCCAGACGAAAATAGTCTGACCGGGAAAAAGCTCTGGACGCGGCAGATCGAGCGGTTCCGCCAGCACGTCAAGCCGCCAGCCCTCCTGCGAGAGGCGCCAGGCTTCCAGCCAGATGCGGGTGCGGTCTTCTACCGCCCAGCCAAGGATCAGCGCGTCTTTACCCGCTTTTTTACGACTGGCGGCGAGACAAAAGGCGACGTAATCAATCAGCGCGCCGTCCAGCAGGCTGCTCATCACGCGCGCGGTGTTCTGATCCAGACCGAGCTTCTGCCGGACCGGCATAATCACGTGGTCGATAAGCGCGTCCACCGGATTTTCCCGCCCAAGCGCGGCGATTTTGGCGCGCAGTTTTGACGGTTTGACGTGGCGCAGCACGCTCATCAACTCTTCCTGCAGGTTGCCCCAGCCGTCGTGCACGTTTACGCTCTCGCCTTCGAGCAGCGCTTTGACTTTGCCCACCGGCACGCCGCTTTCGATCCAGCGTTTGATTTCTTCGATGCGCTGCACATCCTCGTCATCAAACTGACGATGTCCACCCTCCGATCGCTGCGGCTTTAACAAGCCATAACGTCGTTGCCACGCGCGCAGCGTGACTGGGTTTATTCCACAGCGTTCGGCGACGTCACCGATACTGTAAAAGGCCATAACTTCCCCAAACTTCCTGACTGCGATCCAATAACCTTAACTAACCGGATCAACTTGTACAAATGTTTTTTAAGTGTACAAGTTGACCCTGGCGCCAGTTTCACGCTATATCTCACATATGAGATATTATTCCCACATTTGAGAAGAAAATAATGCTGACTGAAGAGACTGAACAACGCCTTGCGGCTCGCCTGGCGGAACTCCGCGTTCAGCGCGGCTGGTCGCTGGATGAACTCGCCACGGCGACCGGCATCAGCCGGGCGTCATTGTCGCGTATTGAGCGCGGCGAAACCAGCCCGACGGCTGCCTTATTGAATCGCCTGTGCGTCGCTTATGGTCTTACCATGTCGCGGCTGTTAAGTGAAGTGGAAGAGACGGTCAATCTGCTGCTGACGCCGGAACAGCAGCCGGTATGGCGCGATGACGCCAGCGGCTTCGTGCGCCGCAACGTCTCCCCGCCGGCCGCCCACTTTCGCGCAGAGCTGGTGGAAGGGCAGCTGCGGCCGGGCGCACGCATCGATTACGATGCGCCGCCTGTTCAGGGGCTGGAGCAGCATATCTGGCTGCAGCAGGGCGGCCTGACCATCACCATGGACGGGCAGAGCTGGACCTTACAGAGCGGCGATTGCCTGCGTTTTCACCTGACCGGCCGCTCGGCGTTCGAGGCGCATCTCACCGACGGCGCGCGCTATGTGCTGGTAGTGTGCAAACCATGACGACTTATGAATGGATTGACGCCGATCGGGCGCGCATCGAGCAGGGCTTCCTCAGCGATCTGCTGCAGGCGTGCGTGGCGGACGGCGCCAGTATCGGCTTTACCGATCCGCAGGACCGCGCGACGATAGCGCGTTTCTGGCAGCAACGCGCAGCCAGCCTCGCCGAAGGCGAGAACGAACTTATCGTTGCGCGCCAGCACGAGCGGGTGGTCGGCACGCTAACCCTGAGCGCCGCCGTGATGCCCAACGGCCGCCATCGCGCGGAGATAAGCAAGCTGCTGGTGCATCCCGCCGCCCGCCGTCAGGGCATTGCGCGCCAGCTGATGCGGCTGGCAGAACAGCGCGCACAGGCGTTGGGCAAAACGCTGCTGGTGCTGGACACGCGCAGCGGCGACGCCGCCACGCAGCTCTATCTTTCGCTCGGCTGGCAGATCGCCGGATCGATTCCAGACTACGCCGAATCGATCGCGGGCGAGCCAGAGGCGACGACGGTGATGTTTAAGCTGCTGCAGGCTCAAGGCAGCGCATAGCTGACCGGCGTCACCGCCCGACGGTCAATCTGCCGGCTTAGCGCGCGAACGGCGCTCTTCAGCGGGCAGAGCGTTCCCACCGGCGTCACGCGGCAACCCGCCTGCCGCCACTCCTCGCGCAGCAGCGGATGCGCGGCGTCGATCGGCTGCAGACGGCGCAGGTCATCCAGGCTTTGCGCCTGAAAATAGACGCGCAGAAAGCGTTCACCGCTGGCGTTGTCGCGCCAGCGCTCCAGCACAACACTGCCGCCGGGCGGGATATTGCCGCGCGCGTAGCCGGGCAGCGTCCAGCTAAAGCCCATCAGAGTGCGCACCATCGCGATATTGGTGTCGTGAGCCACCAGCAGCAGCCAGCGTGCATTCGGCGCGGCGTGGCGGCCTTCAGCGGCCTCCAGCATGGCGTTGAGCAGAATCGAGCCGCGCCTTTGCGCGCTGTAGAGCACGTCGTTGCTGAGGTCGTAGTTCGCCGTCAGCAGCGGCAGAATGGCGGTGATCTGCGCGGAGCGGGTGATATGGCCCCAGGCGATCTGGCTGAGCGGCAGGTTCTCGCTCCAGGCGAGGCGCAGCGTCTCCGCCATGCTCGCCATCACGCTCAGGCCGGCGATGTAGGCGTGGCCGCCTCTGCTCTGGCGAATCTGCCACGGCTGATCGAACAGCGCGCAGTGGGCGTCGGAGAGACATACCGCCTGCTTCAGCGCCTGAACGGCGGGCTGCAGCGCTCGCTGGCGCGCGGCCAGATCGCCCGCCTTCGCCGCGACCGCCGCCCGCTGCTGCGCGGGATCGGTCGTCGTCGCGGCGAAGGCATCGGTCTGGAACAGCGGATCGGCTTCATCCGCCACGTGATGCACCGGCACGCCGCAGCCGGGAAAGGCGCCGTCCACCAGCGCTTCGGCGGTGGCGCGAGTGCGCTGCAGCGGGCTGGCGCGCACGTAAATATCCCGCGGCTGCGGGCAACCAGCCGTCAGCAGGCCGAGCTGGCGATAATGTTCGCCCTCCCAGCGCCCTTTATTGACCACCGCCGCGTAGCCGTGGCCGGTCAGCTCGCCGTCGCGCGTGCTCCATACCGTCCAGGGACGCTGCGTGGCGGCCTCAATCTCTTTGCGGTTGCCCGGCGTGGGCGGACGCACGCCGTGGCGGCTCAGCTCTACCACCTGCTCCAGCTGATAGGTCGGCTGCGCGGCGGCCTGCGCTGTCCAGAGCAGCAGGGCGCAGATAGCGGCAAAGGCGCGGCGGGGGAAAATCATCTCTTCTTCCTTATGAGAACGGCGGTGATGCGACACCATAGCGCTGAAGCCCGGCCGCTGGCTACGGCAAGATTTTTCCGCCGCGCAATTCTTCGAGACGGCGCGAAAAAATGCGCCTCAAAGCTGACGCTGGCGGATTACTGTGTAAAAATACAGGCCATTTTCACCCGGCGGTAAAAGACTATGGCCCTGACAGCAGCAATAAAAAGCCAGATAGCGCAGTGGTATAAGGCGCTACAGCAGCAGGTGCCGGACTTTATTCCCCGCGCGCCGCAGCGCCAGATGATCGCCGAAGTGGCGAAGTGCCTGGCGGGCGACGACGCGCGCCATCTGGCGATTGAAGCGCCGACCGGCGTCGGCAAAACCCTCTCTTACCTGATCCCCGGCATCGCGGCGAGCCGCGCCGAAGAGAAGACCCTGATCGTCAGCACCGCCAACGTGGCGCTGCAGGATCAGATCTTTACCAAAGATCTGCCGCTACTGAAAAAGATCATTCCCGATCTTACCTTTACCGCCGCCTTCGGGCGCGGGCGCTACGTCTGTCCGCGCAATCTGGCGGCGCTGGCGGCCAGCGACGACCAGCAGGGCGATTTGCTGCTCTATCTCGACGACGAGGCGGTAAGCAGCACTCAGGAGGAGCAGACGCAGTGCGGCCGACTGGAGAAGTCGCTCGGCAGCTACGCCTGGGACGGATTGCGCGATCACAGCGAAGAGAATATCAGCGACAGCCTGTGGCAGCGCCTCTCGACCGACAAAGCGAGCTGCCTCGGCGCGCACTGCCGCTGGTATCGCGAATGCCCCTTTTTTGTCGCCCGTCGTGAAATCGAGCAGGTGGATGTGGTGGTGGCTAACCATGCGCTGGTGATGGCGGCGATGGAAAATGAGTCGGTGCTGCCGCCGCCGAAGCACCTGATGCTGGTGCTGGACGAAGGCCACCATCTGCCGGAGGTGGCGCGCGACGCGCTGGAGATGAGCGCCGACATCACGCCCGGCTGGAGCAGCCTGCAGCTCGATCTCTTTGTGCGGCTGGTAGAGGGCATTATGACGCAAATGCGTCCGAAATCGCCGCCGCCGCTCAGCAATCCGGAGCGTCTCAAGGCGCACTGCGAGGAACTGCGCGAGCTGCTGACGACGCTGAGCCAGGCGCTCAATCCGCTGCTGCCCGCCGACAACCAGCCGGGCGAGTTTCGCTTTGTGCTCGGCGAACTGCCTGAAGAGCTGCTGGCCCTCTGCGCGCGCCTGTTCAAGCTGAGCGACGCGCTGCGCGGGCTGGCGGAAGGGCTGATCAACGCCCTCAGCGAGCAGACCGGCAGCGTCGATCTGATGCGTTTGCACCGCAATCTGCTGCAGCTTAACCGCCAGTTCGGCTGGTTCGAATCGGTCAGCAAGCTGTGGCGGCTGGCGGCTATGCCGAAAGCGTCGGGCGCGCCGGTGTCAAAGTGGATCACGCGCGAGCTGCGCGACGGCCAGGCGCATCTGCTGTTTCACTGCGCCGGCATTCGCGTCAGCGATCAGCTGGAGAAGCTGCTGTGGCGCAAAATCCCTCATGTGGTAATGACTTCCGCCACGCTGCGCTCACTCAACAGCTTCGGCCGCCTGCAGGAGATGTCGGGCCTGAGCGAGAAAGCCGGCGACCGATTCGTGGCGCTCGACTCGCCCTTTAATCACGTCGAGCAGGGCAAGCTGGTGATCCCGCAGATGCGCTATGAGCCGCTGCTGGCTAACGAAGCGGAGCATATCGCCGAAATGGCGGCCTTTTTCCGTCAGCAGATGAAAGAGGAGAAGCACAAAGGGGTACTGGTGTTGTTCGCCAGCGGCCGCGCGATGCAGCAGTTCGTCGCACAATTGCCGGAGCTGCGGCTGACCATGCTGGTGCAGGGCGATCAGCCGCGCTCGCGCCTGGTAGAGCTGCACCGTAAACGGGTGGCGAAGGGCGACACCAGCATTCTGGTGGGCCTGCAGTCGTTCGCCGAAGGGCTGGATTTAAAAGGCGAACTGCTGAGCCAGGTGCATATTCATAAAATCGCTTTTCCGCCGGTGGACAGTCCGGTAATTTTGACCGAAGGCGAATGGCTCAAGAGCCTGAATCGCTACCCGTTTGAGGTGCAGAGCCTGCCGAGCGCCTCCTTTACGCTGATCCAGCAGGTCGGCCGCCTGATCCGTAGTCATCAGTGCTACGGCGAAATCGTCATCTATGACCGTCGCCTGCTGAGCAAAGCCTACGGCAGCCGCCTGCTGGCCGCGCTGCCGGTCTTTCCTATCGAGCAGCCGGAGGCGCCCGCCGCGCTGAAGGTGAAACGCGCGCCAGCGCTGGCGGGTAACAAACGGCGCCCCACCCGGCGGCCGGCGGCGAAGCGTTAACCACTGACTAACTTTTGGCCGCCGCCTGGCGCGGCCCCTGACCGGAAGCGAAGAATGGAACTGAACAAAGTGATTAAAGAGATCGGACGCGGCAAAAATCACGCGCGCGATCTCGACCTCGCCACTGCGCAGGCGCTTTATACGGCGATGCTGGCGGGCGAAGTGCCGGAACTGGAGCTGGGTGGCATTCTCATTGCGCTGCGCATCAAGGGCGAAGGGGAAGAGGAGATGCGCGGTTTCTATCAGGCGATGCAGGCGCGCATGATATCGTTGCAGGCGCCTGAGCAGCATCCGCAGCCGATAGTTATTCCCAGCTACAACGGCGCGCGCCGTCAGGGCAACCTGACGCCACTGCTGGCGCTGTTGCTGAATCGCCTGGGCTTTCCAGTGCTGGTGCACGGCGTCAGCGACGATCCGACGCGCGTCACCAGCGAGGCGGTGTTCGCCGCGCTCGGCATTGCGGCGGTGACCACGCAGCAGCAGGCGCAGGCGGCGCTGGACCGGGGCGGCCTCGCCTTTATCACCATCGATCATCTCTGCCCGCCGATGGCGAAGCAGCTTTCGCTGCGCTGGCGGATGGGGGTGCGCAGCAGCGCCCATACGCTGGTGAAGCTGGCAACGCCGTTCGGCGAACGCGACGCGCTGCGTCTCTCCAGCGTATCGCATCCGGAATATGTGCCGCGCGTGGCGAAATTCTTTAGCGATATCGACGCGCCCGCCATTCTGCTGAACGGCACGGAGGGGGAAGTCTACGCCAGTCCGCTGCGCTGCCCGGCGATCAGCTTTATTCCCGGCGCAGGACGCGAGGCGGAAGTCTGGGTCGAGCGACAGCCGGAAGCGGCGCCGGAGCTGCCGGCGGATAAATCGGCCGAGGCGACCGCGCGCTGGACGGAAAGAGTGCTGAAGGGTGAGCGCCCAGTGCCGCAGGCGCTGCGTCTGCAAATCGCCTGCTGCCTGCGCGCCAGCGGAGAAAGCGCGTCGCTGGAGGCGGGCCTGGCGCGCCTCAGCGACGCCGGGTTTTAAGTTAGCCTTGCGGCAGCGCCTGTTCGACCAGGCGCTGCCAGAACGTCACGCCCAGCGGGATTAGCGCGTCGTTAAAGTCATATTCGGCATTGTGCAGCGGTGCGGAAGGCGTCGCGCCATCGGCGCCTAACCAGAAATAGGCGCCGGGACAGACATCAAGCATGCAGGCGAAATCTTCCGACGCCATGGAGGGATTCACCTGCCAGTAGACCTGCTCTTCGCCCAGCATCTGCTGCGCCGCGATGCGTACCTGCTCAGCGGGTTCGGCATGGTTGGCGGTGACCGGATAGCCGGGAAACCAGTGAACCGCGCCGCTGACGCCGAACGGGCGCGGCAGGGTAGTGACAAACTCTTCGATCAGACCGCGTACCTTGTTGCGTACGTCGGTCTGTAAACATCGCACCGTACCGCGCAGCACCAGCGTTTCCGGGATGACGTTAATCGCTTCGCCGCCGTGGATCTGCGTGACGCTGACCACCGCCGAGGCGAGCGGCGAGAGGCGACGCGACGGAATGGTTTGCAGCGCCAGAATCAGTTCGGCGGCCACCACCATTGGATCGGCGCCGCTTTCCGGCATCGCCGCGTGGCAGCTCTTGCCGGTCAGGGTTATTTCAAACGAGTCGAGCGACGCCATCATCGCGCCGGGATTGACCGCCAGCGATCCCACCGGCATGCCTGGCCAGTTATGCAGCGCATAGATCGCATCCATGGGGAAGCGCTGAAACAGGCCTTCTTCGACCATTTTGCGCGCGCCGCCCAGATTCTCTTCGGCGGGCTGAAAGATAAAGTGCACCGTACCGCGGAAGCGACGCGTGGCCGCCAGCTGTAACGCCGCCGCCAGCAGTATCGAGGTATGGCCGTCATGGCCGCAGGCGTGCATCACGCCCTGACGCGCAGAGCGCCATTGCGGGTTGCCTTTTTCGGTGATGGGCAGGGCGTCCATATCGGCGCGCAGTCCGATAACCGGGCCGTCGCCGTTGCGCAGCGTGCCGACCACGCCAGTGCCTGCCAGCCCGCGATGCACCTGTAGCCCCGCCATTTCCAGCTCCTGCGCGACCAGATCGCTGGTTTTATGCTCCTGATAACCGAGTTCCGGTTCGCGGTGCAGCTGATGACGCCAGTGTTGGGCTTTGTCGAGCAGGGCAGGGGATAAGGTCATGCGGAATCGCGCTCCTGTAGTGATATGTCTCCACTTTAGTGGCAAGGCGCAGGCGCGTCTATCTTCCGGGCTGGGAATTTGGCTATAGGTCAGAACCAAAGGGAATAAGGGGCAGCGGACCGGCTGAGGGCGGTGCGGGGTAGCGGCGCCGCTTGCCTTTTGCGCGCGGCGCGCGCCTGGCGACAGGCCTGCTGCGCAGGCGGTCTTGAGCGGGTTTCGTTCGCTGGCGACTTGTTTGCTGCGCGGGCGGCTCTGAGCAGGTTTCGTTCGCCCGGTAGCCAGGCAGTTTCATTTCGCCCGCTGCGGGCGACCGAGCAGGGCCGGTGGGCGCCGGCCCTGCACCCGCGCCCCGGGCCAGCTCACCCGCCCGCTGCGCCGGTCCCTTCGCTCCCTCAGGATTTCTGACGGACCGCGCAGGACAGGCCGTCCTGGCCTGGCCCGCGCTTTCGGCGACGTCCTGTCGCCTCATCCTGAAATCCTTCCTTCGCTCAGCGGCTGCGATGGCCCCCACAACCCCCGCTGCACGTCCTGAGGATTGAAGGCGCAGCCTTATTGCTGCAAGCGCGAACCCTATTCCCAGACAGCGCAGCCGTTAATAAAAAATAAGGAAATTACAGGCGAGGGGTTGGTAGAGGCATCCGACACGCTGAGGCGCGCACGGCGGCCAGGACGAGCCGACAGGACGTCGGCGAGAGCGCGGCATGAGACAGGATGTCGAATCCGCGCGGTCCGTGCGGCCGACGTAAGCAACGAAGGGACCGCGCGGAGCGCGGCGTGGAGGCTGCCGGAAGCCGGGATTGTTAAGGGGCTGGCGAGCCCCTTAACACGCACGCCAGCAGCGGCGCGGCTGAAACTCCCTGCCGCCTGGCGGGCGGAACCCGCTCAGAGCCTGTTCGCGTAGCAGACTTAAGCCGCCTGGCGGGCGGAACCCGCTCAGCGCCGCCTGCGCAGCAGACCAACTCGCCAACGGGCGGAACCCGCTCAGCGCCCGCCTGCGCAGCAGGCCAACCCGCCTGGCAGGCGGAACCCGCTCAGCGCCGCCTGCGCAGCAGGCCAACCCGCCTGGCGGGCGGAACCCGCTCAGCCCCGCCTGCGCAGCAGGCAAACCCGTCAGGCGGGACGGAACCCGCCGCCGCCCGCGCCCGGCCTGGCGCCCCTCACTTCACCATCGGCAGATTAAGCCCGTGCTCGGCCGCGCAGGCCTGCGCGCGCTCATACCCGGCGTCCGCATGACGCATCACGCCCGTAGCGGGATCGTTCCACAGCACGCGGCCCAGACGCTGATCGGCCTGCTCGCTGCCGTCGCAGACAATCACCACGCCCGCATGCTGCGAAAAGCCCATGCCGACGCCGCCGCCGTGGTGCAGGCTCACCCAGGTCGCGCCGCCCGCGGTATTCAGCAGGGCGTTAAGCAGCGGCCAGTCGGACACCGCGTCGGAGCCATCCTTCATCGACTCGGTTTCGCGGTTCGGTGAGGCGACGGAACCACAGTCGAGATGATCGCGGCCAATCACAATCGGCGCTTTCAGCTCGCCGTTGCGCACCATCTCGTTGAACGCCAGTCCGGCCAGATGGCGCTCGCCCAGCCCCAGCCAGCAGATGCGCGCCGGCAGACCCTGAAAGGCGATGCGTTCCTGCGCCATATCGAGCCAGCGATGCAGGCTTTTATGCTGCGGAAACAGCTCTTTGAGCTTCGCATCCGTTTTGTAGATATCTTCCGGATCGCCCGACAGCGCCACCCAGCGGAACGGCCCTTTGCCCTCGCAGAACAGCGGACGAATATAGGCCGGCACGAAGCCCGGAAAATCAAAGGCGTTCTCGACGCCCTCGTCCAGCGCCACCTGACGAATATTGTTGCCGTAGTCCACCGTCGGGATGCCCATATGGCAGAAGTCGAGCATCGCCTGCACGTGCACCGCCATCGAAGCGCGCGCCGCTTTTTCCACCGCTTTCGGCGCGCTGGCGCGTTCGGACTGCCAGCGCGCCACGTCCCAGCCGATCGGCAGATAGCCGTTAATTGGGTCGTGCGCGGAGGTTTGATCGGTAACGATATCGGGCTTCAGGCCGCCCGCGCGGGCGCGTTTCACCATCTCCGGCAGGATCTCGGCGGCGTTGCCCAGCAGGCCGACGGAGATCGCCTGTTTCGCCCGCGTCGCCTCTTCAATCAGCGTCAGCGCCTCGTCCAGCGTGTAGGCTTTGTGATCGACATAGCGGGTGCGCAGACGAAAATCGATGCGCGATTCCTGACACTCGATGGCCAGCACGCAGGCGCCCGCCAGCACGCCCGCCAGCGGCTGCGCGCCGCCCATGCCGCCCAGACCGGCGGTCAGGATCCAGCGTCCGGCCAGATCGCCGTTATAGTGCTGACGGCCCGCTTCGACGAAGGTTTCGTAGGTGCCCTGCACGATGCCCTGCGCGCCGATATAGATCCACGAGCCGGCGGTCATCTGGCCGTACATCATCAGCCCGGCCTTATCCAGCTCGTGAAAATGATCCCAGTTGGCCCAGTGCGGTACCAGGTTGGAGTTCGCCAGCAGCACGCGCGGCGCGTCGGCATGGGTGCGGAAGACGCCGACGGGCTTGCCCGACTGAATCAGCAGGGTTTCATCGGGCTGCAACAGCTCCAGCGAGCGCAGGATCTGTTCAAAGCATTCCCAGTTGCGCGCCGCTTTGCCAATACCGCCGTAAACCACCAGATCTTCAGGCCGCTCGGCCACGTCGGGATCGAGGTTATTCTGGATCATGCGCCAGGCGGCTTCGATCAGCCAGTTGGCGCAGTGCAGCGTAGTGCCGTGCGGCGCACGCACTTCGCGCGCCACGGCCTGGGAGAGAGTTTCGCTCATAGCAGATTCCTTATTCACCAGAAGAGACGGTCTGCTGGCTGGGCAGCAGCGCCGTGAGAAAATCGGGCCAGTCGCTACGGCTGGCCCACAGACGCATGGCGTCGATATCGGGCGCCAGCAGGCGGTCTTCCTCAAGGAAGGCGACCTGCTGACGAATACGGCTAATCTCATGCTCAAGCAGCGCGGAGCTTTGCAGCGGACGATGGAACTCAATGCCCTGCGCCGCCGCCATCGCTTCAATGCCGACCACCGCGGCGGTGTTAAAGCACATGCTGCCGAGGCGGCGCGCCGCATAGGTCGCCATTGAGACGTGATCTTCCTGATTGGCGGAGGTTGGCAGGCTGTCGACGCTGCCCGGATGCGCCAGCGATTTATTCTCTGAGGCCAGCGCGGCGGCGGTGACCTGCGCAATCATAAAGCCGGAGTTGACGCCGCCGTCGCGCACCAGAAAGGGGGGCAGGCCAGAAAGGCCGGTGTCGAGCAGCAGCGCCATGCGGCGTTCGGAAATGGCGCCGATCTCCGCCACCGCCAGCGCGATAATGTCGGCGGCGAAGGCCACCGGTTCGGCATGGAAATTGCCGCCGGAGATGACATCGCCGCTGTCGCTGAACACCAGCGGGTTATCCGAAGCGGCGTTAGATTCAATCTGCAGCACGCGCGCGGCGTGAGTGAGATTATCGAGGCAGGCGCCCATGACCTGCGGCACGCAACGCACCGAGTAGGGGTCCTGCACCCGGCCGCAGTTAGCGTGCGAGCCGAGAATTTCGCTGCCGTTGACCAGCGTCTCGACGGCGGCGGCCACCGCGATCTGCCCGTGCTGGCCGCGCGCCTGATGAATGCGCGCGTCGTAAGGTTTCAGCGAGCCTTTAATCGCCTCCAGCGACAGCGCGCCCGCTACCAGCCCGGCGGCCATCAGGTTTTCCGCCTCGAACAGGCCGCGCAGCGCCAGCGCGGTCGACACCTGGGTGCCGTTAAGCAGTGCCAGACCCTCTTTCGGGCCGAGCACGAAGGGTTCCAGCCCAACGGAGGCCAGGCCGTCGCGCGCGGGGATCAGCGCGCCCTCGACGCGTACCTGGCCTTCGCCCAGCAGCATCAACGAGAGATGGGCGAGCGGCGCCAGATCGCCGGAGGCGCCGACGGAGCCTTTTTCCGGAATGCAGGGCATCACGCCCGCGTTAAACAGCGTCAGCAGCGCGTCGATCAGCGCCATACGCACGCCGGAATGGCCGCGCGCCAGGCTGATGATTTTGGTCGCCATCACCAGACGCGTGACGTTGTCGGGCAGCAGATCGCCCAGACCCACGCTGTGCGACAGCACCAGATTACGCTGCAGATCCGCAAGGCGGGCGGCGGGAATCTGCGTCTGCGCCAGCTTGCCGAAGCCGGTATTGATGCCGTACACCACCTTGCCGGAGGCGACAATCTCATCCACGGTCTGCTGCGCGCGCAGGATAGCCTCCTGCGCCTGCTCATCGAGCGTGAGCGTCACGCCGCCCTGATATATCCTGCGCAGCGCGGCAAGATCCACTTTACCGGGAACCAGGCGCATCGCCTGAGCCGAACCTGACATAGTCTACTCCTGTCTATACAAGTAAGCGCGTTAAGCAAAAACCCGAACCGTTTTCACTCTGCGCAGCGAATGAAATCGAGTGAACCACAAGTGTCTATTCTTGTCTATACAACTGGCAAGCTATAAGCATTTGCTATGCCAGCGCGATCACAAATTAGCGTGCTCAACTGGGGGGCGATAGCGAGACGGGCGGGGCTGAGGATGTATATACATTTACGTCGCCAGACAGTAAACTTCAGGCATTATCGTGATAAGGAAATAAATATGGTCGAGCATTCGGCAATAGCACAGCTGGCGGCCGCGATGAGCGATGAGCCAGCCCCAATCTATCAGCGCGTCAAACAGGCGATCGTCAGCCAGATCCGCGCGGGCAGCTGGAAGGCGAACCAGCGCGTGCCGTCCGAAAGCGAACTGGTCAACGAGCTGGGCGTGAGCCGCATGACCATCAACCGCGCGCTGCGCGAACTGACCAGCGAAGGTTTTCTGGTGCGTATGCAGGGCGTCGGCACCTTCGTCGCCGAGATGAAAGGCTACACGGCGATGCTCGAAGTGCATAACATCGCGGACGAGATTGCCCAGCGCGGCCACCAGCACCGCTGCCAGATCCTCGCAATCGGCCAGAATAAAGCCGATCCCGAGCAGGCGGCGGTGCTTGGCTTAAGCACCGGTCAGACCCTCTTTCATTCGCTGATCGTGCACTATGAAGACGACCTGCCGGTGCAGCTGGAGGATCGCCTGGTCAATCCGCTGGTGGCGCCCGATTACCTGAGCCAGGATTACCATCGGCTTACGCCCTATACCTATCTGATGCAGGTAGCGCCGCTCACCGCAGGCGAGCACATCGTCGAAGCGGTGCTGCCGGACGCGCGCCAGCGTAAATATCTGTCGCTGGATGAGCACGAGCCCTGCCTGCTGATTCGCCGCCAGACCTGGAGCGACACCAAAATCGTCACCTACGCGCGCCTGCTCTATCCGGGATCGCGGTATAAGCTGCTCGGCCGATTTAAGGGACACGGCTAAGACGCGTCAGCAGCAGCTGCGCGTCCGGCGTGACCGGCGTCAGCCGCGTCTCCTCATCCAGCCACCAGACCCCTTGCGCAGCGCCTAACCGTTCGCCGCTCGCCAGCTGCCACTCGCCGGCGATCGCCCAGGCGACGCCGTGCAGGCTGGCTGCCGCCTGCGCGGTCACCGCCACCTCCGCCGCCCAGCTGTCGCGCCGCGTCATGATGTTAAAATCTTCGCTTTCCCCCTGCAGCGCGGCGTGGATCGCCCATTCGCCCGGAAAACGCCACGGCTGAAGCGGCTTCAGCCGGTGGGTCGCGTCGGGCGCGCTGAGCTGCACTTCATCGCCGCGCAGCAGCGTAATCACCCGGTCGATGCCGGGAAAGCGCGAGAAATCGCCGTCGTGGGCGAGGGTGGCGATGCTGGCGCGCCAGGCGAAATCCGCTTCGCCCGGCGGATAGCTGACGATTTCGCGCGTCTCGCCGCCGCCGTTGCGCCAGCGGCTGACCGGAAGATCGGCGTAGCAGAAGTACGTTCTCATCGCAGCGCCGCCATCGCCTGGCGAAACGCGGCCGCACAGCGCTCTTCCGCGGCGTGGCGTCCCGCCTCGATCACCGCGCGGCCCGCGACCCACACCTCGCGGATCTGTTCGCGCCGTCCGGCAAACAACCAGCGGTTGAGCAGCGCCTCGTCGCCCACGCTGTCGAGCCATTCATCCTCCGCCAGCACCAGCCAGTCGGCGCGTTTACCCGGCGACAGTTCGCCGAGCGCGACGCCGCACGCCTGCGCGCCGCCGAGTGCCGCGCCGCGCCACAGCAGATCGCCCACCGAGGGCTGCTCCGCCGTGGTGATGCGGTTGCGACGGCGATCGCGCAGCCGCTGGCCATATTCGAGCCAGCGCAGCTCCTCCAGCGCGCTGAGGGAAACATGGCTGTCGGAGCCGATGCCCCAGCGTCCGCCCTGGGCGATAAACTCAGCCGCCGGGAAGATGCCGTCGCCAAGATTGGCTTCGGTGGTCGGACAGAGACCGGCCACCGCGCGACTGGCGGCGAGCTGCGCGATTTCGCGCGCGTCGAGATGGGTGGCGTGGATCAGGCACCAGCGCGCATCGACCTCAAAGCGGTTAAGCAGCCACTCCACCGGCCGCTCGCCGCTCCAGGCCAGGCAGTCGTTGACCTCTTTCTCCTGCTCCGCGATGTGGATATGCACCGGCAGCGCGGTATCGCTCGCGGCCAGCGCCTCGCGCATCTGCGCTTCGCTCACCGCGCGCAGCGAGTGAAAACAGAGGCCGCGATTAAGCAGCGGCTTATCGCGTACGCTCGCCGCCAGCCGTTCCTGCTGCCGCAGCCAGGCGTCGGTCTGTTGAATAAAGCGTTTTTGTCCCGGCAGCGGCGGCTGCGCGCCGAAGCCGCTGTGGCTGTAGAGCACCGGCAGCAGCGTCTGGCCGATGCCGGCAATGTCGGCGGCCTGCATCAGCTGCTGCAGCATCGCGTCCTGCGCGTAGGGCGCGCCGCTGGGATCGTGATGGAGATAGTGAAACTCTGCCACCTGGGTATAGCCGCCTTTTAGCATATCGATATAGAGATACGCGGCGATAGCGCCGACCTGCTCCGGCGTCAGGCGCTGCACCATGCGATACATCAGGTCGCGCCAGGTCCAGAAGCTATCCTGGGGATCGCCCGCGACCTCGGCCAGCCCGGCCATCGCGCGTTGAAAGGCGTGCGAGTGCAGGTTGGCGACAGAGGGAATGGTTGCGCCGGGCAGGTGGATAGCGTCGTGCGCGTTGCTGTCGGGCGTGACGCGCTCAATGACGCCGGCGTCGTTAACGGTAATGCGCACCTGATGTCGCCAGCCGTCGGCCAGCAGCGCGCGTGGAGCAAAAAAGGTTGCCATAGTTGATCCTCACCGGCTGTAGTTGTATATACATATACATACTTTAAAAGGCGGAGTAAATCGTCCGCAACGGGAGAAAGCGCAATGGCGGAAAGCAAAGCGATCGACAGCCTGTGGCTGGGGGCCGATCTGGTCACCATGCGCGAAGGCAAATATCACATCATCGAGGATGGCGCGCTGGCGGTCACAGGCGACAGGATAGTGTGGGTAGGGCCGCGCGCAGAGATGCCCGATTTTACGCCGCGTCAGCAGCACCGCTTCGACGGCGGCATACTGACGCCGGGCCTGATCGACTGCCATACCCATCTGGTGTTCGGCGGCGACCGCAGCGCAGAGTTCGAGCAGCGCCTCAACGGCGTCAGCTACGCCGAGATCGCCGCGCAGGGCGGCGGCATTCTCTCGACGGTGCGCGCCACGCGCGAAGCCAGCGAAGCGTCGCTGGTGGCGTCGGCGCGCTGGCGGCTTGACCGACTGCTGGCGGAAGGAGTCACCACGGTAGAGATTAAATCGGGCTATGGGCTGGATGAGGCGAGCGAGCTGCGCATGCTGAGCGCCATCCGCCAGCTGGGCGAAAGCGCGCCCGTCGACGTGCTGGCGACCTGCCTGGCGGCGCACGCCTTTCCACCGGAATTTAAACAGGATCCCGACGGCTGGGTCGATCTGATTTGCCAGCGCATTCTGCCGCAGGTGAAAGCCAACGGGCTGGCGGACGCGGTGGACGCCTTCTGCGAGCATCTGGCCTTTTCTCCGGCGCAGGTGGCGCGCGTATTCGATAAGGCCGTCGAGCTTGGCCTGCCGGTGAAGCTGCACGCCGAGCAGCTCTCTTCGCTGGGCGGCGCGCGGCTGGCGGCGGGCTACGGCGCGCTCTCCGCCGACCATCTCGAATACGCCACCGAAGAGGACGCGCGGGCGATGGGCGAACGGGGCACGGTGGCGGTGCTGCTGCCCGGCGCCTTCTATCTGCTGCGCGAAACCCAGCGGCCGCCGGTGGCGCTGTTTCGCCAGCACGGCGTGCCCATGGCGCTTGCCAGCGACGCCAATCCCGGCACTTCGCCCGCGCTCTCGCTGCGCCTGATGCTCAATATGGGCTGCACGCTGTTCGGCATGACGCCGGAAGAGGCGCTGGCGGGCGTCACGCTCTGGGGCGCGAAAGCGCTGGGACTGCAGCAGACGCACGGCTCGCTGGAGGCGGGCAAAGTGGCGAACTTCGTCCACTGGCCGCTGGCGCGTCCGGCGGAACTGGTTTACTGGCTGGGCGGCGAGCTGCCCTGTACCGTTATCTATCGCGGAGAAGCGCAATGACACCTTTCGACTTTACGCCAGGCAGCCTGCCGCTGCTGGTGAGCATTCCTCACGCCGGCACGCAGCTTACGCCGGAGGTGGAAGCGGGGCTGAGCGAGGCGGCGCGCGGCCTGCCCGATACCGACTGGCATATTCCGCTGCTGTTCGATTTTGTGCGCGATCTGGGCGCCAGCGTGCTGATCGGCCGCTATTCGCGTTTTGTTATCGACCTGAATCGTCCGCCGGACAATCAGCCGCTCTACGCCACGGCCACTACCGGCCTCTTTCCGGAAACCCTGTTCGACGGCTCGCCGACCTTCGCGCCGGGCCAGACGCCCTCTGCGGCGCAGCGCGAAGGCTATCTCCGCGATATCTGGCAGCCCTATCATCAGCAGATTCAGCAGGAGCTGGCGCGCCTGAAGGCGGAACATGGCTACGCGCTGCTGTTTGACGCTCACTCTATCGCCAGCGTCATCCCGCGACTTTTTGAGGGACGTCTGCCGGATCTCAATATTGGCACCAACGACGGCAAAAGCTGTCGTCCTGAGGTGACGCAGGGACTGGAAGCGGTCTGCGCGGCGCAGAGCGACTACAGTTGGGTGTTGAACGGACGTTTTAAGGGCGGCTACATTACGCGCGCCTATGGTCAGCCGGAAGAGCAGGTCGAGGCGGTGCAGCTGGAGCTGGCGCAGCGGAACTATATGGAGGAGACGCCGCCGTTCGCCTGGCGGCAGGAGCGGGCTTCAGCGCTGCAAAAGGTGCTGAAGCCGCTTATGCAAAGTTTTATCGCGCGCGGCACAAGCCGATAGCGGGCGGCGCGCCGCGCTTAGCGGCGGCGCGCGTCCGGCCGCATCAGGTCGAAGCGCTCATTTTCGCTGATGCCGTAATAGGCGCTCGGCCCGCCGGCGCGCAGAATAGGCTGCGCGCGCGCCGTCTGATAAATCCCCTCGTCCAGCAGCGACTCGTCGATATGAATGGCGATCGCTTCGCCCAGCACCAGCCAGCTGTCGAGCGGGTTACCCTGCGCATCCTGCAGCTGGATCAGCTGCGTCAGGCGACATTCGAAGTTCACCGGGCTTTCCGCCACCAGGCTCGCCTTCACCTGCGAGGCGGCCAGCGGTGTGACGCCCGCCAGCGCGAACTCATCCTGCTCCGGCGGCACCGACGCCGAACTCTCGTTCATCGCTTCCGCCAGCGAGCGCGTCGCCAGGTTCCAGACGAACTCTTTGCTTTCGCTGATATTACGCACGCTGTCTTTCCAGCCGCTGCTGGCGAAGCCGATGATCGGCGGATGGTAGTTAAAGCAGTTGAAGAAGCTGTAGGGCGCCAGGTTGCGCTGGCCCGCCGCGGAAATCGAACTGATCCAGCCGATGGGGCGCGGCCCGATAATGGCGTTCAGCGGGTCGTGCGGCAGGCCGTGGCCGGCGCGCGGCTGATAGGAGTAGCGTTTATGCGTCATCTTTTATCCCGTAGCGAAGTGTTAACAATATCTTAGCGCTACAGCATCGGCTGCATCGGGAAGAAATGTGTAAGCGGATTGTGCGGCTTTATTTTCCCGGCGCTGCGGCGTATTGTACGCGCCTGCAAAACGGGAGACGCCATGAACAAGCCAGCCAGTAATTTATTCCACGCCCGCAACCGCCATCAGGGCGAATATGACTTTGCCGCTTTGACCGCCGCGCATCCGCCGCTGGCGGCCAAAGTACGGCCCAACGGCTACGGCGCGCAGTCGATCGATTTTGCCGACGCGGAGGCGGTGATGCTGCTCAACCAGGCGCTGCTGAAGCTTTTTTACGGCATCGAGTGGCAGCTGGCGCCCGGCGCGCTCTGTCCGCCGGTGCCGGGCCGCGCCGATTACCTGCACTATCTGGCCGATCTGCTGGCGCTGGACAACCGCGGCGCGATCCCGCAGGCGGATATTCTGGATATCGGCTGCGGCGCGAACTGCATCTACCCGCTGATCGGCCAGGCGGAGTATGGCTGGCGCTTTACCGGCACCGATATCGACGAGGCGGCGCTGAAGGCGGCCAGTCGTATCGTGTCGGCCAATCCCGGATTACAGCGCGTGATTCGCCTGCGTCGGCAGAAAGATCCGCAGGCGGTGCTGGCGGGCGTAGTGAATAAAAATGAATTTTTTCACGCGGTGATCTGCAACCCGCCGTTCCACGCCTCGGCGGCGGAAGCGGCAGGCGCCTCGCAGCGTAAAACGCGTAATCTGAAGCTGGAGAGCGCGACGCCGCTCAACTTCGGCGGTCAGCATAACGAGCTGTGGTGCGAAGGCGGCGAAAAAGCGTTCGTCGGCAAGATGATCGCCGAGAGCGCGGCGCTGGCGCGCCAGTGCGTCTGGTTCACCTCGCTGGTGTCGCGCCGCGAGAACCTGCCCGCGCTGGAAAAACAGCTGCAGGCGCTCGACGCGGCGGAGGTGCGGGTGGTGAATATGGCGCAGGGGCAGAAGCAGAGCCGTTTCCTCGCCTGGAGCTTTATGCCAGCCGCGACGCGCGCGCAGCGGCTGGCGAAATAGCCTTACTCCGGCGCCGGCAGCGCGGGCAGGGCGGCGGCGCTCGCCACGCTGCTGCCGGTCTGCATCACCTCTACCGTCTGGCGCGGCGCTTTAATCCCGGCCGCATCGAAATGTTTCTTCACCATACTGTCCAGCGCAAAGCGCACCGTCCACTGTTTCAGCGGCTGGGTGGTAAAGGAGACGCGCACGGTAAAGGCCTGGTTGGTCAGGCCCACGAGCCCAGCGAAGTTCGGCTCGCCAATCACCATGCCGCGAATATCCGCATTCTCCAGCAGCTCATCCACCGCCTCCTGCAGCACGCGATTCACCCGCTCGCTATCCTCGCCGCGCTCGACGTCATAGTTCGCCACAAAAGAGCCGATACCGCGCACGAAGTTGGCGAAGGTGGTGATCGAAGACCAGGGAATGATGTGATAGGCGCCGGTATCCTGACGCACGCCGACCGAGCGAATCGACATTCGCTCTACCGTGCCGGTGATGGCGCCGATGGTCACCAGATCGCCGGTATTCATGCCGTTCTCGAACTGGATAAAGATGCCGGTGATAATATCCTTCACCAGGGTTTGCGAACCGAATGAGACGGCCAGGCCGAGGGCGCCCGCGCCCGCCAGCAGCGGCGCGATATTGACGCCGATTTCCGACAGCAGAATCATGATGGTAATGGTGCTGATCACCACCGCCAGCGCGTTGCGGAACAGCGTCAGCAGCGTGCGGGTGCGGGCGCTCGGCATCGGGCGCCCGTGCGAGTCGGAGGCGAGCCGGCTCTCAATCAGGCTCGCCAGCACCGTCCAGCCTATCGCCGAGAGCAGCAGGATCATCACGATGCGGATCAGCACGTCCACCATCTTCTCGCCGGCGCCCACCGTGAGCCAGTGCCAGAGATCGAACAGGTTCCAGGCGTTAAGCAGCAGCAACAGCGTAGCGAACACCGTGACGACGCGCGCCAGCTTCAGCAGCGCCTTTACCCAGTCGTTGACGCGCTTCTGCAGCGCCGGATAGTTGCGGCGCAGGTCGGCCGACAGCGTAATGGTTTTGCCTATCCAGCGCGTCAGGATGCCGGAGACGAAGGCGGCGATGCCGATAATCGCCAGCGTACGCACCGTGGCCGCCATCATAAATTTCAGGCTGTCGCCGGGATTGAAAATAGAGAGCAGGAACAGCGCGATAAAGTAGGCGCTTGCCAGCCAGTGCCACACCAGCGCGAAGGCGCGGATAAAAAAGGCAAAAAAGGCCATACTGCGATCCGACAGCGCCTGCAGCGCGAAATGAATCGCGCGGCGGTTGGTAAAGATAAGAAACAGCGCCCAGCCGGTCATTATCCCCATAATCAACACGTTGACCACGGCCGCGACCTGCACGTTAACCTGATTGGAGACAATTGGCACGATCACCAGCAGCCCGTAGCCGATTAGTCCGGAGAGCCAGCTTAAGCGCGTACTCCAGTAGCGGGCGCGCCCGTCGCTGAGATGAAAGAAGCGCAGGTCGGCGAAGCCGGGGCAAAAAATCAGGCGCAGCACCGCTTTAAAAAACTCAATCAGCGCAAAAGCGTTGAGGAACAACCCTTGCTGATAGGCGATAGTGCGGCTGTCGCCGTGATAGTTATCGCTGAGGATTTGACCGACAAACAGCGTCAGCGCCAGCATCAGCAGGTCAATCACGAAGGCGCCGATAATCGCCGCCGGCAGCTGCAGCCAGTTATGCTGCTCATGGTTCTTTGCGCGTCCCCAGCGGCCCATACGGCGATAGAGCGGCGACATCCCGCGGCGCAGCAGCCAGTAAAAGGCGAACAGCGCCGCCGCCAGCACCACGAAGTGGCGCAGCGCGTTAAAGAAAGTATCCGGATTGAACGCCTTGTGCGGCGCGTCGGCGATATTGTCATGCAGGCGGGCGAACTTATGCGCTACGTCGCCGCCGAACTCGCGGGTGACGTCCGTTACGCCCTGCAGCACGGTTTTATCCTCTTCTTCGGTCGGCGGCGTCAGCGCAGGCGCGTTGTCTTTCGCCGCTGCGCTGGAGGCGCCGCGCAGCTGATTAATCAGCTCTGCGCGCGACCGATCGTCTTCCAGAATATTCGCCAGCGCGGCGTAAGCGGCTTTTTTCTCGTCAAGGGTCGGCTCATGTTGCGCGCCGCTGGCGCTGCCGGACGACTGCTGCGCCGCCACCGCCGCCTGCGGCAGCGTGACCGCCTGCGCGGCGGGCAGCATAAAACAGCAAAGCAGCAACAGCGCGATCCCTTGCCGCACCCGGCGACAATAATTGTGGGCTGATGACATGGCTTTCTCCTTAGCAACCTCTGGCTCACAGGTGGAGAAGTATAGTCAGGCGCCGGGAGTGAAAGATTTGAAAGGCATTAATCGTACGGTTTAGGAGAGGCGGGCGGCATGGTCCGATCGCAAAGTCGCTCAGGGCATCCATGCTCGCTCGGCCCGCGACATCCCTGTCGCGGGACGCTTTGCTCTTCGGACCATGCCGCCCGCCCTGTTGTAGAGGTAAAAAGCGACGGGCCGACAGATGTCGGCCCGGAAACTCAGGAAACGTGCTGCAGGAACTCGCGCAGACGATCGCTCGGCGGCTGGGTAATCAGCGCATCGGGATCGCCATCTTCCGCGATGGTGCCCTTATCGATAAAGATCAGGCGCGACGCGACTTTCTGCGCAAAGCCGACTTCATGGGTGACGATCACCATGGTCATGCCTTCTTCCGCCAGATCCTGCATCACCTTCAGCACCTCGTGGCGCAGTTCGGGATCCAGCGCGGAGGTCGGCTCGTCGAACAGCATCAGCTTCGGCTTTACCGCCAGCGCGCGGGCGATAGCGACGCGCTGCTGTTGGCCGCCGGAAAGCTCGGAAGGAAAGTGGTGCGCGCGCTCGGCCAGGCCAACCTTCGCCAGCAGCTGGCGCGCCAGCGTATGCGCATCCTCTTTCTTTGCGCCGCGCACGCGAATCGGGCCAAACGCTACGTTATCCAGCGCGCTCATCTGCGGGAACAGATGAAACTGCTGGAACACCATGCCCGCTTCCTGGCGGATCAGACGTTCGTCTACCTTAGGATCGTTAACTTTCAGGCCGTCGACGATCAGATCGCCGCTGGTGATCTCTTCCAGCTTATTGATGCAGCGCAGCAGCGTCGATTTGCCGGAGCCGGACGGCCCGATAATCACTACCACCTCGCCCTGATTAATCTTCAGGTTGATATCGTGCAGCACCTGAGTGGTGCCGAAGCTCTTTGAAACGTTTTTAAATTCAATCACAGGATTTTCATCCTTTTCTCGATGCGGCGCAGCACAAAGCTCAACACCAGGGTAATCACAAGGTAGATAATCGCCACGGCGCTCCAGATCTCCAGCGCGCGGAAGTTGCCGGCGATGATCTCCTGGCCCTGACGCGTCAGTTCCGCCACGCCGATAACGATAAACAGCGAGGTATCTTTGATGCTGACGATCCACTGGTTGCCAAGCGGCGGCAGCATACGGCGCAGCGCCAGCGGCATAATAACGTAGCGCAGGGTTTCGCGACGCGATAGCCCCAGCGCCAGGCCCGCTTCGCGGAAGCCTTTATTGATCGACAGCACCGCGCCGCGCGTGATCTCGGCGATATAGGCGCCAGAGTTGATCATGATGGTCACCACCGCAGCGGTGAAGGGATCGATGCGCAGATCGGGGAAAGCCATCGGCAGCGCGAAGTAGATAAACATCACCTGCACCACGATAGGGGTGCCGCGGATAATCTCAATAAAAACCAGCGCGAGGTTGTTCGCGATCCAGCCGCCATAGGCGCGGGCAAAGCCGGCAACCAGGCCGATGATCAGCCCGCCGACCAGACCGAGCACTGAGATCAGCAGGGTCATTTTCGCGCCTTCGATCAGGGCCGGCATCGCGGGCCAGATGACGCTCCAGTCAAACTCCATGGTGTGACTCCAGTTGTGTTGCGATGGAAAAAAGCAGGGCACGCGTCCCTGCTCAAAATAGAAACAAAAAATTATTATTTAGGTTCGCTGCCGAACCATTTTTTGTAGATCTGGTTATAGGTGCCGTTCTCTTTCAGGGTCTTCAGCGCGCCGTTTACTTTCTCACGCAGTTCGTCGCTGCCTTTCGGGAATGCCACGCCATACTGCTGCGCTTCGATAGAGTCGCCGACCGCTTTAAAGCGGCCTTTGCCCGCGGTGTTGATAAAGTAAAGGATGTTCGGCGTGTCGTGCAGTACCGCGTCGGCGCGGTTAGTGCCCAGCTCCATATAGGCATTGTCGATATTCGGGAACTGGCGCAGATCTTTGGTTTTGATATGCGCCTTCGCATAATCCACCGAACCGGTGCCGCTCTTCACCGCAACCACTTTGCCGTTCAGGTCGTCGATGCCTTTGATGTCGTTTTCATTATTGCGAACCATCACCAGCAGACCGCTTTTGTAGTAGCCGTCAGAAAATTCGATCGCTTTTTTACGCTCGTCGGTAATGGTGATGCCCGCCAGCGCCAGGTCGATATTGCGCGTCTGCAGGGCAGGGATAATGCCGCTGAAGTCCATCGGCTTCAGGGTATAGTCCAGCTTCAGCTCTTTAGCGACGGCATCCCACAGGTCGACATCGAAGCCCACATATTTATCGCCCTGTTTGAATTCAAACGGAACGAATGCGGTATCGGTGGCGACGATCAGTTTTTTTTCTGCTGCGGTGGAAGAGAGTGAGAAGGCCAGCGCCAGCGCGGCCACAGAGACTTTAAACAGTGACTTCATCATTTTTCCTTATTACATCCCGACCTTAAGGCGGTGTTTACGGCTTACCATATGAAAAAATTATGCCAACTTTTCATTTTAACCACAATCAATGGGTTAAACCTGAAAGCTGACACGATTTTGCACGGGTAAAAACTTTTGCACCAAAAAGGGTCACCAAAGTGGTGCATAGGGTTATTCTGGTGCAATGCACCTTTGCATGCGGCATTCGGCGTGGGAAGGAGAGGCGTTCAGAAATGTAATGAAGGTCAAAAAATAGTAATTTTACTGTTAAGCGGACATAAAAAAGGCGGGTTTCCCCGCCTGATGAGTGCATTTACACTTATTCGATATTGGACTCGATAAACCACAGGAATTTATCCAGATCGCGCGATGCCGCAGTGAAGATATCTGCGGTGTCTTCGTCTTTTACTTCAGAAATCGCTTTACGGGTATCGTTCGCCACAATGGCGTAGCGATCGGCCAGCGCTTTCAGATGATCCTGCACGCTGTGAATGTTCAGCGGATAGCTCTGCAGAGGCGTTCTGTCGTTAACGACCTGAGTGGTGCCCAGCGCCACGCCGCCTAACTGTACAACGCGTTCAGCAATGGTGTCCTGGTGATCGGTAATGGTGGTACGGAAACCGTCCAGCATTTCATGCACGCCGATAAAGTTGGAGCCGCGCATGTTCCAGTGCGCCTGCTTGGTGATCAGCGACAGATCGATAAATTCCACTACCAGACGGTTGAGCACCTCAATGGTGGCTTTTTTCTCGTCATCAGCCACATCGTTACGGGTGTAAAGCAGATCGGAAGCGTTCGTTTTAACCAGTTTTGCGGTACTCATCGTATGAATCCTCTCTTTGATGGGTTGTCCTAATCAAGCACGGGAATAAGTATAGCAGCGCTTTACGCGTTTGCAGGATAGAGCTTATCAATGGCTGAAATAGATAGCATTTACGGATAAAGAGTAAGCGGCAATAATGGCCAGCAGGTAGGCCTGTTACAGCTATTCTAAAGAAAAATATTAAAATATCAAAAGGTTATCAATTTACCTGGCTTAAGATCATACAGTATGTTTCAGGATGATAATAATAATGTTTACCATTGGTTAAAATAAAGCCGCCTGCTGCAGCTGAATATTATTCGCCTGCGTTATACGCAGGCGGAATAAGTTATTGCGGCGGCGGCGCGGATATTTCGACTTCTTTAAGCGCCTTATTTCTGGGCTTGAGCGTCAGCGTCGCGCCGGCCGACGCCAGAATGATCGCCAGCAGGCCCAGGCTCTGCGTCAGCGACAGCGTTTCACCCAGGAACAAAATGCCCGACAGCGCCGCTACCGCTGGTTCCAGGCTCATCAGCGTGCCAAAAATACGCGCCGGCAGGCGCGTTAGCGCCACCATTTCCAGCGCGTAGGGGATGGCGCTGGAGAGCAGAGCGACCAGCAGCGCGACAGGAATAACGCTCCAGTGCCAGATGCCGGGCTCGGCGAATGTCAGCCCCAGCGGCACGAAGATCGCGGAAGCAATTAACGAGCCCATTGCCACGGTCGCCGGACCGTGCTGCGCCCCGGCGCGCGGGCCCGCCAGAATATAGAGCGCCCAGCAGGCGCCCGCGCCTACCGCCAGCGCCGCGCCCAGCGGATCGATGGTTTTCATGCTGTCGCCGAACGGCAGCAAAAACCAGAGTCCGCTCACCGCCAGCACCACCCAGATGAAATCCAGCAGGCGACGCGTGCCCAGCAGCGCCAGCGTCAGCGGCCCGGTAAACTCCAGCGCCACCGCGACGCCGAGCGGCACGGTGCGCAGCGACAGGTAAAACAGAAAGTTCATACAGCCCAGCGCCAGCCCGTACAGCAGCAGCGGCAAACGCTGTTCGCGGGTAAAGCGCAGCCGCCAGGGTTTGAATATCACGCACAGCATCAGCGTGCCGAGTCCCAGACGCAGCGCGGTAATGCCGGTTGCGCCTACCGTAGGGAAGAGCGATTTCGCCAGAGAGGCGCCGCCCTGGAGCGAGAGCATCGCTATCAGCAGCACGGCGACCGAGACGGCCGGAGCAGGGGTTTTACCTGAAAGAGAAAGTGACATCCTGTAAATGCGTCCTGATGGTCAGCAGAAGGGCAAGAAGAGGCTCAGTTTAATCGAACCCACAGCAAAAGCAGAGGAGACAATCAGGAAAATCCGCAGGCGACTGAGCAAAAATCAGGCAGTTTCAGGGCCAGTAGCGTAAAGAAATGTCAGGTTTTTTTAGGATTTAACTTAAAGGACAATTTTTATTGCGAGAAATTCATTGCAGTTTAATGACGGAAATTATAAGTAAAATGAATAGCATAGGATGCTTCATTAACTTTCTGTTACACCAAACATTCTGTTAGACAATAATTTGCGGGCAGAGTTTCTTGCTAAGTTTTGTTATATTTTCAGCGTTGTCAGGAGAGAAGTATTATCACATTTGAGGTGGTTATGAAAAAAATTGCATGTCTTTCAGCACTGGCTTGTGTTCTGGCAGTTTCTGCGGGTTCCGCAATGGCGCAGAGCACAGTCACCGGCGGTTACGCTCAGTCCGACTATCAGGGCGTGGCTAACAAAGCGAACGGTTTCAACCTGAAATACCGTTATGAAGACGGCTCTAACCCGCTGGGTTGGATCGGTTCTTTCACCTACACCGAAAAAGATCGCACTGATTCTGGCGTGTACAACAAAGGCCAGTACTACGGTTTCACCGCAGGTCCTGCTTACCGTCTGAACGACTGGGCGAGCATCTACGGCGTTGTAGGTATCGGCTACGGTAAATTCCAGCAGAACGAAACCACTTTCCGTTCTAACTCTGATTCCAGCGACGTAGGCTTCTCCTACGGTGCCGGTCTGCAGTTCAACCCGTACCAGCAGTTCGCTATTGACGTGGGTTACGAGCAGAGCCGTATCCGTAACGTCGACGTAGGCACCTGGATTGCTGGCGTAGGTTACAGCTTCTAAGTTTTGCTTAGACCAGTTGCAGAAAAAAACGGCCCTTTGCGGCCGTTTTTTTTATCTCTTTTTTTAGCGCGTCTTATTGCCGGATCGGCGCGATCGCTTCGCTAAAGAAGGGAAATGGCGCTAAAAGGAGTGAGAAGGGCGAACAGCGAAGCAGCCCAGGCAAAAGGCAGAGGCTGCATAAGGACGTTGCGCGTTAGCCGCGCCAGATAAGATTTGGGCAGTTGCGACTGCTGCGTTTTTCGCCCAGCAGTTTTTCCACCAGCATCAGACGGAGCGAAAACGGGGAGCGGCTCAGCAGGCAAAGCCAGGATTTCAGCGTTGCGGATGAAGCCGGTTTTTCAGTCTGGAAGCATTTGCCGCAGTCAAGACAGCATTTCAGGGTGCTCATATCGACCTCCCAATCAGTAACGTCGTAATAGCAGGCAAAGGCCGGCGATAAACAGGAGAAAAAGCAGTAATAACAGATAAGGATCCTGCACGATCGTCTCCTGATTGTCTGCGCGTTTGCCTACAATATCGACAAATATAGCACTGGCTATACCCTGTAGCCAATGCTATTTACGAAAAATTTGAGCTTCTTTGTGCCTGGTTTACAATGAGCGCAGCAAATCCGTCTCGCTGCGCGGGTGCGGAGAATAATAAAGAGGAAGCTGAATGAGTCGTCGTGCCAAAAGTGGGGCGTCCGCGTCGCCTGGACCCCTGAAAGATGTTGAAGAGCATGTCGAAGGATTTCGACAGGTTCGCGAAGCGCATCGTCGCGAACTGATCGATGACTACGTTGAGTTAATCTCAGATTTAATCGGTGAATTCGGCGAAGCGCGTCAGGTCGATATGGCGGCGCGCCTGGGCGTTTCGCAGCCTACCGTCGCCAAAATGTTGAAGCGCCTCAGTAGCGCCGGGCTGGTGGAACAGGTTCCCTATCGCGGCGTCTTTCTGACCGGCGAGGGCGAGAAGCTGGCGGCGGAGAGTCGCGCCCGCCATCATATCGTCGAAACCTTTCTGCTTGCGTTGGGCATCAGCCCGGAAACCGCGCGTCGCGATTCCGAAGGCATTGAGCATCACGTCAGCGATGAAACGCTCGCCGTCTTCCAGAAGTTTTACGAAAGCCGCCACTAATCACCGGACTCGCTACCATGCTCACCGTGCTGCGCCCTTTTTTGCATGATCGTATTCTGCATTTACTGTTAGCGCTCGGCGCGGTGTTGCTGCTGCTGGCGAATTTCCGCTGGGCGGATCTGCCTGGCGCCGTCGACTGGCATACCATCGTCACGTTGACGGGGCTGTTGCTGTTAACCAAAGGGCTGGAGACCAGCGGCTACTTCGATGTGCTGGGGGCGCGCCTGATTGGCCGCTTCCGCCATGAACGCGCGCTGGCGCTATTTATGGTGCTGGCCGCCGCGCTGCTCTCTACCTTTCTGACCAACGACGTGGCGCTGTTTATTTTGGTGCCGCTGACCCTGACGCTGCGTAAATATTCGCGCCTGCCTTTGTCGCGACTGATTATCTTTGAAGCGCTGGCGGTCAATGCCGGATCGCTGCTGACGCCGGTGGGCAATCCGCAAAATATCCTGCTGTGGAGTCACGGCAAGCTCAGCGTGGCTGGGTTCATCGGGCAAATGACGCCGCTGGCGGTCTGGCTGCTGGTGACGCTGCTGGCGCTGACGTGGTTCAGTTTTAAGCCGCGCGATATTCAAAAACAGGGCAGCGACGAGACGCGCGCCTGGCAGAAACCGCTGTTCGCCGTCAGCGTGCTGCTCTATCTGCTGTTCGTCGCCGCGCTGGAGTGGCAGATGACCGGCTGGGCGCTGCTGCTGATTATGGGCTGCTATCTGGTCATGGCGCGGAAGGTGCTGCTTGCCATCGACTGGAGTCTGCTGGCGGTCTTTATCGCCATGTTTATCGACGTCTATCTGCTCACCCATCTGCCCATGGTGCAGCGTCACTTCGACGCCGTGTCGCACTTCAGCGACGGCGCAATTTATCTGCTGGCTATCGGCCTGTCGCAGGTTATCAGCAACGTGCCCGCCACCATTCTGCTGCTACAGAAGATCCCGCCTTCCGACGTACTCGCCTGGGCGGTGAATATCGGCGGCTTCGGCCTGCTGCCCGGCTCTCTCGCCAACCTGATCGCGCTACGCATGGCGAAAGACCGCGCCGTCTGGTGGCAGTTCCATCTCTTCTCTATACCCATGCTCGCCTGGTCGATGCTGAGCGGCTGGCTGCTGCTGCGCCTGCTGCACTGACTTCCGCTGCGCTTAAAAAAATGTTGCAGGTTGTGCCTCTTTTGTCGGGAAAGGTCAAGAAACGCTGGAAAATGTCAGTTTACCATCTACTGTTTATCTGACCTTTTATGCCCGGGAATTAGGGCGTTAGCTATGCGGAACTGACTATGAGCGAGAATGAAAAAGGCGAATCTCATCAGGATGATGCGAAGAAAAAGCAGGATCCATCCAGTGAGCAGTCTGACCAGAATAACGATGAGCCTGAACGTAAAAGACCCGGCAAAAAACCGCTGATCATTCTTGCCGTGGTGGTGGTAATCATGCTGATCGTCGGCTTCTGGTTCTGGTTCAGCACGCGCAATGAAGAGACCACCGACGATGCCTTTACCGAAGGCGACGCGGTCACCATCGCGCCCAAAGCCTCCGGCTACGTGGTGAAGCTGCTGGTTAAAGACAACCAGCGCGTAAGGAAAGGCGATCTGCTGGTGGAGATCGACCCGCGCGATACCCTGGCTCAGCGCGATCAGGCCAAAGCGCAGCTGGGTCTGGCGCAGGCGCAGCTGCATCAGGCGCAGGCGCAGCTGGCGCTGTCGAAGGTACAGTATCCGGCACAGCGCGACCAGGCGCTGGCCGATCAGGCGAAAGCCCAGGCTAACCTGCTGAGCGCCGAGGCGGACTATCGTCGTCAGCGCGGCGTCGATCCGCGCGCCACCAGCCAGCGCAATATCGATACCGCCGCCGCGCAGCTGCGTTCGGCACAGGCACAGCTGCAGAGCGCCAAAGCGCAGGTGGAAGTCGCCTCGCAGGTCGCGCTGCAAATTCGCCAGCAGGAAACCAACGTAGAAGCGCGACAACAGCAGGTGGCGCAGGCGCAGGCGCAGTTGAATACCGCTGAGCTGAATCTCTCCTATACCCAGGTGCGCGCGCCGTACGACGGCTTCGTCACCAAACGCAACGTGCAGCTCGGCACCCTGGTGCAGGCGGGCAGTTCGCTGTTTTCGCTGGTGTCGCCCGATATCTGGATCACCGCCAACTTTAAAGAGTCGCAGCTGGCGCGTATGAATCCAGGCGATAAAGTCGCGATTAGCGTCGACGCCTGGCCCGATATGGCGCTGGAAGGGCACGTCGACAGCATTCAGATGGGCTCGGGTTCGCGTTTCTCTACCTTCCCGGCGGAGAACGCTACCGGCAACTACGTGAAGATCGTCCAGCGCGTCCCGGTGAAAATCGTTATCGACAAAGGGCTGGATCCGAACCATCCGCTGCCGCTCGGCCTGTCGGTAGAACCTAAGGTCACCGTGGAATGAGTCAGGCGCAGAGCTGGCAACCTTCCAGCAATCCCTGGCTGGTGGCGGTGACCGTCACGCTGGCGGTGTTTATGGAGATCCTGGACACCACTATCGTTAACGTGGCGCTGCCTCATATTGCCGGTTCGCTCTCCTCCAGCTATGACGAATCCACCTGGGTGCTGACCTCTTATCTGGTGGCGAACGGCATCGTGCTGCCGATCTCCGCCTTTTTCAGCCGACTCTTCGGCCGTAAGCAGTTCTTCCTGATCTGCATCGTGATGTTCACCGTCTGCTCGTTCCTGTGCGGTATCGCCACCGAGCTATGGCAAATCATCCTGTTCCGCGTGCTGCAGGGCTTTTTTGGCGGCGGCCTGCAGCCGGTGCAGCAGTCGGTGCTGCTCGACTACTTTAAGCCGGAAGATCGCGGCAAGGCGTTCGGCCTCTCTTCTATCGCCATTATCGTCGCGCCCGTTATCGGGCCGACGCTGGGCGGCTGGATCACCGATAACTACAGCTGGCGCTGGGTCTTCTTTATCAATATCCCGGTCGGCATCCTGACGGTGCTGGCGATCTACCAGCTGCTGGAAGATCCGCCCTGGGAGCGCAAGTGGGCGAAAGGGCGGCTGAAGATCGACTATATCGGCATCGGGTTGATTACGCTGGGGCTGGGCTGCCTGCAGGTCTTTCTCGATCGCGGCGAAGATGAAGACTGGTTCGCCTCGCACTTTATTGTGCTGTTCGCCACTCTGGCGCTGGTCGGCATCGTCGGCGCAGTCTACTGGCTGATGTATGCGCGTAAGCCGGTGGTGGATATTCTGGTAATGAAAGACCGCAATTTCTGGGTCTCCGGGCTGCTGATGGCGGGCATGGCGATGATCCTCTACGGCAGCTCCGTGGTGCTGCCGCAGCTGGCGCAGCAGGATCTCGGCTACACCGCGACCTGGTCGGGGCTGGTGCTGTCGCCGGGCGCGGTTTTGATTGTGCTCACCATCCCGCTGGTGCTCGCCCTGATGCCGCGCGTGCAGACGCGCTACATTATCGCCTTCGGCTTTACCTGCCTGGCGCTAGCGTTTATGTACTCCTCGACCCTGACGCCGGATGTCGATTTTAAAACGCTGGTGCTGATGCGCAGCGCGCAGTCTATCGGGCTGGGCTTTCTGTTTGTGCCGCTGACCACCATCGCGTTCATTACTATTCCGCAGCGCCTCAACGCCGACGCTTCGGCGCTGTTTACCATGTTCCGCAACGTGGCGGGCTCTATCGGTATCTCGCTCTCGACCGCGGCGATTACCGAGCGCGAGCAGGTGCGCTCGGCGCATATGGTGCACAACATGACGCCGCTGAACGAGCAGTTCAACATCACCGTGCAGCACTGGGCGCAGGCGATCCGTGACTTTACCTCGGCGGTGGGCGATCCCGCCACGCTGGCGGCCGGTCAGCTCTATCAGGAGATGGTGGCGCAGTCGCGCATTCTGGCATACATCGACGTCTTTACGGGCCTGAGCATTGTCGCCCTGATCTTGATTCCATTTTGTTGGCTGCTGTCGCCGATTAAGAGCGAAGGCAGCGCAGGAGCACACTGACATGAAGGTTATCTCTACACGCTCGCTGGCGAGACCGCTCAGCCTGTTGACGCTGGCGCTCTGGCTGGCGGGCTGCGCCGTCGGCCCCGATTACCAGGCGCCGAAGCCGCAGCTGCCCGGCGGTTATCACCTGATGGACGCGCAGCAGGCGTCGAAAACCGCGCCCGGCGCCGTTAATACGCGCTGGTGGCAAACCTTTAACGATCCGCAGCTCAGCAGCCTTATCGACCGCGCCGTCGAGGGCAATCTGACGCTGCAGCAGGCGGTGCTGCGCATCGCGGGCGCGCGCCAGGAGCTGGCGCAGGCGCGCGGCGGCCTCTTTCCCAGCCTGAACGGCAGCGCGAAAGTTACGCGTCAGCAGCTGGGGCTGGAGGGCCTGCTGAAAGCGAACGGCGCCACCGACCAGCTGGACAGCGAGACTGCCAGCCAGCTCAGCAGCCTGGAGCAGCCGGTGACGCTCTATCAGGGCAGCTTCGACGCCAGCTGGGAGCTGGATCTCTGGGGTAAAGTGCGCCGTCAGGTCGAACTGGCCGATGCGCAAACCCAGGCGGCTATTGAACAGCGCAACGACGCGCTGGTTTCGCTGGAGGCGGAGGTGGCGCGCGCTTACCTGCAGCTGCGCGGCGCGCAGGCGACGGTCGCCACGCTGGAGCAGCAGATTGCGGTGGCGCAGCAGAGCTGGGAACTGACGCAGAGCCAGCAGCGCAACGGGCTGGCGCCGCTTACCGATGTGGAGAATGCGCGCGCGCAGCTCAGTTCACTGCAGGCGCAGCTGCCCCAGTATCAGTCGCAGGCGCGCCAGGCGATGAACGGGCTGGCGGTGCTGCTGGGCAAAACGCCCGGCGCGCTGGATAACGAGCTCTTTGCGCCCAAAGCGATGCCCGCCTTGCCGCAGATCGTGCCGGTCGGCATTCCCGCCACGCTGGCGCGCCGCCGTCCCGATATTCGTCAGGCGGAGGCGACGCTGCACGCGCAGACGGCGAACATCGGCGTGTCGGTGGCGCAGCTCTTTCCCAGCCTGTCGCTTACCGGCCAGCTCGGGGTGCGCAATACCGACGTCAGCTATCTCGACAACTGGAGCAGCCACTTCTATTCCGTCGGCCCCTCGCTGTCGATTCCCATTTTTCAGGGCGGCCGTCTGGTCTCCAGCGTGAAGCTGGCGCGTGCCCAGCAGGCGAGTGCGGCGCTCGACTATCGTCAGACGGTGCTCACCGCGCTGCAGGATGTGGAAAACGCGCTGGTAAGCTATCGCGCCGATCAGGCGCGGGTCACGGCGCTGGATGAAACCACCGGGTCGCTGCAGCGCGCCTTCGATCTGGCCAGCGACAGCTATCGTCAGGGCATCTCGACCTTTATCGACGTGCTGGACGCGCAGCGTCAGCTGGCGCAGGCGCAGGAGCAGGCGACCCAGGCGCGCATGCAGAGCGCGCTCGATTTGGTGGCGCTCTATAAAGCGCTGGGCGGCGGCTGGGAAACTTACCAGAACTTTACGCTGCCGCAGTTCGACGTTTTCGGCCCGGCCGCCAGCGCCAGCTAACGCTTTCTCTCTGCTTACGGCTGCGGCATCTGTCGCAGCCGCTCTCCGTAGCCACGCCGCTATTAATGAAATAAAAATTTCTTTTTTATCGCCTTGATGAGTTTTACCTACGGCGCGATTAAGGGGGCCAGGTAAAGGATTACGGCGCATAAATGTGATCTATCAAGCAAAAATAAGCGGAGCCTATGATTCACCACGCAAAACTAATATTTCATATTTTATGTTTGCGATAAAAATAATCTATTTTCACTGGACATCTGCACACCATCGGGAGAAGACATGTCCAGAGAATCCTACCTTACGCTGAATAAAGCCTCCGGGCCGAACAGCAACGCCCGCACCGAACCTTTTGTTAAAGTCATTGCCGTGGTCGCTACGCTTGGCGGGCTGCTGTTTGGCTATGACACCGGCGTCATCTCGGGTGCGCTGCTGTTTATGGGCCCGGAACTCCATCTGACGCCGTTCACCACCGGTCTGGTAACCAGCAGCCTGCTGTTTGGCGCAGCCTTTGGCGCGCTGCTCTCCGGCCATTTCGCGGCAGCGGCCGGACGGAAAAAAATTATTCTGGTTTTGGCCGTGATCTTCGCCATGGGCGCCCTGGGCACCTCGATGGCGCCGGATGTGGCCTGGATGATTTTCTTCCGTCTGGTGCTGGGCGTCGCCGTCGGCGGCGCGGCGGCCACCGTACCGGTCTATATCGCGGAAATCGCGCCGGCGAACCGACGCGGCCAGCTGGTGACGCTACAGGAGCTGATGATCGTCTCCGGCCAGATGCTGGCCTATATCTCCAACGCTGGTTTCAACGCCGCCTGGGGCGGTGAAACGACCTGGCGCTGGATGCTGGCGGTAGCGACGCTGCCGGCGGTACTGCTTTTCTTCGGCATGATGTTTATGCCAGACACGCCGCGCTGGTATGCGATGAAAGGGCGCCTGGCCGACGCGCGCCGGGTGCTGGAGCGGACCCGCGCCCGGCAGGACGTTGAATGGGAGCTGACGGAAATAGAAGAGACGCTGACGGAAGAGCAGCAGCAGCGCCCGCGGCTGAGCGAGCTGCGCAAACCCTGGCTGTTTAAGCTCTTTTTGATCGGTATGGGTATTGCGGTCATTCAGCAGCTGACGGGCGTCAACACCATTATGTATTACGCGCCGACCATGCTGAAAGCGGTCGGCATGGATGACAGCGCGGCGCTGTTCGCTACGATCGCCAACGGTGCTATCTCAGTGTTAATGACCTTTGTCGGCATCTGGCTGCTGGGAAAAATGGGGCGGCGAACGCTGACCATGATTGGTCAGTTCGGCTGCACCGCCTGCCTGGTTTTTATCGGCGCGGTGACGCTGTTTATGCCGGAAACCGTTAATGGGCAGCCTGACATGTGGCGCAGCTATATGGTGCTGTTCGGCATGCTGCTGTTTTTAAGTTTTCAGCAGGGCGCGTTATCGCCGGTGACCTGGCTGCTGCTGTCGGAAATATTCCCAACGCGTCTGCGCGGTATTTTTATGGGCGGCGCGGTATTCGCTATGTGGATCGCCAATTTCCTTATTTCGCTAATGTTTCCGGTGCTGCTGGCAAGCGTCGGTCTGGCAGGCGCTTTCTTTATCTTTGCGCTGGTGGGGATTGCGGGCGCGATATTTGTCATTAAGTGCGTACCGGAAACGCGTAATCGTAGTCTGGAGCAGATTGAACACTATCTGCATGAAACCCTCTCGCGCGATGATGAGTTTGTGCGTGAACCCCTGAGACAGCCGGCAAATAAAACATCATAATAAAAGGTTATCAATTTACGTCTGAGCCGACGCCCGCGTCGGCTTTTTTTTATCCATTCGTGCCGAAGATTAACCTTTTCATGCTCGCTTACGCTTAAAGTCCACGCTGGCGTCCTGCATGATCCGAGCAGACACTATTTGTAAAATATCATCTGAAAAGCACTTTATATCGCCTTTTATCCTCAGGCTACAGGCTATTAAACCCTTCAACCTTCAATGAAAACGATTTCAGCCGCGCGCTTTTATCCAGACGTGCACTGTTAATTCACCGTTAATAACACCGTGAGAATTCCCTTAAGTTTCCGCCAGGAAATTTTACCTGCGCGCTTCGGAATTTTCTGGAGTAGAAAATTAATTTATTTTTTTATTTGAATTGGGTAATCTTGTCGCTACAGTTTTATTAAACCCCTTAGTCAAGGACAGTATAATGAGTGACGCATTTAAAGTTCTGAACAACATTCGCACATTACGTGCTCAGGCACGCGAACTGCCATTGAGCGATCTGGAAGAAATTCTGGAGAAATTAACCGTCGTCGTCACAGAACGTCGTGAAGAAGTGGAAGCTGAAGAAGCGCAAAACCGCGAAAAAGAAGAAAAGCTCTCTAAATATCGCGAAATGCTGCTGGCTGACGGTATCGACCCGAACGAATTACTGGGCGCGCTGGAAACCGGTAAAAAACGCGCCAAGCGCGCGCCGCGTCCCGCCAAGTATTCTTATACCGACGAGAACGGCGAAGTAAAATCCTGGACCGGCCAGGGCCGCACCCCAGCGGCAATTAAAAAGGCGCTCGATTCCGGCAAAAGCCTTGACGATTTCCTGATCGGCTAAATTTACCCAATCCTTGCAAGTGGGAGCCGGTGGCCTGAACAGCCACCGGCTTTTTATTTTTCCCCCACTGCCAGCGGCTTGCCTCAGGCCGCACGCCTGGCGCTGGCATGCGTAAGGCGATGTCTGGCATAATGGCCGCCGTTTTTCCCCTCACTCAGCCATAAAGGTCAATGCCGTGTTAGTAAGCAGCAATATCACCATGCAGTTTGGCAGCAAGCCACTGTTCGAAAATATCTCCGTAAAATTTGGCGGCGGTAATCGTTACGGTTTAATCGGTGCAAACGGCAGCGGTAAATCCACCTTTATGAAAATCCTCGGCGGCGATCTGGCGCCCACCGGCGGTAATGTCTCTTACGATCCCAACGAGCGTATCGGCAAGTTAAGACAGGACCAGTTTGCGTTTGAACAATATAGCGTGCTGGACACCGTCATCATGGGTCACCATGAATTGTGGGAAGTAAAGCAGGAGCGCGACCGCATATATGCTTTGCCGGAAATGAGCGAAGAGGAAGGCTATAAAGTCGCGGACCTTGAAGCGCTTTACGGCGAAATGGATGGCTATAGCGCCGAATCGCGCGCTGGCGAGTTATTACTCGGCGTTGGCATCCCGGTTGAACAGCATTATGGCCCGATGAGCGAAATTGCGCCGGGCTGGAAATTACGCGTGCTGCTGGCGCAGGCGTTATTTTCAAATCCTGATATTTTGTTACTGGACGAACCAACCAACAACCTGGATATTGATACTATCCGCTGGCTGGAGCAGGTGCTGAACGAGCGTGAAAGCACCATGATCATCATTTCGCACGACCGTCACTTCCTGAATATGGTTTGTACGCATATGGCGGATCTCGATTACGGCGAATTACGCGTATATCCAGGCAACTATGACGAGTATATGACAGCGGCTACCCAGTCGCGTGAACGTTTATTAGCAGATAACGCCAAGAAAAAAGCGCAGATCGCCGAGCTGCAGTCTTTCGTCAGCCGCTTTAGCGCCAACGCCTCTAAATCGCGTCAGGCGACGTCGCGCGCGAAACAAATTGATAAAATCAAGCTGGATGAAGTTAAAGCGTCCAGCCGCCAAAACCCGTTTATTCGTTTTGAACAAGACAAGAAGCTGTTCCGTAATGCGCTGGAAGTCGAAGCGCTTACCAAAGGGTTTGATAACGGTCCGCTGTTTAAAAATCTCAATCTGCTGCTTGAAGTGGGCGAGAAGCTGGCGGTTATCGGCGCCAACGGTATTGGTAAATCCACGCTGCTGAAAACGCTGGTGGGCGAACTTGAGCCAGACAGCGGCAGCGTTAAATGGTCGGAAAATGCGCGCATCGGTTATTACGCGCAGGATCACGCCGCCGATTTCGCCGACGACCTTAGCGTCTTCGACTGGATGAGCCAGTGGAAGCAGGAAGGGGATGACGAGCAGGCGGTGCGCAGCATTCTGGGTCGTCTGCTGTTCAGCCACGACGACATCAAAAAGCCGGCGAAGGTGCTGTCAGGCGGGGAAAAAGGGCGCATGCTGTTCGGCAAGCTGATGATGCAGAAACCCAATATCCTGATTATGGACGAACCGACCAACCACCTGGATATGGAGTCGATCGAGTCGCTGAATATGGCGCTGGAGATGTACGAAGGCACGCTGATTTTCGTTTCGCACGACCGTGAGTTCGTTAGCTCGCTGGCGACGCGCGTGCTGGAGATCAAAGAGGACCGCGTGGTGGACTTTACCGGTACCTACGAAGACTATCTGCGCAGTCAGGGTATTTACTAAGGCCGCCGGATCCTTCTGACAGACGACGAAGAACGCTAATAAGCGGGTGGCGTGGACCGAAGAGCAAAGCGTCCCGCGCCATGGAGGGCGCGGGCCGAGCGAGCAGGGATGCGTAAAGCGACTTTGCGATCGGTCCACGCCACTTGCGTTAGCGCAAAACAGGCAGACAGCTTAATTGAGGGCATAAAGGGGATAGCGTAAGCTATCCCCTTTATTATTTACCACACACTTCGCAGTGCGCATCCTGCGCCACCTTCACGCTGCGAAACTCCGCGTTCATCGCATCATACATCAGCAGCCGCGACGCGGCGGGCGCGCCAAAGTCCGTCAACACTTTAATCGCCTCCATCGCCTGCATGGCGCCGATCACGCCGACCAGCGGCGCCATCACGCCCGCTTCGACGCAGCTTAGCGTCTGCTCGCCGAACAGGCGGCTAATACAGCGATAGCAGGGCGTGCCCGGCTGCCAGGTAAAGACGCTAATCTGGCCTTCCATACGAATCGCCGCGCCGGAAACCAGCGGCACGCCACGCGACCGACAAAGGCGGTTCAGCTGTTCGCGGATCTGCACGTTGTCGGTACAGTCGAGCACCACCTGATGCCTGGCGATCAGCGCCTCAAGCGCCTCATCTTCCAGCATGCCGTTAACGGTATCGATATGCACATGCGGGTTGATGGCGGACAGACTCTCCGCCGCCGAGTCGACCTTGGCGCGGCCGATATCCGCGTCGTGATGCAGGATCTGACGCTGCAGATTCGACAGCGCGACGGTATCGAAGTCGAGCAGGGTCAGCGCGCCGACGCCCGCGGCGGCCAGATAAGGCGACGCCGCGCAGCCCAACCCGCCAAGACCGACAATCAGCGCGCGGCTCGCCTTGAGCTTCTCCTGACCGTCGAAGTCGAAGCCGCGCAACACGATCTGACGGTTATAGCGCAGCATCTCTTGATCGCTGAGTTCAGGCAGCATCACCCCTCCAGCAGCGCGTTGAAGGGCTCAACCTCGACCCATTCGCCCGGCTCGACCGCGCCGCGATCGCGCTCCAGCACGATAAAGCAGTTGGCGGCGGCGAAAGAGCTAAAGACGTGCGAGCCCTGATGGCCGGTACTCTGTACCTCCAGCTCGCCGTCCTCGCCGCGACGCATGATGCCGCGCTGGAAATCGAGGCGGCCGGGTGATTTTTTCAGGCGTGAGGCGGCGCGCGCGCGCAGGCGCGGCGGTAGCGGCGATTCGCTCTGGCCGGTCAGGGCGGCGAGCAGCGGCTGCACCAGCTGATAGAAGGTGACGGCGGCCGACACCGGATTGCCCGGCAGCCCGCAGAACCAGCTGCTGGCGAGACGGCCGAAGGCGAAAGGCTTGCCCGGCTTGATGGCCAGCTTCCAGAAGGTGATGACGCCCAGCTCGTCCAGCATGGTTTTAGTGAAATCCGCTTCGCCCACCGACACGCCGCCGGTACTGATCACCACGTCGGCCTGACGATCCGCCTCTGCGAAAGCATGACGCAGCGCCTGCGGATCGTCTTTGATAATGCCCAGGTCGATCACCTCGCAGCCGAGCTTGCGCAGCATCAGCGAGACGGCAAAACGGTTAGTGTCGTAGATCTGGCCCGGCGCCAGCGGCTGGCCGACCGGCTGCAGCTCGTCGCCGGTGGAGAAAACCGCGACGCGCAGCTTGCGCAGCACGCTCACCTCGGCAAGGCCGAGCGAGGCGAGCAGCGGCAGCTCCGCTGCGCCGAGGCGCACGCCCGCCGCCAGCACCGGCTGGTCGCGTCGGATATCTTCGCCGATCAGGCGGATATTTTGTCCCGCCCGAACCGGTGCGTTAATCACAATGCCGTCCTCAACCTCGCGCGTCTCTTCCTGCATTACCACCGCTTCGCAGCCTGGCGGCACCGGCGCGCCGGTCATAATGCGCACCGCGCTGCCCGCCGGCCAGTCGCCGTCAAAAGGGGCGCCGGCAAAGGCTTTGCCGGCGATCTTTAGCGGTCGATCGGATTGAATATCGGCCAGCCGCACGGCGTAGCCGTCCATCGCCGAGTTATCAAACGGCGGCACGTCGATTGGTGAGGTGACCGGCAAGGCGGTAATGCGACCAACCGCATCCGCCAGCGGCACGCTGACGCGATCGCGGAGAGGCTGAAGCTGCGCCAGCATTTTCGCCTGCGCCTCTTCCAGAGAAATTAATCCTGCGGTAAAGCTTTCCATCGTATTAGCAACCTGAGTAAAGACAGTTGCTGACTATTATGGTGCTAATTGCCAGCAGAGTCACATTTCCGCCGCGGCATAAGCCACAATAAAAGGTTATGGCTGACGCGCCAGTTTCCCCTTTACAAGCTTTGACAGGCTTTCTATAGTCAAAAATCATTTAAATTGGCTGAAAACCATTTTAAATCAGTGTTTTCACTCCGGTAAAAGGACAGGGCAAGCGTTATGGTTAAAGCAGTCATCGCCATTCACGGTGGGGCAGGCGCCATTACGCGCTCGGCAATGAGCGCAGAAAAAGAGCAGGCGTATCGTCAGGCGCTGAGCGATATCCTTAGCGCGGGACAGCAGATGCTGGCGCAGGGCGCCAGCGCGCTGGACGCCGTGACCGAAGCGGTGCGGCTGCTGGAGGAGTGCCCGCTGTTCAACGCCGGCAAGGGCGCGGTCTTCACCCATCAGGGCACGCACGAGCTCGACGCCTGCGTGATGGACGGCCGCACGCTGGCGGTAGGCGCGGTGGCGGGCGTATCGCGCCTGCGCAATCCGGTGCTGGCGGCGCGCAAGGTGCTGGAAGCGAGTCCGCACGTGCTCTTTATCGGCGCGGGCGCGGAGCAGTTCGCGCGAGATAACGGGCTGGAAGAGGTCGAACCCACTTTCTTTTCGACGCCGGAACGCTGGGAGCAGCTGCAGCGCGCGCTGGCCAGCGACGAGATGGTGCTGGATCACGACGGCGCGGCGAAATCGGACGACCCGCTCGATCCCGACCGTAAATTCGGCACCGTCGGCGCGGTGGCGATCGATGCGGAGGGCAACCTTGCCGCCGCCACCTCGACCGGCGGCATGACCAACAAACAGGCGGGCCGCGTCGGCGACTCGCCGCTGCCGGGCGCAGGCTGCTACGCCAGCAACGATACGGTGGCGGTCTCCTGCACCGGCACGGGTGAAGTCTTTATTCGCACCCTGGCGGCCTACGATATTGCCGCGCAGATGCGTTACGGCGGCCATTCGCTGCAGCAGGCGTGCGTTAACGTCATCCACGACGCCATTCCCGAGCTGGGCGGCAGCGGCGGCCTGATCGCCATCGACCGCTTCGGCAACGTGGCGCTGCCGTTCAATAGCGAAGGCATGTACCGCGGCGTAGCGCGCGTGGGCGAAGAGATTGAGGTCGGCATCTACCGCGAAGGCTAAGGAGCAGGCATGACGCAGCAAATGGCGCCGGATCAGGTTCTGGCGGTACGCAATCTCAACGTGCGCTTCAGCCATGAAGGGCGCGTGACGCATGCGGTGCGCAATCTCTCGCTTGAGGTGCAGCGCGGCGAAACCCTGGCGATCGTCGGCGAGTCCGGCTCCGGCAAATCGGTCACCTCGCTGGCGCTGATGCGGCTAATCGAGCAGGCGGGCGGCGAGGTCAGCGGCGATATAGTGCTGCGCCGCCGCAGCGGCGAGCTGCTGGACGTGATGCGCGCAGCGCCGGGCGTGATGCGTCGCGTACGCGGCGCCGACATGGCGATGATTTTTCAGGAGCCGATGACCTCGCTCAACCCGGTTTTCACCGTCGGCGAGCAGATCGCCGAGTCGATCCGCCTGCATCAGGGGAAAGGCCATCAGCAGGCGCTGGCGGAAGCGCGCCGTATGCTCGATCTGGTGCGCATTCCCGAAGCGCAGGGCGTGCTGTCGCGCTATCCGCATCAGCTCTCCGGCGGCATGCGCCAGCGCGTGGTGATCGCCATGGCGCTGTCGTGCCGTCCCGCGCTGCTGATCGCCGATGAGCCGACCACGGCGCTCGACGTCACTATTCAGGCGCAAATCCTGCAGCTGATCCGCGTGCTGCAAAAAGAGATGCAGATGGGGGTGATTTTTATCACCCACGATATGGGCGTGGTGGCCGAAATGGCGGACCGCGTCCAGGTGATGTACCGCGGCGACGTGGTGGAGAGCGCGCCGGTGCAGCAGCTGTTCGACGCGCCGCAGCAGCCCTATACCCAGGCGCTGCTGGCGGCGGTGCCGAAGCTCGGCGCGATGAGCGGTCAGCCGCTGCCCGCGCGTTTTCCCCTGCTGCACGCCGGCGGTCAGACGGAGCCGGAGACGCCGCAGGACACCGCGCGTCGCGATCTCGACCCGATTTTGCAGGTGCGCGATCTGGTAACGCGCTTCGATATTCGCGGCGGCCTGCTTAACCGCGTGAAGCGTCGCGTGCACGCGGTAGAGAAGGTGAGTTTCGATCTCTACGCCGGCGAGACGCTGGCGCTGGTAGGCGAATCGGGCTGCGGCAAATCCACCACCGGGCGTTCGCTGCTGCGGCTGGTGGCGAGCCAGGGCGGCACCATTACCTTTAACGGCCAGCGCATCGACAGGCTCGCCGGCTCGGCGCTGGCGCATCTGCGGCGCGATATCCAGTTTATCTTTCAGGATCCCTACGCCTCGCTCGATCCGCGCCTGACGGTGGGCTTCTCTATTATGGAGCCGCTGCTGGTGCATAAGGTGATGCCGCGTCGCGAGGCGGAACAGCGCGTCGCCTGGCTGCTGGAAAAGGTGGGGCTGCTGCCGGAGCACGCGCAGCGCTATCCCCACGAATTTTCCGGCGGCCAGCGCCAGCGCATCTGCATCGCGCGCGCGCTGGCGCTCAATCCCAAAGTGGTTATCGCCGATGAGTCTGTGTCGGCGCTCGACGTGTCGATTCAGGCGCAGATCGTCAATCTGATGCTCGATCTGCAGCGCGAATTCGGCATCGCCTTCCTGTTTATTTCGCACGATATGGCCGTTGTCGAACGCATCAGCCATCGCGTGGCGGTTATGTATCTGGGACAGATCGTTGAAATGGGGCCGCGCCAGGCGGTGTTCGAGCAGCCGAGGCACCCCTACACCCGCAAGCTGATGGCCGCCGTGCCGGTGGCGGATCCGGCGCATCGTCGGCGCGAACGCGCATTGATGGTGGATGAAATACCCAGCGCCGTGCGCGCGCTGGGCGACGAGCCTGAAGTCGCGCCGCTGATGGAGGTGGCGCCGGGCCATTTCGTCGCGCGCCACGCTATCAGCAGTACCTGACATCACAATCACACTAAGCAGGGATACAGGAGAACACGATGCACAACGCAATGCGTAAAGGGTTACTGGCTGCGGGCGTGATGAGCGCCATGGCGGCGCTGCCCGCCTGGGCGGCAAAAGACGCGGTTATCGCCGTCGGGTCTAACTTCACCACGCTCGATCCTTACGACGCCAATGACACGCTGTCGCAGGCGGTGGCGAAATCGTTCTATCAGGGGCTGTTCGGCTTCGATAAAGAGATGAAGCTGACCAACGTGCTGGCGGAAAGCTATCAGGCGAGCCCGGACGGCCTGACCTACACCATTAAGCTGCGTCCGGGGATTAAATTCCAGGACGGCACTGACTTTAACGCCGAAGCGGTTAAGGTCAACCTGGAGCGCGCCAGCAATCCGGATAACCACCTCAAGCGCTATAACCTGTTTAAATATATCGCCACCACCGAGGCCGTCGATCCCACTACGGTGAAGATCACCCTGAAGCAGCCTTTTTCAGCTTTTATCAACAATCTGGCGCACCCGGCCGCCGCGATGATTTCGCCCACCGCGCTGAAAAAATATGGCAAAGAGATCGGCTTTCACCCGGTCGGCACCGGTCCGTATGAGCTGGTAACCTGGAACCAGACCGACTATGTGAAGGTGAAAAAGTGGGACGGTTACTGGAAGAAAGGCTATCCGAAGCTCGACAGCATTACCTGGCGTCCGGTGGTAGACAACAACACGCGCGCGGCGATGCTGCAGACCGGCGAAGCGAACTTCGCGTTTCCGATCCCCTTCGAGCAGGCCAAACTGCTGGAGAAGAACGCGAAGCTGAAGGTGGTGACCTCGCCGTCGATCATGCAGCGCTATATCAGCCTCAATGTTACCCAGAAGCCGTTCGATAACCCGAAAGTGCGTGAGGCGCTAGAGTACGCCATCAACCGCGAGGCGCTGACTAAAGTCGCCTTCGCCGGCTACGCGACGCCGGCGACCGGCATCGTGCCGCCGTCGATCGACTTTGCGCAGCGCTACCCGGCGATTCAATATAACCCGGCTAAAGCGCGCGAGCTGCTGAAGGAAGCGGGCTACCCCAACGGCTTCGAGACCACGCTCTGGTCGTCGCATAACCACAGCACCGCGCAAAAAGTGCTGCAGTTTACCCAGCAGCAGCTGGCGCAGGTGGGCGTGAAGGTCAAAGTGACGGCGATGGACGCTGGCCAGCGCGCCGCCGAGGTGGAGAGTAAAGGAGAGAAAGAGAGCGGCGTCCGCATGTTCTACACTGGCTGGTCCGCCTCTACCGGCGAAGCCGACTGGGCGCTGACGCCGCTGTTTGCCACCACCTCCTGGCCGCCGGCGATCTTCAATACCGCCTTCTACAGCAACCCGCAGGTGGATAAAGATCTGGCCGATGCGCTGAAGACCACCGATCGCGAACGCAAAGCCAGCCTGTATAAAGATGCGCAGGATAAAATTTGGAACGACCATCCGTGGATCCCGCTGGTGGTGGAGCAGCTGGTTTCCGCCAACACCGCGTCGCTGACCGGGTTCTACGTGATGCCCGACACCTCATTCAGCTTTGACGAGGCCGACCTGAAGTAACCCGACCGGCCAGCCCGCGCGGGCTGGCCGCCGCTGCGCAGGATTTCGCATGCTTAACTATTTTATTAAACGTCTGCTCGGGCTGATCCCGACGCTGCTGATTGTCGCGGTGCTGGTGTTCCTGTTTGTGCACCTGCTGCCGGGCGATCCGGCGCGCCTGATCGCCGGTCAGGACGCCGACGCCACGGTGGTGGCGCTGGTGCGCCAGGAGCTGGGTCTGGATCAGCCGCTGCCGCAGCAGTTCTGGCACTTTATTCTGAATGCGCTGCAGGGCGATTTCGGCCATTCGCTGGTGTCGAAGCGGCCGGTCGCCGAGGAGATCGCCACCCGCTTTATGCCGACGCTGTGGCTGACGCTGGCCAGCATGATCTGGGCGGTGATTTTCGGCATGACGATCGGCATCGTCTCCGCCGTGTGGCGCAACCGCTGGCCCGATCGCCTCGGCATGACGCTGGCGGTTTCGGGCATCTCCTTTCCCGCCTTTGCGCTCGGCATGCTGCTGATGCAGGTTTTTTCGGTGGAGCTGGGCTGGCTGCCGACCGTCGGCGCCGACAGCTGGCGGCACTATATTCTGCCGTCGATTACGCTGGGCGCCGCCGTGGCGGCAGTAATGGCGCGCTTTACCCGCGCCTCGTTCGTTGAAGTGATGCAGGAAGACTATATGCGCACCGCGCGCGCCAAAGGGGTGCGCGAATCGCTGGTGGTGGTCAAACACGGCCTGCGCAACGCCATGATCCCGGTGGTCACCATGATGGGCCTGCAGTTCGGCTTTCTGCTCGGCGGCTCGATCGTGGTGGAGGTAGTCTTCAACTGGCCTGGCCTCGGCCGCCTGCTGGTGGATTCGGTGGAGATGCGCGACTACCCGGTGATCCAGGCCGAAGTGCTGCTCTTCTCGCTGGAGTTCATCCTGATTAACCTGATTGTCGATCTGCTCTATGCGGCAATCAATCCCGCTATTCGCTACAGGTAAGGAGTCGCAATGAAAAACTGGCGACGCGAAGCGGTGCTGAAAAGCCTGCCGCTGACGACGGAAAATCGGGTTCGAACGCCCTGGAGCGAGTTCTGGCGACGCTTTCGCCGCCAGCCGGTGGCGATGACCGCCGGGCTGTTTGTGCTGCTGCTGATCGTGCTGGCGTTTATCGCGCCGCTGATTGCGCCGTTCGACGCCGAGAACTATTTCGACTACGACAGGCTCAATCAGGGGCCTTCGCTGATGCACTGGTTCGGCGTCGATGCGCTGGGCCGCGATATCTTCAGCCGCGTGCTGGTCGGCACCCGCATCTCGCTGATCGCCGGCTTCTTTTCGGTGGCGATCGGCGCGGCCATCGGCACCTTCTTCGGCCTGCTGGCGGGCTACTACGAGGGCGCCTGGGATCGCGTCACCATGCGCATCTGCGACGTGCTGTTCGCCTTTCCCGGCATTCTGCTGGCGATTGCGGTAGTGGCGATTATGGGCAGCGGCATGAGCAACGTGATTATCGCGGTGGCGATTTTCAGCATTCCGGCGTTCGCCCGCCTGGTACGCGGCAATACGCTGGTGCTGAAACATCAGATCTATATCGAATCGGCGCGCAGCATCGGCGCGTCCGACGCCACCATTCTACTCAGGCATATTCTGCCCGGCACGGTCTCCTCTATCGTGGTCTACTTCACCATGCGCATCGGCACCTCGATTATTACCGCCGCCAGCCTGTCGTTTCTCGGCCTGGGCGCGCAGCCGCCAACGCCGGAGTGGGGCGCGATGCTCAACGAGGCGCGCGCCGATATGGTACTGGCGCCGCACGTGGCGATTTTTCCCAGCCTCGCGATTTTTCTCACGGTTTTAGCATTTAATTTGCTTGGCGACGGGCTACGCGACGCACTCGATCCTAAACTCAAGACATGAAAAAATTCGATTACGAGCAGGACTTTAAAACCATCGATTTCCGCAAACAGCCGGAGCGCTATCAGGTCGGGCGCGGCGAGCAGGGCGTGCTGATGGTGGAGCCCTATAAAAGCGAGATCTTGCCGCACTGGCGCTTCCGCACCGTGCCGATAGCCGAAGCGTCGGCGGCGAAGATCATGGAGCTGTTTGAAGCCTACCGCGCGCAGGATGATTTTGTCGGTATGGATATGGCGCGCAAGTTCATCCAGATGGGCTATACCCGCGCGCGCCGCTACAGCAATCACAAGGGCGGACGCAAGTACGACGCCGACGGCAACGAACTGCCGCGCGGCGTCGACGAAGAAAAGGCCGCTGCGGCGGCCGTTTTCAAAGCCTACTGGGATCGCCTGCGCGAAGATGAAGACTACCTGACGCGCAAGCAGGCGCATCAGAAGCTGTATGGCTAAACCAGTCATGCCAGCGATCGGCTGAACTTCGCCCTCCATCCCTTCCGACGCTGACCTCATTTGGCACGCTGGCGATTGCGCGCACGCGTTTTCGTCGTGTTCCGCCTGAAATTGCCGTGCTTTTTGTGGGGGAATTATGGCGTCTTTTCAGTGAGATAAGCGGTGATTTCGCCTGGTAAAAAGGCGGCGATTCGCCCGCATGTTACGTAAATAAGTGCAAACGTCGCGGCCGGATGGTTAGAGGCTAACCTCCGGGAATTTCAGCGAAAATTCTTATTCGTCACAGGCGCATCATTTGTCAATAATCAGAACAGGGTTGAGTTTAACGCGGCCTGGTGCTTAAATCCTGAATTCAAATTTACTGTGAATTCAATAATAAGCAGATAACAAGGCAGCTGCGGACACCTGTCGCCGCAGTCGACTAAGTGGATAATGTGAGAGCGCAATGATGAAAGAGATCGTTAACGGATTTCTGAGTTTTCAACAGAATGTGTTTCCTGAAAGGAAGGATCTTTTCAAAAGCCTGGCGTCGAACCAAAATCCGAAAGCGCTGTTTATCTCCTGTTCCGACAGCCGTTTAGTACCGGAGCTGGTGACCCAGCAGGAGCCGGGGCAGCTCTTCGTGATCCGCAATGCGGGGAACATCGTGCCGCCGTTCGGGCCAGAGCCAGGCGGCGTATCGGCCACCATCGAATATGCGGTCATGGTGCTGGGCGTAAGCGAAATTATCATCTGCGGTCACTCCAACTGCGGCGCGATGAACGCTATCGCCTCGTGTCAGTGCATGGACAATATGCCGGCGGTCGATCACTGGCTGCACTACGCCGATGCGGCGAAAACCGTGGTGGAAGAGCGAGAATATGAGACGCCGGAAGCGAAGCTGAACGAGATGGTCAAAGAGAACGTCATCGCCCAGCTGAACAACATCAAGACACATCCATCCGTGGCGCTGGCGCTGCGTAAAGGCAAAGTGCGCCTGCACGGCTGGGTCTACGATATCGAATCAGGCAAAATTATGGCGCTGACCGAAGGCGGCAAGAGCTTTATCTCTCTCTCCGATAACCCGGAAACCTGCTTCGAGTAAGCCTCCCGCCCGCTGCACGCGCAGCGGGCATTTTCTTTCTATTTCTCCCGGCGCGTTCTCAACGGATTATCTAAGCTATTAACGTCCTGTTTCCACTTGAGAACTCACTATGCGCAAAATTTCCTTGTTGACCCTGCTGGCGAGCGCCATGCTGCTGGCGGGATGCACCTCGCACGTTGCCGATAAACAGCAATATTCCGGTTTTATCACTGATTACAGCCAGCTTAAGCCCGCCACCTCCGCCAGCAATCGCCCCACGCTGCGCTGGATCTCGCCCGACTACCGCGACGGCGACTATACCTCGGTCGTTTATACGCCGGTGGTTTACTATCCGGCGGCGAAGCCGACGGCGCGCGTCAGCCAGCAGACGCTGGATCAGATCCGCAGCTACACCGATACGCGACTTAAGGCGGCAATTGGCGAACGTAAAAAGCTGGTGACCCAGCCTGGCCCGCATACGCTGATTGTGCGCAGCGCCATTACCGGCGTGACGGCGGAAAACGAGGGCGTTCAGTTCTATGAGGTGGTGCCGGCAGCGGCGGTGATCGCCAGCACCATGGCGGCCACCGGCCACCGCACCCAGAATAGCGCGCTGTTTCTGGAGATCGAGGCGCGCGACGCCCAGACCGGCAAGCCGCTGATCAAAGTGGTGCGCAAGGCGTTCGGCAAGCCGCTGAACAACAGCAGCGCGCCTATCACCTACGGCGACGTGAAAAGCGCCATTGACGATACGGTCAGCGACGCCGTGCACTTCAGCGCGCCCTGAGTCGCACGCCGAGGGCAGGGACGCCTTGTTTAATCTTTTGTAAAGCCTGAACATTATCGGGTCGCGCTGGCTACGCTTAAGCTCATCCCCTGATGACTGGAGCACACTATGGCCCGACTGACTGCTGCGCTGCTGCTCGGCGGCGCGCTGTTTACTCTCCCCGCGCTGGCGGAGGAGCTGCAGGTTCAGGTTTTGCAGGACAAGCTTAATCATCCCTGGTCGGTAGCGTTTCTGCCCGACAATCAGACGCTGCTGATAACTGAACGGAGCGGAGAGCTGCGCAGCTGGCGGCCCGACAGCGGCCTGTCGCAGCCGATCGAAGGGGTGCCGAAAGCGACGGTGCGCCGCCAGGCGGGACTGCTCGACGTGGTGCTGGCGCCGGACTTCGCGCAGAGCCGCCGCGTCTGGCTTAGCTATACCGAAGCCAGCGACAGCGGCGAACTGGGCGCGGTGGTCGGTTACGGCCAGCTCAGCGCCGATAACCGGCAGCTGACCGGCTTCAGGCCGGTGATCCGTCAGACGCCGGCGCTTTCGGCGGGCAATAACCTCGGCACGCGCATGGCTTTCGATCGCGACGGCTATCTCTATATCGTTTTCGGCGATAACTTTCACAGCGGCAGCGCGCAGGATCTCGACAAGCTGACCGGCAAAATCCTGCGGCTGAATCAGGACGGCAGCGTGCCGAAAGATAATCCTTTCGTCGGCCGCAGCGGCGCGCGTCCGGAGATCTGGGCCTATGGCCTGCGCAATCCGCAGGGGCTGGCGCTGAATCCCTGGACGCAGCAGATATGGGAAAGCGAGCACGGCCCGCGCGGCGGGGACGAGGTGAATATCCCGCAGAAAGGCAAAAACTACGGCTGGCCGCTGGCGACCTGGGGCATCGACTACAACGGCAGCAGGGTGCCGGAGGCGAAAGGATCGCACGTTGAGGGCACTGAGCAGCCGGTGTTTTACTGGAAACAGTCGCCTGCGGTGAGCGGCATGGCCTTCTATAACAGCGCGCGCTTTCCGCAGTGGAAAAACTCGCTGTTTATCGGCGCGCTTAAGGAGAAGAGCCTGATACGGCTCAGCGTTAATGGCGAAAAGGTCGTCGAGACGCAGCGTCTGCTTAGGGATCGCGACGAGCGTATCCGCGACGTGCGTCAGGGGCCGGACGGCTATCTCTATGTGCTCACCGACAGCGACAACGGCAAGCTGCTGAAGGTGGGACTCGCCGAGGCGGCCGGCGCGTCCCGAGGTTAATCAGCGCGCCCAGCGGCAGACTTGCCACCCGCGGTTCAGCGCCTCCTGATGCAGCAGCGCATCCGGGTTAATTACGAGCGCGTGATCGGCCTGCGCCAGCAGCGGCAGGTCGTTCATCGAGTCGCTGTAGGCCCAGGTGCGGGCGAAATCCTGCTCCTGCTGCAGGGCGCGCCAGTCGGTAAGCCGCGTGACCTTGCCCTCTTTATAGGTCATGGTGCCGTAGGTTTGTCCGCTGTAGCGGTCATCCACCACCTCGACGCCAATCGCCAGCGCGCCGTGCGCGCCCAGCCGTTCGGCTATCGGCGTCACCAGATGTTCGCCGCTGGCGGAGCAGATCACTACTTTGTCGCCGCGCTGCTGGTGCCAGCTGATGCGGTCACGCGCTTCCGGATAGACGCGCGGCAAAATGTCGCGCTGGATCCAGCGGCGCACCCAGCCTGCAACGGTCGGCGCCGCCAGACCAGCCAGCGGGGAGAGCGTCAGCGCCATATAATCTTCCATCGCCAGCGTGCCGGCGTAGTAGTGCGCCATTAGCGCCTGCTCTTGCGCCAGCAGTTCTTCACGGGCAAAGCCCTGCGATACCAGCCAGCGCAGCCAGAGGCCGGTGCTGTCTGCGCAGATAACGGTTTCGTCGAGATCGAATACGGCTAAGTCCATGATGGGTCTCCTCTGTAGACTCACAACAGCCTGGCAGAATTTTGTGACGCTCTTAACCTTTCTACGAAAAATCGGAATTTCACCGGCTTTTCCGGGCGCTTGCCTGGCGCGACACTGGTAAGCGCGCCCGGCAAATGCCAGGGTTACTCTACTAAACTCTATAAAACTTTACGGTTGGGCGGTTTTTTTCATGCCCTGCAGAGGGTAGCGTTTCACTCTGTAGGTTTTTGCCTTAAAACCGCGATTTAACATGGAATTTCCTCGCACATGACAACTATTCGCTCTCCACGCCGCCTGCGGCACGTCGCCGCCGCCTCGTTACTGCTGTTTATCGCCCCCGTTGCTTTTGCCGTGGATGCGCCTGCGCCCCCTCAGGTCGAGGCCAAAGCCTGGATATTAATGGATTACGCCAGCGGCAAGGTGCTGGCGGAAGGCAATGCGGACGATCGGCTCGACCCCGCCAGCCTGACCAAGATGATGACCAGCTATGTGGTCGGCCAGGCGCTGAAGTCGGGCAAAATCAAGCGCGACGATATGGTGACCATCGGCCAGGACGCCTGGGCGACCGGCAATCCCAAACTGAAAGGCTCTTCGCTGATGTTCCTCAAGCCCGGCGACCGCATTCCGGTGTCGGAGCTGAATAAAGGCATTGTTATTCAGTCAGGCAACGACGCCTGCATCGCGCTGGCGGACTATGTCGCCGGCAGCCAGGACGCCTTTATCGGCCTGATGAACAACTACGTTAAGGCGTTCGGGTTGAAAAATACCCACTTTATGACGGTGCACGGGCTGGATGCAGAAGGGCAGTACAGCACCGCGCGCGATATGGCGCTGATTGGCCAGGCGCTGATCCGCGACGTGCCGGAAGAGTATGCGCTGAATAAAGAGAAGGAGTTTACCTTCAACCATATTCGCCAGATGAACCGCAACCGGCTGCTCTGGAGCACCAACCTGCAGGTCGACGGCATCAAGACCGGCCATACCTCGGGCGCCGGTAATAACCTGGTGGCCTCCGCCACCGAGAACGATATGCGGCTGATCTCCGTGGTGCTCGGCACCGCCACCGACGCCGCGCGTTTCCGCGAGAGCGAGAAGCTGCTGACCTGGGGCTTCCGCTTTTTTGAGACCGTAACGCCAATTAAGGCGGATAAGCCCTTCGCCCAGCAGCGCGTCTGGTTCGGCGATCGCAAAGAGGTCAACCTTGGCGTTGAGAAGGATGCCGCGCTGACGCTGCCGAAAGGGCAGATGAAGAACCTGAAGGCGAGCTATACCCTCACAACGCCGCAGCTTGAGGCGCCGTTAAAGAAAAATCAGGTGGTGGGCACCATCGATTTCCAGCTTGATGGCAAAACCATTGAGCAGCGGCCGCTGGTGGTGATGGAGGAGGTGCCGGAGGGCAATTTCTTCAGCCGCATCGTCGATTTCGTGCTGATGCAGTTCCACTCACTATTCGGCAAGTGGTTTAGTTAAAGCACACTCTGGTAGCGTTAGGCAGACGCGGATGGCATGGGCCGATCGCAAAGTCGCTCAAGGCCTCCCTGCGCGCTCGGCCCGCGTGGTTACGCACCTCATCCCTGAGGTGCGCCCGTAAACGGGCCAGCGCGCTGCCCGCTTGCTTAATCCTGGATCCAGCCCTTGCGTATCGGCAGGGCGAACAGCGCGCGGTAGGCGGCGTTAAAGGTCGCCAGCATGCGTGCGCCATATCCCTGCCAGGCGAGATGCGACGCCAGACAGCCGAGCAGCCCCACCAGAAATCCGCCCAGCATATCCATCGGCCAGTGCACGCCGAGATAGACGCGCGACCAGGCGATGGCCGTGCCAAGCGCCATCAGGATCACGCCCGACCAGAGGCGATGCCAGAAGATAAACGCCAGCGCGAAGGTGAAAATCGTGGTGCCGTGATCGCTCGGATAGGAGTCGTCAGGCGCATGATGCAGAAACTGATACCCAAGCCCGATAGCGAACGGCCGCGGATGAGGGAAAAGCTGGCCGACGCACCAGGAGATAGCCAGCGCATAGATCAGCGCCATACCGGTTTTCAGCACCAGCACGCGCTGCGATTTCACCTGGTCGCGCGGCCCCCACAGCCAGAGCGCGACAATCAGCACCGGCACGATGGCGATCAGATCTTTGGCGATAAAGGTCGCCAGCGCCAGCAGCCAGCCGGGCGAATCGGGCGTTGCGTTAATGGATAAAAACAGAGAGTGGTTAAACGCTTCCATAAGGTAAGAAATCCTCGTCGTGTGTCTGTGCCCGTTCGCCGCTGCGCACAAAATGTCAATGAAAAGACCTATTCTGGCGACGCCGCGCGTCGGGATATATAGCGCTGGCTCCTAAATGACGCGCAGGTTTCAGAACGGTTTAAGTTCAGTGACAACGTGCGCATCCCTTATCCGCTCTGCCTGTCGCGGCGGGGTAAACCGCAGGCATAAAAAAACCCGTCAGCAAAAAAGCTGGCGGGCTCCACAATTTGGGGATTTCAAAGAAAAGCAGTGGCACTTATTCAGACTCACCCTTAACAAAAAAGTTCTGGACTGAGTCGAAAAAATTTTATAAGGGCAAAATCGGCCAGATAATCACAATCAGCGTGCCCGCCAGCGTCAGCAGCACGTTGGCGATGGCGTAGGTGCCCGCGTAGCCCAGCGCCGGAATATTGCTGCGCGCCGTATCGCAGATAATTTCCATTGCCGGCGCGCAGGTGCGCGCGCCCATAATCGCGCCGAACAGCAGCGCGCGGTTCATGCGCAGCACGTAGGCGCCGAACAGATAGCAGATCACTACCGGCAGCAGGCTCACCAGCAGACCGCACAGCAGCATCAGCGCGCCTTCGCTGCCGAGGCCCTGGTTGATGCCGCTGCCGGCGCTCAGCCCGACGCCCGCCATAAACACCATCAGCCCGAACTCTTTTACCATGGTCAGCGCGCCCTGCGGGATATAGCCGAAGGTTGGATGGTTGGCGCGCAAAAAGCCGAGCATAATGCCGGCGAACAGCAGCCCGGCAGCGTTGCCGATGCCGAAGCTAAAGTTGCTGAACTGGAAGGTGATCAGCCCGATCATCAGCCCGACGATAAAGAAGGCGCAGAACGCCAGCAGATCGGTCACCTGGCTGTGAATCGCGATAAAGCCGATGCGGTCCGCCACGTTTTTCACGCGCTTAGCCTCGCCGCTGACCTGCAGGATATCGCCTTTGTGCAGCATAATGCTGTCGTCGATTGGCATCTCGATCTGACTGCGGATGACCCGGTTCAAAAAGCAGCCGTGATCGGTGAGATTGAGTTTGCTGAGGCGCTTATTCACGGCGTTGTGGTTTTTCACCACGATCTCTTCCGTCACGATGCGCATATCGAGCAGATCGCGGTCGAATACCTCTTTGCCGTTGCGAAAGCTGGCGTCGAGCCGCGCGTGGGCGTCTGGATAACCCACCAGCGAAATTTCGTCGCCGAGCTGCAGCACCGCGTCACCGTCCGGGCTGGCGAGAATGCCGTTGCGGCGAATACGTTCGATATAGCAGCCGGTCTGGCGATAGATACCCAGCTCGCGCAGATTCTTGCCGCCGCTCCACGCCACCAGCTCCGGGCCGACGCGGTAGGCGCGGATCACCGGCAGAAAGACTTTGCGCTGGCTGTCGGCGTCCAGGCCGCGCTCGCGCGCGATTTGCTGGGCGCAGGTGGGCAGATCCTGATGCTGCAGGCGCGGCAGATAACGCGCGCCGAAAATCAGGCTTACCAGGCCTATCAGATAGGTCAGGGCGTAGCCGAGCGAGAGGTGATCCTGCATCAGCGCCAGCTGGCCGCCATCGTTGATGCTCTGTCGCAGGGTATCGCCCGCGCCGACCAGCACTGGCGTCGAGGTCATCGAGCCCGCGAGCATCCCCGCCGTCATGCCGATATCCCAGCCGAACAGTTTGCCGAAGCCCAGCGCCAGCAGCAGCGCGCTGAGCACCATGACGATCGCCAGCAGAAAATAGTTTTTACCGTCGCGGAAGAAAATAGAAAAAAAGTTGGGGCCCGCTTCTACGCCGACGCAAAAAATAAACAGCATAAAGCCGAGGCTCAATGCGGCGGTATTTATCGCGAAGTGTTGTTGGCCGAGTAATAAAGAAACGACTAATACGCCGATGGAATTTCCCAACTGCACTGAACCCAGGCGCAATTTACCCAGGCAAAGACCGAGTGCTAAAACGACAAATAATAACAGAACGTCATTTCCGCTTAACAAATCTGCGACGTTTATGTTCACTGTTTAACTTCTTGTTTACTTGTAACCTGTTGATGACAGGCCTGTTTTTCGCTATCTTGTGCAGGCCGCGCAGTGAGCCTGCTGCCAGATTTAAACAGGCCACGCTTAAACGGCAGGTATTCTAATCATAAAAATCACCCTCAGCCATTAGCTTTAAATTTCATACCGCTAACGGCCTGTTTCATTTTATTTCCACCAGAGATCGCGGCAGGTTGTTGTCATTGTGATGATTTTCAATAAGTGGGGTGATATGCCACAGCGTTCCTTACGCTGGACCAGCGCGACGCTTGGCGTTGCGCTCTACAGTCTGGTGTTTATTTATGCGCATCGTTACTGGCTGGTGGGCAATGCGCCGCTGGGCGGACAGCCTGAGCTGCTGCTTTTTTTGCTGCCGGGCGCGGTAATGGCGCTGCTGCACGCGGAGAGTCCGCTGAAAAGCACGCTGCTGATGGCGCTCTGGGGCACGCTTCTCGGCGTTCTGTTGCTCAACAACTCGCTGCTGGCCCACACCAGCTGGCTGACCCTGTCGGTCTGGAGCCTGAGCGCGCTCTTCTGGGCGGGCAGCGGCGCGCTGCTGGTGCGTCTGGCGCGCATCGTCTGGCGCTGACGCCAGAACGAAAAACGGGCCGTGTCGGCCCGTTACGCTGGCGAAAGAATCTTATGCGCTCAGGTTTTCTTTGGTCCAGGCGGCGAAATCGGTGTAGCCGCCGATATGCTGCTCGTCGATGAAAATCTGCGGTACGGTGGTGACGGGTTTGCCCGCGCTTTTCTCCAGATCCGCTTTGGTAATGCCTTCCGTCTGGATATCCACATACTGGTAACTAAAGTCGTCGCGCTCGGCGCTGAGCTTGTCGGCCAGCTCCTTCGCACGCACGCAATAGGGGCAGCCAGGACGACCAAAAATGACAGTAACCATGAAAAGCTCCTTAATTCAGGCTATTTAATGTGACCCATGTCACATAAGCTCAAGGTAGATGGTCAACATGATGCCCGCTCAAACCGCTTAAAGAAAGCAGGAAATGCCTGTTAGTCTGATGCGCGTCGTCTATGCAAGTTGGTGAACCTTGACCATAATTGACGGCCTGAACCCGGTGCGACCCAGGAGAATGCTATGCCAAATCTGGCGCGTTTACCCAAAGCTCTGCTGATCATGGAGGCGCTCGGTGGCCTGCTGACGCTGTGCGCGCTGCTGCTGGCTAACCGCTGGCTGCCGCTGCCCGCGCATGCTGACGGCAAGACGCTGGCGACCGCGCTGCTGATTATTGGCATTTTGCTGATGCTGCCCGCCGCCTGGCTGATGATATGGCGCACCGCGCAAGCGATGGCGCCGCAGCTGTTCGGTCGCGCCGTTAATAAAAATGACACTCGCCGGAGACCTTAATGACACCGACTATCGATCTATTGTGCAGCCACCGTTCCATTCGTGCCTTTACCGACCAGGCGATCAGCGCGGAACAGCGTGAGGCGATTATCGCCGCGGCGCAATCGGCGTCCACCTCCAGCTTTCTTCAGTGCTCTTCCATTATTCGTATTACCGATCCCGCGCTGCGCCAGCAGCTGGTAACGCTGACTGGCGGTCAGCAGTGGGTGGCGGACGCGGCGGAGTTCTGGGTATTCTGCGCCGATTTCAACCGCCACCTGCAGATTTGCCCCGATGCGCAGCTGGGCCGCGCCGAGCAGCTGCTGCTCGGCTGCGTCGATACCGCGCTGATGGCGCAAAACGCCATGGTCGCCGCCGAATCGCTTGGGCTCGGCGGCGTCTTTATCGGCGGCATCCGCAACAATATCGCGCAGGTGACCGAGCTGCTCGGCCTGCCGAAATTCGTGCTGCCGCTGTTCGGCTTCTGCATCGGCTATCCCTCTGCCGTGCCTGACATTAAGCCGCGCCTGCCGCAGGCGATGCTGGTGCATGAAAATCAATATCAGCCGGTCGATCCGCAGGTGCTGGCCGACTACGATAGCCGCACGGCGATCTACTACGAGCAGCGCGACAGCAATCAGCGCAGCGAGACCTGGAGCGAGCTGATTCAGCGTCTGATCGTCAAAGAGACGCGCCCGTTTATGCTCGACTACCTGCACCAGCAGGGCTGGGCGACGCGTTAATTCCAGAGAGGGTCGATGATGAAAATCGCTATCCTGTCGCGCGACGGAGAACTTTATTCCTGTCGACGCTTGCGCGAGGTTGCCGAGCAGCGCGGGCATGAGATTCAAATCATCGATCCGCTCTCCTGCTACATGAATATCAACCCTGCGTCGCCGACTGTGCACTACCGCGGCGAGCCGCTCGGCCATTTCGACGCGGTTATTCCGCGCATCGGCCCCGCCATTACCTTCTACGGCACGGCGGTGCTGCGCCAGTTCGAGATGTGTGGCAGCTATCCGCTTAACGAGTCGCTGGCGATCGCCCGCGCGCGCGACAAGCTGCGCTCGCTGCAGCTGCTGGCGCGTCAGGGCATCGATATGCCGGTGACCGGCTTCGCCTCGTCGCCGGACGATACCCAGGATCTCATCGCCATGGTCGGCGGCGCGCCGCTGGTGGTGAAGCTGGTTGAGGGCACGCAGGGCATCGGCGTGGTGCTGGCGGAGACGCGGCAGGCCGCGGAGAGCGTCATCGACGCCTTTCGCGGCCTTAACGCCCATATTCTGGTGCAGGAATTTATCCAGGAGGCGCAGGGACGCGACGTGCGCTGTCTGGTGATTGGCGGCGAAGTGGTGGCGGCGATCGAGCGCGAGGCGAAAGAGGGCGATTTTCGCTCTAATCTGCATCGCGGCGGCAAAGCGCATCCGGTGGAGATTACGCCGCAGGAGCGCGCCATCGCGGTCAAAGCGGCCGCGACGCTGGGGCTGGACGTGGCGGGCGTCGATATTTTGCGCGCGCATCGCGGACCCCTGGTGATGGAGGTAAATGCCTCACCCGGCCTGGAAGGGATCGAAACCAGCACCGGCATCGATATCGCCGGCCTGATGATCGGCTGGACAGAGCGCAACGCTCTGCCCGGTTTCAGTCTTAAAACCGGCGGCTGACGCGCGCTTTTCAGCGGTTTTCGTAGCGTCAGACGCATTTTTTCCGTAAGCTTAGTCGCCTGTTTATTCACCCCTTGGGACACTACGATGGATTCTCTTGTCGTTCCGGATATCGACCTGTTGCGTCGCTGGCTGGATCAGCAAAATATCACCTGGTTCGAATGTGATGCCTGTCAGGCACTTCATCTGCCGCACATGCAAAATTTCGATGGGGTGTTCGACGCCAAAATCGATCTGGTCGACAACGTTATTCTCTTTTCCGCGCTGGCGGAAGTGAAGCCGACGGCGCTGATCCCGCTGGTCGGCGATCTGTCGCAGATCAACGCCAGCTCGCTGACGGTAAAAGCCTTTGTCGACATTCAGGACGACAACCTGCCGAAGCTGATTGTCTGCCAGTCCCTGGCGACCAGCGCCGGGTTGACCTTCGGCCAGTTCGCCAGCTTTATGAAGCAGAGCGAAGAGCAGGTCTCCATGGTGATTATGGAAGCCTTTGCCAATAATCTGCTGATGATGGGCGAAGAAGAAGAGCGTTCGCCGGTCAGTTTCAGCCACTCGCTGCTGCACTAAGCCACCCTTTTTTCCGCCCCGCTTTAACTGCCGCTTTATGCGGCAGTTTTCATTTTTGGCCCACCATTTTTTATTCTGCATTTTGCCCTTTAATGCCAGATATTTCTCGTGGTTTGTGCCGTTCCTGCCAGACCACATAGCACAAACATGCATAACCTGTCGCTAAAAGGCGTTTTTTACGCTGGGGTATGGTAGCGGCAGGGTAGCGGGGCTATTCTTGCGGGGCTGCACGAGACGTGGATTCGCAGCGCAGGTATCAGTTTTTACTATTAAACTCTCAATGAATATTGATTCATTGTGTCTGTGAATTGACGCACAGCTCGCCGCCCTGGCATTCGCTTTAGCCAGGCCGTGACGATCCGCTCAGGAGGAAATAAAAAGATGTTCAATCAAAAAAAATGGTTGTCAGCTGCGGTTACCGGCGTACTGATGGTCGCCTCTGCAGGATCGATGGCGGAAGATAAAACGCTGCATGTTTATAACTGGTCAGATTATATCTCGGCAGACACGGTGCCGAATTTTGAAAAAGCCTCCGGCATTAAGGTGGTCTACGACGTCTTCGACTCCAACGAAGTGCTGGAAGGCAAACTGATGGCGGGCAGCACCGGCTACGACGTGGTGGTGCCATCCTCCAGCTTCCTGGCGCGTCAGCTGCAGTCCGGCGTATTCCAGCCGCTGGATAAGAGCAAACTGCCGAACTACAAGAATCTCGATCCTGAGCTGATGAAGAAAGTGGCGCAGCACGATCCCGATAACAAATACGCCATTCCTTATCTCTGGGGCACCACCGGCATCGGCTATAACGTCGACAAGGTGAAGGCGGCGCTGGGCGCCGACGCGCCGGTCAACAGCTGGGATCTGGTGCTGAAGCCGGAAAACCTCGAGAAGCTGAAAAGCTGCGGCGTCTCTTTCCTTGACGCGCCGGAAGAGATTTTCGCCACCGTGTTGAACTACCTCGGCAAAGATCCCAACAGTTCAGACGCGAAAGATTATTCCGGCGCGGCGACCGATCTGCTGCTGAAGCTGCGCCCCAGCATTCGCTACTTCCACTCGTCGCAGTACATCAACGATTTGGCGAACGGCAACACCTGCGTCGCTATCGGCTGGTCGGGCGATATTCTGCAGGCGAAAAACCGCGCCGAGCAGGCGAAAAACGGCGTGCATCTCGCCTACAGCGTGCCGAAAGAGGGCGCGCTCGCCTTCTTCGATATGATGGCGATTCCGAAAGACGCGAAAAACCTCGACGCGGCCTATCAATGGCTGAACTACATCATGGATCCGAAAGTGATTGCCGACGTTTCCAACAAGATGTCCTACGCTAACGGTAACAAGGCGTCGCTGCCGCTGATCAACGCCGATATCCGCAACAATCCGGGCATCTTCCCGACGCCGGAAGCGATGTCGAAGCTGTTCGTGCTGAAGGTGCAGGATCCGAAGCTGGATCGCGCGCGCACCCGTGCGTGGACGCGAGTGAAAAGCGGGAAATAAGCAGCTTTTTGCGCATTCGCACATTTACAACCTGGAACAGAGGCGCTGCGCTGGCCTCTGTTTTCTCTTTTTTAGCGGCTGGCTTAGCCGTTCCGCGTAGACCGGAGTGAACTGTTAGTGAACGACGCGATCCCTCGTCCCCAACCTAAAACCGCAAAGGCCTTAACGCCCTTGCTGGAGATCCGCAACCTGACCAAATCGTTCGACGGACAGCACGCCGTGGACGATGTCAGCCTGACCATCTATAAAGGCGAAATTTTCGCGCTGCTCGGCGCCTCCGGCTGCGGAAAATCGACGCTGCTGCGCATGCTGGCGGGTTTCGAGCCGCCGACCAGCGGCCAGATTGTGCTGGACGGTCAGGATCTCTCTCACGTGCCGCCGTATCAGCGTCCGGTCAATATGATGTTTCAGTCCTACGCGCTCTTTCCGCACATGACGGTAGAGCAGAATATCGCCTTCGGCCTGAAGCAGGACAAACTGCCGAAGGGCGAAATCACGGCACGGGTGCAGGAGATGCTGGCGCTGGTGCATATGCAGGAGTTCGCGAAGCGCAAGCCGCATCAGCTCTCCGGCGGCCAGCGGCAGCGCGTGGCGCTGGCGCGCAGCCTGGCGAAACGTCCCAAGCTGCTGCTGCTTGACGAGCCGATGGGCGCGCTCGATAAAAAACTGCGCGACCGCATGCAGCTGGAAGTGGTGGATATTCTGGAGCGCGTCGGCGCCACCTGCGTCATGGTGACCCACGATCAGGAAGAGGCGATGACCATGGCGGGCCGCATCGCCATTATGAACCGCGGCAAGTTTGTGCAGATCGGCGAGCCGGAAGAGATTTACGAGCATCCCACCACCGTCTACAGCGCCGAGTTTATCGGCTCGGTTAACGTCTTCAGCGGGCTGCTGCGCGAACGTCAGGAGGATGGCCTGGTGATCGACAGCCCCGGCCTGGTGCATCCGCTGAAGGTCGACTCCGACGTCTCGGTGCCGGATAACGTGCCGGTGCACGTGGCGCTGCGCCCGGAGAAAGTGATGCTGTGCGACGAGGTGCCGGCGGACGGCTACAACTTCGCCGTCGGGGAAGTGGTGCATATCGCCTATCTCGGCGATCTCTCTATCTTTCACGTGCGCCTGAAAAGCGGGCAGATGATCAGCGCCCAGCTGCAGAACGCCCACCGTTTCCGCAAAGGATTGCCGACCTGGGGCGACGAAGTGCGCCTCTGCTGGGATGTCGACAGCTGCGTCGTGCTGACCGCCTGAGGAGATGCGATGAGCCAACTTTTTCACTCCAGCAAACCGGCGCGCGCCTGGCTGGCCGGCACGCCGCTGCAGCGCTGGGCGACGCGCATGAAAATACGTCACGGCCGCAAGCTGGCGATTGCGCTGCCTTACGTCTGGCTGGTGCTCTTTTTCCTGCTGCCGTTTTTAATCGTGCTGAAGATCAGCTTTGCCGATATCGCGCGCGCGATCCCGCCCTATACCGAGCTGATTAGCTGGGCTGACGATCAGCTCAATGTGGTGCTGAATTTCGGCAACTATCTGACGCTCACCGACGATCCGCTCTACGTGGACGCCTATCTGCAGTCGCTGAAGGTGGCGGCGATCTCGACGCTGATCTGCCTGCTGGTCGGCTACCCGCTCGCCTGGGCGGTAGCGCACAGCAAGCCCTCGATGCGCACTATTCTGCTGCTGCTGGTGATCCTGCCGTCGTGGACCTCGTTTCTGGTGCGCGTCTACGCCTGGATGGGGCTGCTCAACAACAACGGCATCCTGAACCGTTTCCTGATGTGGCTGGGCGTGATCGATCATCCGCTGGTGATCCTCTATACCAATACGGCGGTCTATATCGGCATCGTGTACTGCTATCTGCCCTTTATGGTGCTGCCAATCTATACCGCGCTGACGCGCATCGACTACTCGCTGGTGGAAGCCTCGCTCGATCTCGGCGCGAAGCCGCTGAAAACTTTTTTCAGCGTCATCGTGCCGCTAACTAAAGGGGGCATTATCGCCGGCTCGATGCTGGTGTTTATTCCGGCGGTGGGCGAGTACGTGATCCCGGAACTACTGGGCGGCCCGGACAGCATTATGATTGGCCGCATCCTGTGGCAGGAGTTCTTTAACAACCGCGACTGGCCTGTCGCCTCGGCGCTGGCGGTGATTATCCTGCTGATTTTGATCCTGCCGATCGTCTGGTTCCACAAGCATCAAAACCGTGAAATGGGAGAGAAGGAATGAATCAGCTGCCTGCGATTCGCTCGCCGTGGCGCACCGCCATTCTGATCTGCGGCTTCCTGTTTCTCTATGCGCCGATGCTGCTGCTGGTGGTTTACTCCTTCAACAGCTCGCAGCTGGTAACGGTGTGGGAGAGCTTTTCATTTCACTGGTATCGCGTGCTGTTTCAGGACAGCGCCATGCTGGACGCGGTAGGACTCAGCCTGACCATCGCCGCGCTGAGCGCTACCATGGCGGTGGTGCTCGGCACCATGGCGGCGGTGGTGGTGGTGCGCTTTGGCCGCTTCCGCGGCCATACCGGCTTCGCCTTTATGCTGACCGCGCCGCTGGTGATGCCCGACGTGATCACCGGTCTGTCGCTTCTGCTGCTGTTCGTCGCTATGGGCAACGCCTTCGGCTGGCCGAGCGACCGCGGCATGCTGACCATCTGGCTGGCGCACGTCACCTTCTGTACCGCCTATGTCGCGGTGGTGATCAACTCGCGACTGCGCGAGCTGGATCGCTCAATTGAAGAGGCGGCGATGGACCTGGGGGCGACGCCGCTCAAGGTGTTCTTCGTGATTACCGTGCCGATGATCGCCCCGGCGATCGTCACCGGCTGGCTGCTCGCCTTTACGCTGTCGCTGGACGATCTGGTGATCGCCAGCTTCGTCACCGGGCCGGGCGCCACCACCTTGCCGATGGCGATCTTCGCCACGGTGCGGCGCGGCGTGAACCCGGAGATTAACGCGCTGGCGTCGCTGATCCTGTTTGTGGTCGGACTGGTGGGCTTTATCGCCTGGCGCTGGATGGCGCACGAAGAAAAACAGCGTATTCGTGATATTCAGAAGGCGAGACGTGGCTGAAATCCCTGATCTTTGCCACTATAAAGGCGGGCGGATTTTTCCGCCCGCCTGCGTGTAGTGATGGAGCCTGGCCATGTCCGAAACCCTGAAAAAAGGCGATTTTATCGCTCTTGCGCCCGTGCCGGTGACGGTGGCGGGCATCGCTATTATCGCGACGCGCTGCCTGAGCGTGCTGATGCTGGCGAACGAGCTGGGTCTGGAGGAGATCGCGAACTTCGTGCACCGCAGCGCGCAGGCCTGGGACTCCACGCTTATCTTTATCGCCAGTCAGCTGATCTTTTTCTATGAGCTGCGCTGCGCCTTTCTGCTGCTGCGCGGCAGCAACCGCGGCCGCTGGGGCTTCGCCGCCACTCAGCTGGTGGTGCTGCTCTACATGCTGCTGGCTTCTACCGGCGGTATCTATCCGGAGATTTTCAGCATCAGCGGCGCGAATAACGCGCAGATCGTTCACCATACGCTGATGCAAAAGCTGCCCGATCTGCTGGTGCTCGGCCTGCTGTTCGTGCCGGCCGCCAGCCGCGCATTTTTCCGTAAGCGGTGATACAATCGCGCTCCGCCCGACCTCCTTGAATGACACAGGCCTTACCCCATGCAATGCGCGCTCTATGACGCCGATCGCTGCCGCTCATGCCAGTGGCTGGAAAAACCCTATTCGCAGCAGCTCAGCGACAAGCAGTCGCGGCTGAAGTCGCTGCTGGCGCAGCAGCCGGAAGCGCAGTGGCTGCCGCCGGTCACCTCGGCGCAGCAGGCGTTTCGCAATAAGGCGAAGATGGTGGTCAGCGGCAGCGTCGAGCGCCCGGTGCTGGGCATGGTGCAGCGCGACGGCAGCGCGGTGGATCTCTGCGCCTGTCCGCTCTATCCAGACAGCTTCGCGCCCGTTTTCGCCGCGCTGAAGCCCTTTATCGCCCGCGCGGGCTTAACCCCCTATAACGTGGCGCGCAGGCGCGGCGAGCTGAAGTTCCTGCTGCTTACCGAAAGCACCCAGGGCGGCATGATGCTGCGCTTTGTGCTGCGCTCCAGAGAGAAGCTGGACCAGCTGCGCGCCGCGCTGCCCTGGCTGCAGCAGCAGCTGCCGCAGCTCAAGGTGATCTCCGCGAATATACAGCCGGTGCACATGGCGATTCTGGAAGGGGATGAGGAGATTGCGCTGACGCCGTCGCAGTCGCTGGCGGAAAATTTCAATCAGGTGCCGCTCTGGATCCGTCCGCAAAGCTTTTTCCAGACCAACCCGCAGGTCGCCGCCGCGCTTTACGCCGCCGCGCGCGACTGGGTCGGCGAGCTGCGCATCGGCAGCATGTGGGATCTTTTCTGCGGCGTCGGCGGCTTTGGCCTGCACTGCGCCACACCGCAGATGCAGCTGACCGGCATTGAGATCAGCGCCGAGGCGATCGCCTGCGCGCAGCGGTCGGCCGAGATGCTGGGGCTGGAAAAGGTGAGTTTCGCCGCGCTGGATTCGACCGCCTTCGCCACCGGGCGCGACGCGGTGCCCGATCTGGTGCTGGTCAACCCGCCGCGGCGCGGCATCGGCGCCGCGCTGTGCGACTATCTCAGCCGCATGGCGCCGGATAACATTCTCTACTCAAGCTGCAATCCAGAGAGCATGGCGCAGGATATCGCGCGGCTGGCGGATTATCGCGTGACGCGCGTGCAGCTGTTCGACATGTTTCCGCATACCGCGCACTTCGAAGTGCTCTGTCTGCTGACGCGCCGTGGCGCGGAAGAGGGTGGGCCAGCGTCCTGAGCCTCTGAGCCAGGAGCGATGCAGAACCGATCGGACGCCCGTCCGCTGGCCCATAATAGCGTATTACTCAGGGAACCATTTCTGATTGAGCTGCTGAAGGACGCCGTTGCTCTTCAACGTCGCCAGCGCGGCGTTTAGCCTGTCGCGCAGCGCGTCGTTGCCTTTACGCACCGCGATGCCCAGACCGGTACCGAAGTAAGCCTTGTCCGTCACGTGCTCGCCGACCGGCGCTAAATCGCCGTTGGTCTTCAGCCACTGATTCACCACTGCCGTATCGCCGAATACGCCGTCAAGACGGCCATTTTTCATATCGAGAATGGCGTTTTGATAGCTGTCATAGGCGACGGTAACGATCTCAGGATGCTTCTCCTGCAGATATTTCTGGTGCGTGGTGCCGTTTTCGACCCCGATACGTTTGCCTTTGAGCGAAGCGAAATCGCTGAACTTACCTTTGCGCGCGATGACGATGGCGGAGTTGGCGTAATAGGGCTGGGTGAAATCGACCTGCTTGCTGCGATCGTCGGTGATATCCATACCGGAGATCACCGCGTCAAAGCGGCGGAACTTCAGCGAAGGGATCAGGCTGTCGAAGGCGTTATTGGTAAAGGTACACTCCGCCTGCATTTGCTGGCAGAGCGCTTTAGCCAGATCGATATCGTATCCCACAATCTGATTGTCGCGATCCAGCGATTCAAACGGAGGATAGGTGGCGGAAGAGGCGAAGCGGAGGGTATCCGCCGCGTGGGCGCTCAGGGTCAGCGTCGCCAGCGCGGCGGCAAGGATCCATTTTTTCATCGTATTACTCCTGAAAACCATGCCAGAGGCGGAACGGTTGACACGATGCCAGTAAATGAATCTTTATGCAATATTTGTGAGTAAAAAATGAAAAAGGCGAGCATTGCTCGCCTGGATATTAACTTCTGCGCTCAAAGGCGAGCGCGCGCCGCTCGATCAGCCGCATCATCAGCGTCAGTAGGCCGTTTACCACCAGATAGACCAGCCCGGCGGCAGCAAACACCATTACGTCGTAGGTGCGGCCGTAAAGCAGCTGGCCGTGGCCCATCACTTCCATCAGCGTAATAGTGTAGGCGAGCGAGGTGCCTTTAAACACCAGCACGACCTCGTTGGAATAGGAGGAGAGGGCGCGCTTAAACGCATAGGGCAGCAGAATACGCAGCGTATCCTTGCGGTTCATCCCGAGCGCGGCGCAGGACTGCCACTGACCTGACGGGATGGCGCGCATTGCGCCGTAAAACAGCTGCGTGGTATAGGCGGCGCTGTTAAGCGACAGCGCCAGCATGGCGCACAGCCAGGGCTGCGACAGCAGATGCCACAGCCAGGGAACGCTCTGCAGGCTGGGAAACTGGCCGGGGCCGTAGTAAATCAGAAAGATCTGCACCAGCAGCGGCGTGCCGGTAAACAGGGTGATGTAGATTTTCACCAGCGGATTAAGCAGCGGCGTTTTCAGCGACAGCACCACGGTGAAGAGCAGCGCCAGCACCAGCGCCACCAGCAGCGACGCCAGGGTGAGCGTCAGGCTGGTGTGCAGTCCTTTCAGAATTTCAGGCAGGTAGCTCAGCATCAGCTATTCCCTCGCTCGAAGCGGGTGGTGCGCAGCTCGATACGGCGCAGCACCGCCTGGCTCAGCAGCGTAATCACCAGATAGATAGCCGCGGCGATCAGAAACCAGGTAAAAGGCTCCTGCGTGCGGGTCGCAATGCTCTTGGTCTGCAGCATCAGATCGTTAACGCTGATCAGCGACACCAGCGCGGTATCCTTTAGCAGCACCAGCCACTGGTTGCCGAGTCCGGGCAGCGCGTGGCGCCACATCTGCGGCATGATCAGGCGGAGGAAGATGGCGGACCTCTTCATGCCCAGCGCCTGACCCGACTCCCACTGACCCTGCGGCACCGCCTTGAGCGCGCCGCGCAGGGTTTGCGAGGCGTAGGCGGAGTAGAGGATCGCCAGCGCAATCACGCCGCACAGAAACGGGCTGACGTCGAAGTTCTCGATCTGAACCTGCACCGGCAGCTGAAACAGGCCGAAGTTGAGGGTAAAGCCGTCGGAGAGCATCAGCAGCAGCTGCGAGGCGCCGAAATAGATAAACAGCACCACCAGGATTTCCGGCAGGCCGCGGATCAGCGTCACCAGCGCCGTGCCGATCCACGCCAGCGGCTTAATGCGCAGCGATTCCCAGCCGGCGAAAATCATCGCCAGCGCAAGGCCGGCGATCAGGGCGCACACAGCGAGGCCGACGGTCATGCCGGCGGCGCTGGCGAGAGGATAGAACTCACTCATGGTTAATTACTGCTGGAACCATTTGCTGTAGATGGTTTTATAGGTGCCGTCAGCCTTTACCTTCTCCAGCGCGGCGTCGAACTTCGCCTGCAGATCGGTATTGCCCTGGCGCACGGCGATGCCGAGGCCGGTGCCAAAGTAGGCTTTGTCGGTAACTTTATCGCCGACCGCCGCCAGGCTGGCGTTCTGCTTCAGCCATTCGTTGACCACCGCCGTGTCGCCGAAGACCGCGTCGATACGGCCGTTTTTCAGATCCAGCACCGCGTTCTGATAGCTGTCGTAGGGCACGGTGGTGATATCGGCATGCTGATCGTTGAGGTATTTCTGGTGCGTCGTGCCGTTCTGCACGCCGACGCGCTTGCCTTTCAGCGCGGCTACGTCGGCCACTTTGCCTTTCTGCGCGATAAACAGCGCGGAGTTATCGTAGTAAGGCTTGCTGAACAGCACCTGTTTTTCGCGCTCGGGCGTAATGTCCATACCGGCCATCACCGCGTCGAAACGGCGGAACTTCAGGCTCGGGATCAGGCTGTCGAATGCCTGGTTGGTGAAGGTGCAGGTCGCGTTCATCTCTTTGCAGAGCGCGTTCGCCAGGTCGACGTCGAAGCCCTGGATCTTGTTGCTGGAATCGACGAACTCAAACGGCGGATAGGAGGCTTCCGTGGCGAAGCGAATAGTCTGCGCCGCAGACGCGCTCAGGCTCAGACCAGCAAGCAGTGCAGCAAGTACGATTTTTTTCATTGAGAGCTTCCTGACTTAATGCGAAAGATAATGTGCAAACGCCTCGGTTTGCGGCTGTGTAAATCGGCTGGCGTCGCCCTGTTCCACGACATGGCCGTTCTCCATATAGACCACGCGGCTGGCGGTTTTACGTGCCACTTCCACTTCGTGCGTCACGATGACCTGGGTAATGTGCGTCTGGGCGAGTTCGCGAATAATGCTGACGATCTGCGCGGTGATTTCCGGATCGAGCGCGGCGGTCGGCTCGTCGAACAGCAGCACCTGCGGCTCCATCATCAGGGCGCGCGCGATGGCGACGCGCTGCTGCTGGCCGCCGGAGAGGTGCAGCGGGAAACGATCGGCATAGGGCGTAAGGCGCAGGCGCTCCAGCAGCTTGTCGGCGCGCGCGCGCGCCTGCGCTTTGCTGAGGCCCAGCACGCGGCACGGCGCTTCGATCAGGTTCTGCGCCACGGTAAGGTGCGGCCAGAGGTTATATTGCTGGAAAACCATGCCAACATTCTGACGCAGCTCGCGGATGGCGGCGTCGGACGGCGTCTTGCTGAAGTCGAAATGGTTGCCGGCGATTTTCAGGCTGCCCGAGCGTGGCTGCTCCAGCAGGTTAAGCACGCGCAGGAGTGAGCTTTTCCCCGCGCCGCTTGGGCCGAGCAGCACCAGCGTTTCGCCTTGCGGGCAATCCAGATTGATGTCAAACAGCGCCTGATGGGCGCCGTAAAAGCAGTTAATCCCGTTTAGTTGAATACTCATGCGCAAATTTTGAATAGCCATTAGTGCCGCGAATCTTAACCGCACCAGAATAGTTATGCAAATGAAGTGGGTTAAAATTTATTAAACTGCAGCGAAACAGGTAAAGGGTAGCACAATATCGCGCCACTTAGCGGCAGGAGCGCGCGGGCAATAAGAGACGCGCCGCAAGAGAGCGGCGCGCCGGGGAAGAGATTATTTTTTCGCCTGCTCCAGCGTCTGGCTCAGGGTGCCGCCGCCCGGATGCGCCCAGTCGGCGACGTAGCGCACGTCATCCACCACCCAGCAGGTGCCTTCGCGGATCATCAGCACCTCATCCTGCCAGCTTTTGCCGTCGCGGCTCAGCTCGACGCGCAGCGGAATATTGCGCGCGTCGCGGTTCGGAATGGTGGAGCTGTCCGCCACGCTGGCGGCGGTCGGACCCTGCGCCAGGCTGGAGAAGAGATCGCCGCTGCGCCACTGCGCCGTGGCGTTGCCGCTCTGGGTGTTCGCCTGCTGCAGCGCCTGATAGAGGCGATCGCTCAGGTAGGGACGGTATTTCGCCAGCTGATCGCTACCCGGCAGGCCTGGGGTCGACTGCTGAATGCGCAGATCGTAAAACTGCTGCGCGACGCTGTCTGGACCGCCGTCGACGCAGGGCGCGGTGCGAGGGCCGTTGTCCTTAATCACCGGCTCCACCGTGGTACAGGCGGAGAGCAGCAGTGCGGCCGGAAGCAGCAGCGCAAAGGCTTTGTTTCTCATCTCGATTTCCTTATTGTTCTCTGGCAAAGCGCTATTTTTAGCATAGAGTATAGCCGTGCTTTTTAGTTGAAAGAGCCTTGTCCCCTATTTCATATCAGGAGAGAGCGATGAAATTTTCCACCACGCCTACGCTGGAAGGACACAGCATCAGCGACTACTGCGGCGTCGTCACCGGCGAAGCGATCCTTGGCGCTAACATTTTCCGCGACTTTTTCGCCGGCATCCGCGACGTGGTCGGCGGCCGTTCCGGCGCCTATGAGAAAGAGCTGCGTAAAGCGCGCGAAATCGCCTTCGAGGAGCTGGAAGCGCAGGCGAAGGCGCTGGGCGCCAGTGCGGTGGTCGGCATCGATATCGATTACGAAACCGTCGGCAAAGACGGCAGCATGCTGATGGTCAGCGTAAGCGGCACGGCGGTGAAACTCCGTTGAGGCTGCTGCTGGCCGCGCTGGCGCTGCTGCTGGCGGGCTGTCAGAGCGGACTGGAATCGCGGCAGGGCTACTGGGTCGACACGCAGCATCCGGCTTACGGCGCCAGGCCGCGCATTAAAGCGATCGTTATTCACTATACCGCCGAAGATTTTCCCTCTTCGCTGGCGACCCTGACCGATCGCGACGTCAGCGCCCACTACCTTATTCCTCGTCAGCCGCCGCAGCGCGCCGGAAAGCACATTATCTGGCAGCTGGTGCCGGAAGCCCAGCTCGCCTGGCACGCCGGACCGAGCTTCTGGCGGGGCGCGACGCGCCTCAACGACACCTCGATCGGTATCGAGCTGGTGAACCGTGGCTATACGCGCACTCTGACCGGGCGCGACTGGCAGCCCTTTACCGAGGCGCAGATCGCCGCGCTGACGCTGTTGTTGAAGGACATCGCCCGGCGCTACGCCATCGCGCCGCAGAATATCGTCGGCCATAGCGATGTCGCGCCGCAGCGCAAGCAGGATCCCGGACCGCTGTTTCCATGGGATCAGCTGGCGCGCCAGGGGATCGGCGCCTGGCCGGAGGCGACGCGCGTGCAGCACTATTTAGCGGGCAGGGCGGCGCAGACACCGGTCGCGATGGAGACGCTGCTGGCGGTGCTGTCGCGATACGGCTACGACGTGAGCGGCGCCGCCACGCTGCGTCAGCAGCAGCGGCTGATCGCGGCGTTCCAGATGCATTTTCGTCCGGCAGACTATCGCGGCTTGCCGGACGCGGAGACCCTGGCGATCGCCGAGGCGCTGCTGGAGAGATATGGCGATTAACGCTGCAGGAAGGCTTTCCAGTGCGCCAGTAGCTGCTCCAGCGCATGACGGTCAACGTCCAGATGGGTAACGATGCGCGTCACGGGCCCGACGCTTAACAGCACGTCGTGCGCGGCGAACCAGTTTTTCAGCGGTTCGATCTGTTCGGCGGGCACGCGCACGAACAGCATGTTGGTCTGCTGATCCACCACCTCGACGCCCGCCTGCTGCAGCTGCTGGCCGAGCCAGGCGGCGTTGTCGTGATCCTCTTTCAGCCGCGCCACGTTGTGCTGCAGTGCGTAGAGGCCGGCCGCCGCCAGGATGCCCGCCTGGCGCATGCCGCCGCCCGCCATTTTGCGCCAGCGGCGCGCGCGCTCGATGTAGGCCTCATCGCCGCACAGCAGCGATCCCACCGGCGTGCCCAGTCCTTTCGACAGGCAGATAGTCAGCGTGTCGCAGTAGCGCGCAATCGCCTCCAGCGTGACGTTTTGCGCCACCACCGCGTTAAAGATGCGAGCGCCGTCGATATGCAGCGCCAGCTTGCGCTCGCGACTAAACGCCCAGGCGCGGGCGAGATAGTCGAGCGGCAGCACCTTGCCGTGGTGGGTGTTCTCCAGGCTAAGCAGGCGAGTGCGTGCAAAGTGGATATCGTCTGGTTTGATGGCGGCGGCCACTAAGTCCAGCGGCAGCGTGCCGTCTTCGGCAGCGAGGATCGGCTGCGGCTGGATGCTGCCCAGCACCGCCGCGCCGCCCGCTTCATATTTATAGTTATGCGCCTGCTGGCCCACGATATATTCGTCGCCGCGCTCGCAGTGGCTCAGCAGCGCCACCAGATTGGCCTGAGTGCCGGTCGGGAAGAATAGCGCGGCCGCTTTGCCGCTAAGTCGCGCGGCTTCCGCCTCCAGCGCATTAACGGTGGGATCGTCGCGATAGACGTCGTCGCCGGTTTCGGCGGCCATCATCGCCTGCAACATCGCGGCGCTCGGCCGGGTTACGGTATCACTGCGTAAATCGATCACGTTGCTCTCCTGAGAAAAGCGGGCAGAACGCCCGAACAGACGGCACACAGGGTGAGGAGCGGATGGCGTGGGCCGAGGAGCAAAGCGTCCCGCGCCATGGAAGGCGCGGGCCGAGCTGGCAGGGATGCCGTTTTTTGCCTCTTTGCGATCGGGCCACGCTATCCGCGCAGGCACCTTGTCTCTATCTTCAGCGGACCCAGACGCCCGCTGGCCTATTTCTCTTTTACCGCAGCCAGTTGGTTTTCGCCAGCTCCACTACTTCGTCGCCGCGACCGTTCAGAATTGCGCGCAGCATATAGAGGCTAAAACCTTTCGCCTGCTCCATCTTGATCTGCGGCGGCATCGCCAGCTCCTCTTTGGCGGTGATGACGTCTACCAGCACCGGACCAGGATGTGCAAACGCCTGCTCCAGCGCGCCGTTAAGCTCGGACGCCTTCTCCACGCGCAGCCCTTTAATGCCGCACGCCTCAGCGATGGCGGCGAAATCGGGATTATCCAGCTCGGTGCCGTCGGTGAGGTAGCCGCCCGCCTTCATCTCCATGGCGACAAAGCCCAGCACGCTGTTATTGAAGATCACCAGCTTCACCGGCAGCTTGAGCTGCGCCAGGGTAATAAAGTCGCCCATCAGCATGCTGAAGCCGCCGTCCCCGCACAGCGCCACCACCTGACGATCGCGGTTCAGCGCCTGGGCGCCGAGCGCCTGCGGCATGGCGTTCGCCATTGAACCGTGATTGAAAGAGCCGAGCAGGCGGCGACGGCCGTTCATCTTCAGATAGCGTGCCGCCCAGACGGTGGGCGTGCCGACATCGCAGGTAAAAATCGCGTCGTCGCTGGCGTAGTGGCTGATCTGCTGCGCCAGATACTGCGGATGGATTGCCTGTTTGTCATTGGCGTTAGCCAGCTCGTCCAGCCCTTTGCGCGCGTCGGCGTAGTGTTCCAGCGCGCTGTCGAGATGATGACGGTTGGTTTTCTTCTCCAGCCGCGGCAGCAGCGCCTGCAGCGTCGGCTTCACCGCGCCGACATACGCCTGATCGAGATGGCAGTGCGCGCCAAGGCTGCCGGGATTGATATCAAGCTGGATGATTTTCGCCTGTTCGGGATAGAAAGCGCGGTAGGGGAATTTGGTGCCGAGCAGCACGAGCGTATCGGCGTTCATCATGGCGTGATACCCCGATGAGAAGCCGATCAGTCCGGTCATGCCGACATCATAAGGGTTATCGTACTCAAGATGCTCCTTGCCGCGCAGCGCATGGACGATCGGCGCCTTCAGCGTCTCCGCCAGCCGCACCACTTCGTCATGGGCGCCGGCACAGCCGCTGCCGCACAGCAGCGTGATATTGCTGGCCTCATTCAGGGTTTGCGCCAGCAGCGCCAGCTCGCTTTCCTGCGGCAGAACCTGCGGCAACAGCGGCGGATACCAGGCGGCCGACGCGCTCTCCGGCGCGGGCTTCAGCGCCACGTCGCCCGGCAGCACCACCACCGACACGCCGCGATTAAGGATCGCCTCGCGCATCGCGATGCCCAGCACCTGTGGCAGCTGTTCAGGGCTGGAGACCAGTTCGCAGTAGTGGCTGCATTCGCGGAACAGCTCCTGCGGATGCGTCTCCTGAAAATAGCCGCTGCCGATCTCGCTGGAGGGAATATGAGCGGCGATCGCCAGCACCGGCACGCGGTTGCGGTGGCAGTCGAACAGGCCGTTGATCAGATGCAGGTTGCCCGGCCCGCAGGAGCCGGCGCAGACCGCCAGCTCGCCGCTGACGTGCGCTTCCGCGCCGGCGGCGAAGGCGGCGACCTCTTCGTGACGCGTCGGCATCCACTCAATGGTGCCCATGCGGTTCAGGCTGTCGCTCAGCCCGTTCAGGGAATCTCCGGTCACCCCCCAGATACGTTTGACGCCGGCGTTTTCCAGCGTTTTCGCGATCAGCGCCGCAACGGTCTGTTTCATCATACTCTCCTCTGGCTGTAAGCCATCTTCCCAATGGCGGACAAAAAGAGAAGACTAGACGAGGTTTCGCGCGCGCAGCCGTGAAAAAGTGCGCTGCGCGTTACGCGGAGAAAAAGGCGATGAGCAGCGGCGCCAGCAAACTCATCACAAAGCCGTGCACGATCGCGGCCGGCACGATTTCATTGCCGCCCGCGCGCTGCAGCACCGGCAGGGTAAAATCCATCGCCGTCGCGCCGCACAGTCCGAGCGCGCTGGAGCGATGCCGGGCGATCAGCGCCGGGATCAGCATGATGGCGGTCAGCTCGCGCACCAGGTCATTGAAAAAGGCGGCGCTGCCGATCACCGGTCCGAACGCTTCGGTCATCAGGATGCCGGAAAGAGAATACCAGCCGAAACCGCTGGCCAGCGCCAGGCCGGTTTTTAGCGGCAGACCCAGCAGCGCGGCGGCGATGGCGCCGCCGAGCAGGGCGCTCAGCAGCACCACCACCGACACCAGCATGCCGCGTCGATTCAGCAAAATCTGGCGCAGCGTCATGCCGCTGCCGCGCAGCTGCACCCCGACGAGGAACAGCAGAAAGATCAGCGCATATTCGCTGGCGGTGGAGGCGTGGCGCAGAAAAGCGATCTGCGTCAGTCCCGTCAGAAAGCCCACCACCACCACGCCGCACAGCGTCAGCGAGTCGAGCGCCATGCGCAGACGCGACGGCAGCGCTTCCTGCCTGTGCTTGTGCTGCCAGGGACGCTTTTTTTCCAGCAGGCGCAGCGCCAGCAGGTTGCACAGCAGGATCGCCAGCGCGCTGACCAGCGCAATATGAAAAACGCTCAGCAGGTTGCGGCTGAGATTATCGAGAAAGGCGAGGCTGATGCCCATAAAGAAGAGAATGATATAGACCATCCAGCCCAGCAGACGATTCACCAGACGTAAAAAAGCGGGCTGACGCAGCGGCAACAGCCAGCCTGCCACCAGCGGCAGCAGAATAATAAGAAGCCCAGAATACATAACGGATGCGTTTCCTTGCAGAGAGTGCGGACACGCTAGCGAAAAAGCCTGATAGAGTAAACCCTTGTATTACAGCGGTATGGCTGAACCTGAGGAGAGCGCGTCATGATTCTGGAACATATCGAGATTACCGGCTTTCGCGGCATTAATCATTTGTCGCTGCCGCTTACCCAGACAACCCTGCTGATCGGCGAAAACGCCTGGGGTAAATCGAGTTTGCTGGACGCTCTGAGCCTGCTGCTTGCGCCGCAGGAGACCCCTTATCAGTTTACCCGGCACGATTTCCACTTCACGCCCGGCAACCGCGAGACGCCGATGCGGCGGCTGCAAATCGTGTTTCATTTTCGCGACGACGGCAGCGAACAGTCGGCGCTGTTTTCGCCATTCTGGCAGCGCGACGCGCAGGGCGCGCGCTGGCTCTACTTCAGCACCCGCGCCCGGCTACGCGAAACCGAGGTCACCGCCTCGCGCCGCTTTCTGCGCGCTGACGGCGAGGCGCTGCCGCCTGCGGGCAGCGAAGAGGCGACAGGCGAGCTGGCGCGGCGGCATCCGGTGCTGCGCCTGCGCGATGCGCGCTTTAGCCGACGCGCGCGGCACGACAGCAGCGACGGGCAGGCGCGAAGCGCTGAGATGCGCGCGCTGGCGGCAGATATTGACAGCCTGACGCGCCAGCTGGCGTCGCAGCCCCATCAGCTCAGCGATGAAACGCTGCGGCAGGGCGTTGCCACCATGCAGCAGCTGATGGAGCACTATTTTCTGGTGCTGCAGCCTGCCGGGGAAGGCGCGCGGCGCAGCGAGCCGCAAAACCGCGACGGCGCGCACGGCTGGCGCGCGCTCGATCGCCTTAATCAGCTGATCGGCGAAACCGATTCGCGCAGTCAGCAGATCGTGCTGCTGCGCATGTTCGTTCTGCTGGCGCAGGCGCGCGGCGCGGCAGGGCTCTCCTCCGAAGCGCGCCCGCTGCTGCTGATAGAAGATCCGGAAACCCGGCTGCATCCGATTATGCTGTCGGTGACCTGGAATCTGCTCGACCTTATCCCGCTGCAGAAAATCGCCACCACCAATTCTGGCGAGCTGCTGTCGCTGACGCCGGTGGAAAATGTCTGTCGGCTGGTACGCGAACCGACGCGCGTCGCCGCCTGGCGCATCGGCCCGCAGGGGTTGAGCGCCGAAGAGAGCCGCCGTATCGGCTTTCATATTCGCGTTAATCGCCCGTCAGCGCTGTTCGCCCGCTGCTGGCTGCTGGTGGAGGGCGAAACCGAAGTGTGGATCATCAACGAGCTGGCGCGCCAGTGCGGCTACCATTTCGCGGCGGAAGGGGTAAAGGTCATCGAGTTCGCTCAGGCGGGCCTGAAGCCGCTGCTGAAGTTCGCCGCGCGCATGGGTATCGCGTGGCACGTGCTGACCGACGGCGACGACGCCGGCAATAAATATGCCGCCACGGCGCGCACTCAGCTGGCGCCGCAGGATGAGCGCGATCATCATCTCACGCAGCTGCCGGCGCTCGATATGGAGCACTATCTGTTCGGCGCAGGTTTTAAAGCGGTTTATCTGCAGATGGCGCATCTGCCGTTAAGTGCGGCGATGAGTCCCAGGCGTATTATTACCAAAGCGCTTCAGCACGCCTCTAAGCCGGAGCTGGCCATCGCCGTCGCGACCGCCGCCGCCGAGCGCGGAGAGCAGGCGATGCCGCCGCTGATGCGCCAGATGTTTTCGCGCGTGATGTGGCTGGCGCGCGGCAAAGCGGATTAACCGCACGTGCGCAATAAAATAAAATGCCAGCGACACGGCTGGCATTTTTTGGGGGAGCGTTCAGAATGGGGTGATAGCAGTTCAGGCGTGCTGTACAACGTCCACCGGCACGATCAGACTGGCATGATTGCCTTTCGGGCCCTGATGAACATCAAACTGAACTTGTTGCCCGGCTTTTAATGTTCTGTAGCCATCCATCTGAATCGTAGAGTAGTGCGCGAAGATATCTTCTCCGCCACCGATCGGACAGATAAAGCCGAAGCCCTTGGCGTTATTGAACCATTTAACAGTACCCGTCTCCATGCTTTTACTTCCCTCGCAAGACATTTTGATAATCAGGTGAGTAAATTAAAGCTGGGGTCGAGTTTGTTTAAAACTCAATCAGCTTGTGTCTGTAGAATGTAGAGAAAGGGCCCCTGGCGTCAAGCAAACCACCGGAGAGCGCAGGGATAAAATCATCAAAATTTGAGACAGTTAACGCTATTGCGAATTTTGTGATACAGGTCGCGCGCGGGTTTTTTCGCAAAAAATCGCTGCCGCGGAGGTGTGCTTGACAGGCGTGTTAAACTCTACGTATGGACAGATAATCGTCCGTATCGATGTGCAGAATTTCAACGGAACATTATGGCAAATACTAACGACTGGCTTAACTTTGAACACCTGGCCGAAGACAAAGCGAAAGAGGGACTGCAGCCGCCCTCTATGTATAAAGTCATCCTGAATAATGACGATTATACGCCTATGGAATTTGTTATTGACGTTCTGCAAAAGTTCTTTTCTTATGATGTTGAACGTGCAACGCAACTGATGCTGAAAGTTCACTACCACGGAAAGGCGATCTGCGGTGTCTTTACCGCCGAAGTGGCGGAGACCAAAGTCGCTATGGTGAACAAGTACGCGCGGGAGAATCAGCATCCATTGCTGTGTACGCTAGAAAAAGCCTGAACTCGCCCTCATATAGTGAAGGTGAGGTTGTCAGAGCGATAATTGGGGGAGGTGCCTATGCTCAATCAAGAACTGGAACTCAGTTTAAACATGGCTTTCGCCAGAGCGCGTGAGCACCGTCATGAGTTTATGACCGTCGAGCATTTGTTGCTGGCTCTGCTCAGCAACCCGTCGGCCAGAGAGGCACTGGAAGCCTGTACCGTCGATATTGTCGCGCTGCGGCAAGAACTCGAAGCTTTCATTGAACAAACCACACCGGTGCTGCCCGCCAGTGAAGCGGAGCGCGATACCCAACCCACGCTCAGCTTCCAGCGCGTCCTGCAGCGCGCGGTATTCCATGTCCAGTCATCGGGCCGCAGCGAAGTCGCTGGCGCTAATGTGCTGGTCGCCATCTTCAGCGAGCAGGAGTCGCAGGCGGCCTATCTGCTGCGCAAACATGAAGTCAGCCGCCTCGACGTGGTGAACTTCATTTCTCACGGTACGCGTAAAGACGAACCCGGTCAGGCGCCGCACAGTGAGAATCCGGTCAACGAAGAGCAAGCAGGCGGGGAGGATCGTATGGAAAACTTCACCACCAATCTCAATCAGCTTGCTCGCGTCGGCGGAATCGATCCGCTGATTGGTCGCGACAAAGAGCTGGAGCGTACCGTTCAGGTGCTGTGCCGCCGTCGTAAAAACAACCCGCTGCTGGTGGGCGAGTCGGGCGTCGGTAAAACCGCCATCGCGGAAGGCCTGGCCTGGCGCATCGTGCAGGGCGACGTGCCGGAAGTGATGAAGGACTGCACTATCTACTCGCTCGATATCGGTTCGCTGCTGGCGGGCACAAAGTATCGCGGCGACTTCGAGAAGCGCTTTAAGGCTTTGTTGAAACAGCTGGAGCAGGACAACAGCAGCATTCTGTTTATCGATGAGATCCATACCATCATCGGCGCAGGCGCGGCTTCCGGCGGCCAGGTGGATGCGGCTAATCTGATTAAGCCGCTGCTCTCCAGCGGGAAAATCCGCGTGATGGGCTCAACCACCTATCAGGAGTTCAGCAATATCTTCGAAAAAGATCGCGCGCTGGCGCGTCGCTTCCAGAAGATCGATATCACCGAGCCGACGCTGGACGAAACCGTGCAGATCCTGAACGGGCTCAAGCCGAAATATGAAGCGCACCACGACGTGCGTTATACCGCGAAAGCGGTGCGCGCCGCGGTTGAGCTGGCGGTGAAATATATCAACGACCGTCATCTGCCGGACAAAGCGATCGACGTGATCGACGAAGCGGGCGCGCGGGCGCGTCTGATGCCGGCCAGCAAGCGCAAGAAGACTATTAACGTCTCCGATATCGAGACCGTGGTGGCGCGTATCGCGCGTATCCCTGAGAAGAGCGTTTCGGCAACCGACCGCGACACGCTGAAAAATCTCGGCGATCGCCTGAAAATGCTGGTGTTCGGCCAGGATAACGCCATTGAAGCCCTGACCGAAGCGATCAAAATGAGCCGCGCCGGACTGGGGCAGGATCGCAAACCTGTCGGCTCCTTCCTGTTCGCCGGTCCGACCGGGGTCGGGAAAACCGAGGTTACGGTTCAGCTGGCGAAGGCGCTCGGCATCGAGCTGCTGCGTTTCGATATGTCCGAGTATATGGAACGTCATACGGTAAGCCGCCTGATTGGCGCGCCTCCGGGCTATGTCGGCTTCGATCAGGGCGGTCTGCTGACCGATGCGGTGATTAAACATCCGCATGCGGTGGTGCTGCTCGACGAAATCGAGAAAGCGCATCCGGACGTCTTCAACCTGCTGCTGCAGGTAATGGACAACGGCATGCTGACGGACAACAACGGCCGTAAAGCGGACTTCCGCAACGTGGTGCTGGTAATGACCACCAACGCGGGCGTACGTGAAACCGAGCGTAAATCGATTGGTCTGATCCATCAGGACAACAGCACCGACGCGATGGAAGAGATCAAAAAGATCTTTACGCCGGAGTTCCGCAACCGTCTCGACAATATTATCTGGTTCCGTCACCTGTCACCGGAGGTGATTCATCAGGTCGTGGACAAGTTTATTGTCGAACTGCAGGCGCAGCTGGATGCGAAGGGCGTCTCGCTGGAGGTCAGCGACGAAGCGCGCGACTGGTTGGCGGAGAAAGGCTACGACAAGGCGATGGGCGCGCGTCCGATGGCGCGTACGGTGCAGGAAAACCTCAAAAAACCGCTGGCCAACGAATTGCTGTTTGGCTCGCTGGTGGATGGCGGATCGGTCTCGGTGGCGCTCGACAAAGAGAAGAACCAGCTGACCTACCACTTCCTCAGCGCGGAAAAACGCAAAACGGAAGGCACGGTTCACTAAGCGCCGTACGACAGAAATAGAAAAGGCCAGATGCGAATCTGGCCTTTTTTTTCACCGCCGTTCAGGCGGCGAAAGCGAAATGAAGCCGCTTAGCGACTACGGAAGACAATGCGGCCTTTGCTCAGGTCGTACGGGGTCAGCTCAACAGTCACTTTGTCGCCCGTCAGGATGCGGATATAATTTTTGCGCATTTTACCGGAGATATGAGCGGTAACCACGTGACCGTTCTCGAGTTCTACACGGAACATGGTGTTAGGTAACGTATCAAGTACGGTACCTTGCATTTCAATATTGTCTTCTTTGGCCATCGAATCCTCTGGGTGGACTAGCTTTCAGTGAACCGGCAAGATAATGCCGAATTCCACGATTTATGTAAAGAAACGTTGGCGGTAAGGCCAACGCTTCGCCGTGCTTCGCGCGAGGGCGCGAGCATCTCGGTTAAATTCGGGTGTTTATGTGACGTCTGCGGGGGATTAACGGGCTAAGAATCTGCGTCAGTAGGCGGTAACACGCGCTCATCTGAAACAGTTCCGGGAGTGCGTTGTGATTCCCAGCCTGGCAATTCCGGCTCGCCGTTGCGAAGCGCGGACGACATACCAAACGCGACTATTATACCACTTTTGCGCCTGATTGTGTGCAAAACATCTGCGCAGGCTTAAAAAAGGGTCTGAGTACGCCAGCAGCCAGCGCTGACGGGCTGCCAGGCAAGGGTCTGAACATACTGCAAATAGTCGACGCGCGGGATCTCACGCGCGCCCAGCGAGGCGGTGTGCGGATTCAAAACCTGACAATCCACCAGCCTGCCCTGATGTTTCATGAAATGCTGGCAAAATACCCAGAGTGCGGTTTTCGAGGCGTTCTCGCTGCGGCTGAACATCGACTCGCCGCAGAAAATCTGCCCGAGCGCGAGGCCGTACATGCCGCCGACCAGCTGCTGATCCTGCCAGACTTCGACGGAGTGCGCATGACCCAGCTCATAGAGACGCTGCCAGGCGCGCTTTACTTCGAAGGTGATCCAGGTGCCTTCCTGACGACCGGCGGCGCAGCCTTCCACCACCTCGAAAAAGGCGTGATTCATGGTGACGCGGTATGGCGAGCGGCGATGAAACCGCGCCATGCTGCGGCTGAGATGAAAAGATTCCGGCACGAGTACCGCGCGCGGATCGGGCGACCACCACAAAATCGGATCGCCCGGCGAAAACCAGGGGAAAATGCCGCGCTGATAGGCGCTGAGCAGACGGGCAGGGGAGAGATCGCCGCCCATCGCCAGCAGGCCATTCGGCTCGCGTAGCGCCATCTCAGGCGGAGGAAAATGAAGGGATTCCCGTGACAGTTGCACCAGTCTCATCGCATCGTTACTCGTCGCTTTTTCGCTAAGACTATAGCGCAAAGCGCTGCTGGAAATGCCAGTAGCGCCCCTCTTTTGAGATTAATTCGTGATGCGCGCCCTGTTCGACAATCTGGCCATTTTCTATCACGCAGATGCGATCCAGCGTCTCCAGCCCGCTGAGGCGGTGCGTCACCATAATCAGGGTCTTGCCGGCGGTGACCTGCTGCAGCAGCGCTAGAATTTGCTGTTCGGTGGCGGCGTCGAGCCCTTCGGTGGGTTCATCCAGCAGCCAGAGATCGCCGTCGTGCAGCAGCGCGCGCGCAATCGCCAGACGACGCAGTTCGCCGCCCGACAGCGGACGGCCCCCTTCGCCGAGCCAGGCGTTAAGACCCTCTTCGCTCTCCAGCAGCCGCGTCAGCCCGCTCTGCCGCAGCGCCTCGCTGAGCTGCGCGTCGCTGGCGTCGGGACGCGCCACGCGCAGGTTCTCGCGCAGCGTCTGGTTAAACAGATGCACGCGCTGCGTCACCACGCTGATGCGCTGACGCAGCGATTTTTCATCCCAGCTGCGCAGCGCGACTTCCTGCAGCGTAATCGATCCCGCCTCCACGTCCCAGGCGCGCGTCAGCAGCGCCAGCAGGGTGGATTTACCGCAGCCGGTAGGGCCGAGCAGCGCCACGCGTTCGCCCGCCCGCACCTGCAACGAAAATCCTTCCAGCACCGCTTCGGGGCGATGCGGATAGCGGAAGGTGACCTGGTCGATCGCTACCGAGAGGCTGCCCGCTGCGCTGGTCGCGCTGGCAGGAAAGCGAATGGCAGGCGTCTGACCGATAATGCCGGTGACGCGTTGTGCGGCGGCGATCACCTGCGCCAGCGGCAGAAAGGCGCCGGCGACCGGGCCCAGCGCCTCGAAGGCGGCCAGCGCGCAGAAGACCACCAGCGCGATAAGCCCGCCGGAGGAGGCGTCGCGCGTCAGGCTATCGGCGCTCATCCATAGCAGCAGCGTAACGGTCGCGCCGCTTATCAGCAGCAGCAGGCTTTGCGACAGCGCCTGCAGGCGCTGCTGCTGCTGCTGCGCTTTTTGCCAGCGTGCCTCGTCGCGGTCGAGCTGCGCGCGCCAGCGATCGGAGAGGCCGTAGATTGCCAGTTCAGCCTGCCCGCTTAGCCAGTGCATCAGCCGCAGGCGCCACTGCGCGCGCTGCTGCGCAATGGCGCGCCCGGCTGGCGCGCCCAGCCGATAAAACAGCGGCAGCAGCAGCAGCGTCGCCAGCATTACGCCGCCGAGGGTCAGCGCCAGCCCTACGTCCAGCAGGCTGATGCCCAGCGTCACCACCACAATCACCACGACAGCGCCAGCCAGCGGCGCGATAACCCGCAGATAGAGATGGTCGAGGGTATCGACGTCGCCAACGAAGCGGTTAAGCAGATCGCCCTGGCGGAACGTCGCCAGCTGGCCCGGCGCCAGCGCGATAAGACGGCTGAAGGTAAAGACGCGCAGGTGTTGCAGCACGCGGAACGTAGCGTCATGGCTGACCAACCGCTCGAAATAGCGCGCGGCGGTGCGCGAGATTGCCGCGCCGCGCACCCCTGCGGCGGGCAGCATGTAGTTAAAACTGTAAAGCCCGGCGAGGCCGGCCAGCGAAGAGGCGGCAAGAAACCAGCCCGAAAGCGCCAGCAGACCGATGCTGGCGAGCAGCGTAACGATGGCAAGCAGCACGCCCAGCGACAGCCGCCAGGGGTGACGTAGAAACAGGCGCAGGAAAGGACGCAGGGCGGACATCAGCAAATCTCCTTCTGACGATGCGAAGCCATCTGGCGAAACGGACCCGGTTCGGCGATCAGATCGCGCCACTGGCCCTGCTGCGTTAGCTGCCCCTCCTGCATCACCCAGACCGCGTCCCACTGCTGCAGCGCGTCGAGCTGGTGGGTGATCATCAGGGTGGTCTGGCGGCGTGACGCCTTATCGAGCGCCCGCATCACGTGCTGTTCGCTGCGGCTGTCGAGGCTGGCGGCGGGCTCATCCAGCAGCAGCAGACGCGCGGGCTTATAGAGCGCGCGCGCCAGCGCGATGCGCTGCGCCTGGCCGACGGAAAGCCCCGCGCCGTCGTCGCCGATTGGCGTCAGCACGCCGGCGGAGAGTCGCGGTAAAAATTCGCTAACGCCGCAGTCGGCGAGCAGAGCGTCCAGATCGACGTCGTCCCGCCCGTTACCCATTACGATATTCTCCTGCAGCGTCCCGGCGGGCAGCTGCGGGTTTTGCCCAAGCCAGGCGATCTGCCGCTGCCAGTAGGCGCGGCTCATCTCGCGCAGCTCAACGCCGTTGACGCGCAGCGATCCCTGATAGGACAGGAAGCCGAGCAGCACGTTCATCAGCACGGTTTTTCCTGCGCCGCTCTGGCCCACCAGCGCCACGCGCTCGCCGGCCGCAAGCGTAAAGCTGAGGGGGCCGCACAGCGTTTTGCCCTCTGGACTCAGGGCCATCAAATCCTGAGCGACAATGGCGAGCGGCGCGCCATCGGGCAGCGTCGCTGCGCCCTCGACGGGGGCAGGCTGCGGACTCTCGCGCATAAAGCGCTCCAGAGCGTCCGCGCCGCCGACCGCCTGCGCTTTGGCATGATAAAACGCGCCGAGATCGCGCAGCGGCTGGAAGAACTCCGGCGCGAGGATCAAAGCGACGAAACCGGCAAACAGCGTGACGCCGCTTCCCCAGGCGCCGAAATGGAGTTCGCCGAGATAGGAAAAGCCGAAGTAAACCGCGACCACCGCAATCGCCAGCGACGCGAAAAACTCCAGTACCGCGGAGGAGAGAAAGGCGAGGCGCAGCACTTCCATGGTGCGCTGGCGAAAATCGGCGGTGGAGGCGGCGATAGCGGCGGTTTCCGCTTCGGCGCGATGAAACAGGCGCAGGGTCTCGCGTCCGCGCAGCCGGTCGAGGAAATCGCCGCTGAGACGCGCCAGCGCGATAAAGTTGCGGCGGTTGGCGTCGGCCGCGCCCATGCCGACCAGCGCCATAAACAGCGGGATCAGCGGCGCGGTGCCCAGCAGAATCAAACCGGCTGCCCAGTTGAGCGGGAAAACGGTCAGCAGAATGCATAAGGGGATCAGCGCCGCCAGCGTCATCTGCGGCAGATAGCGCGCGTAATAGTCCTGCATCTCCTCGATCTGCTCCAGCAGCAGCGTCGCCCAACTGCCCGCCGGTTTGCCGCGGATCCACGCCGGGCCGAGCGCGGAGAGGCGATCCAGCACCTGCTGACGCAGCGCCTGGCGAATCGCCTGGCCGGCGCGAAAGCCTGCGGCCTCGCGCGCATAATTAAACAGCGCGCGCAGCGCAAAGCAGAGCAGCAAAAGGGCGAAGGGGAGAAGCAGATCAGCGCGCGGCCGCTGTTCGACAATCAGCGCCTGCAGCAAAAAGGCGAGTAGCCAGGCCTGGGCGATAATCGCCAGCGCGCTCGCCAGTCCAAACAGCGAGGTCAATCGCAGCCAGCGGCCGCCGTAAGCGCGTTGCTGGCGCAGCCAGCGGGTCAGTTCCTGTTGCCGGGTTTTGTTCATGCGAGACCGTAGCGTTGTCGATATCCGGGAAAGGATAAGAAGGTAGCTCTTCAGGCGCCTGAATCTAGCACGGCGGCATAAAAAAAGGCGACTGAAAAACAGTCGCCCCGAATAAGTTAGATCAGCTAATTAACAACTTACCGATCGTTTTTAACCAGACCGTCGAGATAACGCTCGGCGTCCAGCGCGGCCATACAGCCGGTGCCGGCAGAGGTGATCGCCTGGCGATAAATATGGTCCATCACATCGCCTGCGGCGAACACGCCAGGGATGCTTGTCTGGGTGGCGTTGCCATGCAGGCCAGACTGCACCTTGATATAGCCGTTCTCCAGCGCCAGCTGACCTTCGAAGATCGCCGTATTCGGACTATGGCCGATGGCGACGAACAGACCGGCCACTTCCAGCGATTCGGTTTCCGCTTCGTTCAGCGTCGAGCGCAGCGTCAGGCCGGTCACGCCCATCTGGTCGCCGACGACCTCTTCCAGCGTACGATCGGTGTGCAGCACGATATTGCCGCTGCGCACTTTTTCCATCAGGCGATCGATCAGGATCTTCTCCGCGCGGAAGCTGTCGCGACGGTGAATCAGGTGCACTTCCGCCGCGATGTTCGCCAGATAGAGCGCCTCTTCCACTGCGGTATTGCCGCCGCCGATAACCGCGACTTTCTGGTTGCGGTAAAAGAAACCGTCGCAGGTGGCGCAGGCGGAAACCCCTTTGCCTTTAAACGCCTCTTCGGAAGGCAGGCCCAGATAGCGCGCCGAAGCGCCGGTCGCGATAATCAGCGCGTCAGCGGTGTATTCGGCGCTGTCGCCGATAAGACGGAACGGACGATTCTGCAGATCGACGGTGTGAATATGGTCGAAAATGATTTCCGTGTTGAATTTCTCGGCATGCTCATGCATGCGCTCCATCAGCGAGGGACCAGTGAGATCGTGCGGGTCGCCGGGCCAGTTCTCTACCTCGGTGGTGGTGGTCAGCTGACCGCCTTTTTCGAGGCCGGTGATCAGCACCGGATTCAGGTTAGCGCGAGCAGCATAGACCGCTGCGGTATAACCCGCCGGGCCTGAGCCCAGAATGAGCAATTTACTGTGTTTGGCCGTACTCATATGATCCTCAGTTTCATTCGGCTGACAACATGACCTGGGATTGTAGGGAATTTACCGTGGCAAAAAAAGGGCTGGGGAATTTTGTTACCGATAGCTGCAAGCGGCGTAGACGATAACGGCGGGTTCTGCACGTCAGCTGCGCTAAAAGGGGGCAATAATCGGTTTTTGCTGGTGCAAGAGTACAAAAATTCTCATTTAAAAACAGTTACCCAGCGGTCTGTCTGGCATCTTGTCCTGAATTTGGTCTTTTTACTTTGACAATCGCCTGCGCTTTTGCGAAAACAATGGCAGAAGCGAAGAAGAAGGAGAGAGTCAAAACAGGGTTTCGTTCCTCGTTTTGCCCTTTTTTCCCGATAAATTACAGCCTGGCATGGGTAATGACGCATGATGTGGACAGACAACATGCGTCATGCGGATGGATGCGCGACAGCGCACAGGCTCTGATTCTTCGCTTCACTAATGCCTTGAACAGTGAACGTTTCCAGGGCGTGGCAGGTAAAGGGAAGGAATTAAGAGAGACAATAATAATGGTAGACAATAAGAAACGCCCCGGAAAAGATCTCGACAGAATCGACAGAAATATTCTGAATGAGCTTCAGAAAGATGGTCGTATTTCCAACGTAGAGCTTTCCAAACGCGTAGGATTATCGCCTACGCCATGTCTTGAGCGTGTGCGTCGTCTGGAACGTCAGGGCTTTATTCTTGGCTATACCGCGCAACTTAACCCGCACTATCTCGATGCATCGCTGCTGGTTTTTGTTGAGATTACTCTGAATCGTGGCGCGCCGGATGTGTTTGAACAGTTTAACGCCGCTGTGCAAAAACTTGAGGAAACTCAAGAGTGTCACCTGGTTTCCGGCGACTTCGACTACCTGCTGAAGACGCGCGTGCCGGATATGTCCGCCTACCGTAAGCTGCTTGGCGAAACCCTGCTGCGCCTGCCGGGGGTCAACGACACCCGCACTTACGTGGTGATGGAAGAGGTCAAACAGAGTAATCGGCTGGTGATCAAAACCCGATAACGCAGCGCAGGTGCAAAACCTGCGATATTTCGATACACTCCTGTGAATTCATACAGGACCAGCGTCGGGCTTGCCCGACGCTGTTGCCTTCATAATTTACAGGCACCTGGAGAGTTCTCTTGAGCCAGGAATACACAGAAGACAAAGAAGTTTCGTTAAAACCGCTGAGCAGTGGACGTCGTCTGCTGGAAGCGTTGCTTATTCTCGTCTCGCTTTTCGCCGTCTATCTGATGGTCTCGCTCGTCAGCTTCAATCCTTCCGATCCGAGCTGGTCGCAAACCGCCTGGCATGAGCCGATTCATAATCTCGGCGGCGGCGTGGGGGCCTGGCTGGCGGATACGCTGCTGTTTATCTTCGGCGTGATGGCCTACGCCATTCCGCCGGTGATCGTCGGACTGTGCTGGATCGCCTTTCGCCAGCGCGATCAGCAGGACTACATCGACTATTTCGCTATCGGCCTGCGCCTGATCGGCGTGCTGGCGCTGGTGGTGACCACCTGTGGTCTGGCCGCGCTCAACGCCGACGATATCTGGTATTTCGCCTCCGGCGGCGTTATCGGCAGCCTGGTGAGCAACGCCATTGCGCCCTGGTTTTCGCCGGCTACCGGCACGCTGGCGCTGCTCTGCGTCTGGGCGGCGGGCATTACGCTCTATACCGGCTGGTCATGGCTGACCATCGCCGAGCGCATCGGCGGCGTGGTGATGGGCGTGCTGACGTTCGCCAGCAACCGTTCGCGCCGCGACGAGCCGTGGCAGGAAGACGAGGACGAGGTTGACGCTGACGTCGCGTCGCGCTTTAAGGCGGCCGTGCAGGATGACGAAGATGTGCTGCTTGCCGCGCCGCGCGCGTCGGCCGATCACGCTGCGCCTGACGCCGCCGATCCGCTGCTGGCGAAAGCCGCTGCGGCGACGGATGCCGCGTTGACGTCTGCCGCAGCGGCCGCAGGCGTTTCCGCTGTTGCGTCGCCAGCGCCGACTGCCGCCTCGCCGGCGGTGACTGCGGCGGTTTCAGCGGCACCGCCCGTTACGCCTGCTCCGGCGGCTACGCCAGCTTTTGATACGTCGGCATCGGTGCCGACATTCTCCGCGCCCTCTGCGCCTGCTTCAACGTCCGCCGCGCCTGTAGCGGCCGCGGCGGTACAGACTCCGGCCGCCGTACAGGCTACGGCGGCTAACGCCTTCTCCGCGTCTCAGCAGCCCGCCGGCGCCTTTGCGCCAGCGACCGTGCAGCCCGCTGCGCCTGCCGAGCCGCCGCGCTACCGTTTCGACGTGCCGCAAGAGCCTGCCGCGCCCGCCTTTACCGGATGGGAAGAGGACGAAGGTCCGCAGATGGGCAACTGGCGCGACGCCGATATGACCGCAACGGCGAGCGCGACTGCCGCCGCTGCCGCGCAGGCAAGCTCCTCGCCGCTGTTCGATATTGTTCCGGAAACCAACCACAATCCGCAGGTGAAGCAGGGTATTGGACCGGCGCTGCCGCGTCCTAACCCGGTAAAACTGCCGACGCGCCGCGAGCTCGCCTCCTACGGCATCAAGCTGCCTTCTCAGCGTATGGCGGAAGAAAAAGCCAAAGCGCAGGAGCAGCAGCGCGCCGAGGCCGAACAGCCTGCAGAAGCGCACGCCGAATGGTCGGAACAGCAGCAGCAGGCTGAAGAACAGGCGCAGCTGCGCGACGCGTTCGCCAGCCAGCAGCAGCAGCGCTACGGTGAGAGCTGGCAGCAGGAAGAGGAGCCTGAAGCGGAAGAGGCGATCGAACAGGCCGCGCTGGCGCAGCAGTTTGCCGCTCAGCAGCAGCAGCGTTACGGCGCTGAAGAGCAGGAAGAGAAGACGCCTGCCTTTAGCCTGGATACCTCCGCCGCGTTCGACTTCTCGCCGATGAAAGATTTGGTGGATGAGGGACCGAACGAACCGATCTTTACCATCGCCAGCGCCCCAGAGCCGGAAGCGCCCGCGGCGACTCATACGCCGTGGCAGCAGCCTGCTGAAGCGGCGGCTGCCCAGCCAGCGGTCTCCGTGGCCGCGCCGACGGTCTCTACCACGTTCGAACCCGCAGCGGCTTTCGCGCCTGCCGCCGAGCCGGAGCCGACCCCCGCGTTTCAGACGCCTGCGCCTGCCGCCGCGCAGCCGACGGCCTCACAGCCCGCTTCGCTGGATAACAGCCTGATCCATCCTTTCCTGATGCGTCATAACCAGCCGCTGGAGAAACCTTCCACGCCGCTGCCGACGCTCGATCTGCTCACCTCGCCGCCTGCGGAAGAGGAGCCGGTCGATATGTTCGCGCTGGAGCAAACGGCGCGCCTGGTCGAAGCGCGCCTGGGCGACTATCGCGTCAAAGCGGAAGTGGTCGGCATCTCGCCCGGCCCGGTTATTACTCGCTTCGAACTGGATCTGGCGCCGGGCGTCAAAGCCGCACGCATCTCCAACCTGTCGCGCGATCTGGCGCGTTCGCTCTCCGCGGTTGCGGTGCGCGTGGTTGAGGTGATCCCTGGCAAGCCTTATGTCGGCCTGGAGCTGCCTAACAAGCATCGCCAGACGGTCTATCTACGCGAAGTGCTCGACTGCGCCAAATTCCGCGACAACCCGTCGCCGCTGGCGGTCGTGCTGGGTAAAGATATCGCCGGTCAGCCGGTGGTCGCCGATCTGGCGAAAATGCCTCACCTGCTGGTCGCCGGTACCACCGGTTCCGGTAAGTCGGTCGGCGTTAACACCATGATCATCAGCATGCTCTATAAGGCGACGCCGGAAGAGGTGCGCTTTATTATGATCGACCCGAAAATGCTTGAGCTGTCGGTCTATGAGGGCATTCCGCATCTGCTGACTGAAGTCGTTACCGATATGAAAGACGCGGCTAACGCGCTGCGCTGGAGCGTCGGCGAGATGGAGCGTCGCTATAAGCTGATGTCGGCGCTCGGCGTGCGTAACCTTGCCGGTTACAACGAAAAAGTCGAGCAGGCGGAAGCGATGGGCCGTCCGATTCCCGATCCGTTCTGGAAGCCGGGCGACAGTATGGATATGACGCCGCCGGTGCTGGAAAAGCTGCCTTATATCGTGGTGCTGGTGGATGAGTTCGCCGACCTGATGATGGCGGTCGGCAAAAAGGTGGAAGAGCTGATTGCGCGTCTGGCGCAGAAAGCGCGTGCCGCGGGCATCCACCTGGTGCTGGCGACCCAGCGCCCGTCAGTGGATGTGATTACCGGCCTGATCAAGGCCAATATCCCGACGCGCATCGCCTTTACCGTCTCAAGCAAAATCGACTCGCGCACCATCCTCGACCAGGGCGGCGCCGAATCGCTGCTGGGCATGGGCGATATGCTCTATATGCCGCCTAACTCCTCTATGCCGGTGCGCGTGCACGGCGCCTTCGTGCGCGATCAGGAAGTGCACGCCGTGGTGCAGGACTGGAAGGCGCGCGGACGTCCGCAGTACATCGAAAGCATTACCGCAGGCGAAGAGAGCGAAGGCGGCGCTGGCGGCCTGGAAGGCGACGAAGAGCTGGATCCGCTGTTCGATCAGGCGGTGGCCTTTGTGGTCGACAAGCGACGCGCCTCTATCTCCGGCGTACAGCGCCAGTTCCGTATCGGCTATAACCGCGCCGCGCGCATTATCGAACAGATGGAAGCGCAGGGCATCGTCTCGGAGCCAGGCCACAACGGCAACCGCGAGGTGCTTTCGCCGCCGCCGCACGAAATGTAGCGCGACACGCTTTGCAACAAACAATCATGGGCCAGTTTTTACTGGCCCATTGTTCAGGCGACATTTACCCCTCATATCAGAGAAAGCTTTCGGGTTTTCTCCTGGCTCAATGCTAAATCGGCGACCAGAATTAAAACGGTATTCACTGGATAGAGATAAATAAGGAATTGAAGCGGATGAAATCAAGCGTAATCGTGTCTGGCCTGTTGGCCGTTTTTGCCTCTGCCAGCGTAATGGCGGACGCCTCCAGCGATCTGCAGCAGCGTCTAAACAAAGTTAACAGCTTCCACGCCAGCTTCAGCCAGAAAGTGACCGACAGCAGCGGCGCCAACGTGCAGGAAGGCGAGGGCGAGCTGTGGGTGAAGCGTCCCAGCCTGTTTAACTGGCATATGACCGCGCCGGACGAGAGCGTGATTATCTCTGACGGTAAAAACCTGTGGTTCTACAATCCGTTCGTGGAACAGGCGAGCGTTAGCCTGCTGAAAAACGCCACCAGCAACACGCCTTTTATGCTGATTGCCCGCAATCAGCCGAGCGACTGGCAGCAGTACAACATCAAACAGCAGGGCGATACTTTTGAGCTGACGCCGAAAAACAGCGACGGCAATCTTAAACAGTTTACGCTCTCGGTGACCCCGACCGGCACCATCAATCAGTTCAGCGCCATTGAGCAGGATGGCCAGCGCAGCAGCTATCAGCTCAAAAGCCAGAAAAACGGCGCTATCAGCCCAGACAAGTTTACCTTCACACCGCCTAAAGGGGTGACGGTAGACGACCAGCGTCAGTGAGGTGAGCGTGGGTAATCTGTCTCTGGATTTTTCCTCTGAAGATTTTAAGCCGCTGGCGGCGCGTATGCGCCCCGAAACGCTTAAGCAGTATATCGGGCAGCAGCATTTGCTGGCGCCAGGCAAGCCCTTGCCGCGCGCCATCGAGGCTGGCCATCTGCACTCGATGATTCTTTGGGGGCCGCCGGGTACAGGTAAAACCACGCTGGCGGAGATTATCGCGCGCTACGGCAATGCCGACGTCGAGCGTATCTCCGCCGTCACGTCGGGCGTCAAAGAGATCCGCGAGGCGATTGAGCGGGCGCGCCATAGCCGTCAGGTCGGCCGCCGCACCATTCTGTTCGTCGACGAGGTGCATCGCTTCAACAAAAGTCAGCAGGATGCGTTTTTGCCGCATATCGAAGACGGCACCATCACTTTTATCGGCGCCACGACCGAAAACCCCTCGTTTGAACTCAACTCCGCGCTGCTCTCCCGCGCGCGCGTCTATCTGCTGAAATCGCTGACCACGGAAGATATCGAGCAGGTGCTCGATCAGGCGATGCAGGACAAAACGCGCGGCTACGGCGACAGCGATATTCTTCTGCCCGACAATACGCGACGCATGATCGCCGAACTGGTCAGCGGCGATGCGCGCCGCGCGCTTAATACGCTGGAAATGATGGCGGATATGGCGGAGATCAACGCGCAGGGCAAAAGCGAGCTGACGCCGCAGCTGCTGACCGAAGTGTCCGGCGAGCGCGCCGCGCGCTTCGATAATAAGGGCGATCGCTTTTACGACCTGATTTCGGCGCTGCACAAATCGGTGCGCGGCTCCGCGCCGGATGCGGCGCTTTACTGGTACGCGCGCATTATCACCGCCGGCGGCGATCCGCTCTATGTCGCGCGACGTCTGCTGGCTATCGCCTCGGAAGATGTCGGCAACGCCGATCCGCGCGGTATGCAGGTGGCGATCGCCGCCTGGGACTGCTTTACCCGCGTTGGGCCTGCTGAAGGGGAGCGCGCTATCGCTCAGGCGATCGTCTATCTCGCCTGCGCGCCGAAAAGCAACGCCGTCTACAACGCCTTTAAGGCGGCGATGCGCGATGCGCGCGAGCATCCCGACTATGACGTGCCGGAGCACCTGCGCAACGCGCCGACCCGGCTGATGAAAGAGATGGGCCTGGGCAAAGAGTACCGTTACGCCCATGACGAAGCGCATGCCTATGCGGCAGGCGAGGTCTATTTTCCGCCTGAAATGGCGCAGACGCGCTACTACACACCGACTCAGCGCGGCCTCGAAGGCAAAATTGGCGAAAAGCTCGCCTGGCTGGCTGAACAGGATCAAAATAGCCCGACAAAACGCTACCGCTAAAACAGGCGTTACGGTAAGGTGAGCAAGGATTTCAATGCATTCCAGCGGGAATGCATCCCTCTTTTCAACCTTTTATTACACAGGATAAGCATGCTCGATCCCAATCTGCTGCGTAATGAGCCAGACGCAGTCGCAGAAAAACTGGCACGCCGAGGATTTAAACTGGATGTGGAAACGCTGCGCTCCTTAGAAGAGCGCCGTAAAGTCCTGCAGGTAGAAACGGAAAATCTGCAGGCCGAGCGTAACTCCCGATCCAAATCCATCGGTCAGGCCAAAGCACGTGGGGAAGATATCGAGCCGCTGCGTCAGGAAGTGAACGCGCTGGGCGAACGCCTGGACGCGGCCAAAGCGGAACTGGATGCCCTGCAAAACGAAATTCGTGATTTCACGATGGCGCTGCCTAACCTGCCGGCGGACGAAGTGCCGCTGGGCAAAGATGACAGCGAGAACCAGGAAGTCAGCCGCTGGGGCGAGCCGCGCAAGTTTGATTTCCCGGCGAAAGATCACGTTGAGCTGGGCGAGATGGCGAAAGGCCTCGACTTTGCCTCTGCGGTAAAGCTGACCGGCTCGCGCTTTGTGGTGATGCAGGGACAGATTGCCCGTCTGCATCGCGCCCTGAGCCAGTTTATGATCGACCTTCACACTGAGCAGCACGGCTATCTGGAAACTTACGTGCCCTATCTGGTCAACCATGCGACCCTGTACGGTACCGGTCAGCTGCCGAAGTTTGGCGAAGATCTGTTCCATACCCGACCGCTGGAAGAGGAGTCAGAGAGCAGCAACTATGCGCTGATCCCGACCGCGGAAGTGCCGCTGACCAATCTGGTGCGCGACGAGATCGTGGAGGAGGAGAGCCTGCCGATCAAACTGACCGCGCATACGCCTTGCTTCCGCTCTGAGGCTGGCTCTTACGGTCGCGACACGCGCGGCCTGATCCGCATGCATCAGTTCGACAAGGTCGAGATGGTGCAGATCGTCGCGCCGGAAACCTCGATGGATGCGCTGGAAGAGCTGGTGGGCCATGCAGAGAAAGTGCTGCAGCTGCTGAACCTGCCGTACCGCAAAGTGCTGCTCTGCACTGGCGACATGGGCTTTGGCTCTGCCAAGACGTACGATCTGGAAGTCTGGCTGCCGGCGCAGAATACCTACCGTGAAATCTCCTCCTGCTCCAATATGTGGGATTTCCAGGCGCGTCGCATGCAGGCACGCTGCCGCAGCAAAACCGATAAGAAGCCGCGTCTGGTGCACACCCTGAACGGCTCTGGCCTGGCGGTGGGCCGCACGCTGGTGGCGGTGCTGGAGAACTATCAGCAGGCTGACGGCCGTATTCAGGTGCCGGAAGTATTACGCCCCTATATGAACGGCGTCGAGTTTATCGGCTAATACGCGCGTTTAACAAAAACCCGGACCTGTCCGGGTTTTTTTATTTTCAAAGCCCATCCGCGATAAAAATTTATCAGAAATAAATGTTATCGACATGCCCTGCAGCGTCGCGCTTAAAAAGCCTGTTTTTCATTGAGATAGCGCTAAATCCCGTCTCGTTTGATACTTCTATAACCTACTGAAGATTAATAAATTAAATTATCTTGCAGCAAAATGTGCTGCGCCTTTTTTTTGTGCTTTTCCTTTAAATTAGCCAGTGGCAAACTGCGCGCAACTTCCTCTCTCTTCTTTGGTTTTTATTCCTATGTCCACCTGGTCACGTCCCGTGGTGCTGCTGCTTTGCGGCCTGCTTTTGCTGACGGTTGCAATTGCTGTGCTCAATACGCTGGTTCCGCTGTGGCTGACTCACGATGCGCTGGCTACCTGGCAGGTAGGCGTGGTGAGTTCTTCTTTCTATACCGGCAATCTGGCGGGCACGCTGGTGGCCGGCTGGCTGATCAAGCATTACGGTTTTAACCGCAGCTACTATCTGGCCACTGCGGTGTTTGCCGCTGCGACCGCCGGTTTATTAATGATGGACGGTTTCTGGGCCTGGTCGCTGCTGCGCTTCGGCGCTGGCGTCGGCTGCGCGTTGATTTGGGTGGTGGTAGAGAGCGCGCTGCTCTGCAGCGGCACGGTACGCAATCGCGGCCAGCTGCTGGCCGCCTATATGATTGTCTACTATCTGGGCACCGTGGCAGGCCAGCTGCTGGTAAGCAAAGTCTCGACCGAGCTGTTCAGCGTGATTCCCTGGCTCACCGCGCTGATGATCTGCGCCATTATGCCGCTGGTGTTCGTGAAGGTCACCGCCGCCGGCGAAGCGACCGACGCCGCGCCGGGCAAAATCTGGCCGATGCTGCGTCGTCGTAGCTCACGGCTCGGGATTAACGGCTGTATTATTTCCGGCATCGTGCTGGGATCGCTTTATGGTCTGATGCCGCTCTATCTCTCGCATCAGGGCATGAGCGACGCGAACGTCGGCTACTGGATGGCGCTGCTTGTCAGCGCCGGGATTGTGGGGCAGTGGCCGGTGGGTCGCCTGGCGGATCGTTTCGGCCGTCTGCTGGTGTTGCGCGTTCAGGTCTTTGTCGTAATTCTGGGCGCGATTGCCATGCTGAGCAACGCCGCGATGGCGCCGGCGCTCTTTGTGCTGGGCCTGGCAGGTTTTACGCTCTATCCGGTAGCGATGTCATGGGCCTGCGAGACCGTGGCGCATCATGAGCTGGTGGCGATGAATCAGGCGCTGCTGTTGAGCTACACCATCGGCAGCCTGGCGGGTCCCAGCATGACGGCGGTGCTGATGCAGAGCTATTCCGATCGCATTCTGTTTGTGATGATCGCCGGCGTGGCGCTGGTCTATCTGATGATGCTGCTGCGTAAAGCCGATCAGCAGGCGACGCCGGTGGCGCACGCCTGATATCACCGCACAGTCGCCTGAAGTACGCACGACAAAGAAAAGGGAGCCCTGGGCTCCCTTTTCGTTAATACATAACATGATGACCGTAGCTGGCGAGAATGTTTTTCACTCGCTCCATGGTCTCTTTCGTCGGCGGTTTCACGCCGTCTAGCTTGTACTCTTCGCCCATCGCAATCCATTTATGCTTGCCGAGTTCGTGATAGGGCAGCAGCTCAATCTTCTCGACGTTATCCATATGCTGCGTGAATTCACCGAGTCGGTGCGCCGAATCGTCGTCGTCGGAATAGCCAGGCACGACCACATAACGGATCCAGGTGCGCTTGCCTTTCTTCTGCAGATAGCGGGCGAAGTCGAGCGTGCGATGGTTAGAGACGCCGACCAGAATCTGATGGATGTCATCGTTCACCTGCTTGAGATCGAGCATCACCAGATCGGTGACTTCCAGCAGTTCGTCGATGACCGGATCGTAGCGACGCACAAAGCCGTTGGTGTCCAGACAGGTGTGAATGCCTTCCGCCTTACAGGCGCGGAACCAGTCGCGCACGAACTCAGCCTGTAAAATCGCCTCGCCGCCGGAGGCGGTAACGCCGCCGCCAGAGGCGTTCATAAAGTGGCGATAGGAAAGCACATCTTTCATCAGCTCTTCGACGGTGACCTCTTTTCCGCCGTGCGTATCCCAGGTATCGCGGTTATGGCAGTAGAGGCAGCGCATCAGGCAGCCCTGAAAGAAGGTGATAAAACGGATGCCGGGACCGTCAACCGTCCCGCAGGATTCGAATGAGTGGATACGACCGTTGCAAGACATTGCGATGTTTCTCCAGGTTAGCCTGTAGCAGGCGCACAATCTCTGTTGTGCTCGATGATAAAGTCGGTTTTGACTGATTTCTGCCGTGAGAGCGCAGACAAAACGGGCCTTGGAGAAAAGGCTCCCGAAGGAGCCTTTTTACAGCTTAGAGCATCAGGCTTACAGCGAGTTAGTGAAGGTACGGGTAATCACATCCTGCTGCTGCTCTTTCGTCAGCGAGTTAAAGCGGACGGCATAGCCGGAAACGCGAATGGTCAGCTGCGGATAGTTTTCCGGATGTTCCATCGCATCCAGCAGCATCTCGCGGTTCATCACGTTCACGTTAAGGTGCTGGCCGCCTTCAATGCTCGCTTCATGATGGAAGTAACCATCCATCAGGCCAGCAAGGTTAGCTTTACGCACGTTGTCGTCTTTACCCAGCGCGTTCGGCACGATAGAGAAGGTATAGGAGATACCATCTTTCGCGTAGGCGAAGGGCAGTTTAGCCACGGAGGTCAGCGAGGCGACGGCGCCTTTCTGATCGCGGCCGTGCATCGGGTTGGCGCCTGGACCGAAAGGCGCGCCAGCGCGACGACCATCCGGTGTATTACCGGTTTTCTTACCGTAAACCACGTTAGAGGTAATGGTCAGCACAGACTGCGTCGGTACGGCGTTGCGGTAGGTGGTGAGTTTCTGAATTTTCTTCATGAAACGTTCAACCAGGTCGCAGGCCAGGTCATCGACGCGCGGATCGTTATTACCAAACTGCGGATATTCGCCTTCGATTTCAAAGTCGACCGCCAGGCCGTCTTCGTCGCGGACCGGTTTCACTTTGGCGTATTTGATGGCGGAAAGCGAATCGGCAGCCACTGACAAACCGGCGATACCGCAGGCCATGGTGCGATAGACATCGCGATCGTGCAGCGCCATCAGCGAAGCTTCGTAGCTGTACTTATCATGCATGTAGTGGATGATGTTCAGCGCGGTCACATACTGTTTCGCCAGCCAGTCCATGAAGTGGTCCATACGTGCCATAACGGTATCGAAATCGAGCACGTCGTCCATTACAGGCGCCTCTTTCGGGCCTACCTGCATTTTCATTTTTTCATCCATGCCGCCGTTGATTGCGTACAGCAGGGTTTTCGCCAGGTTGGCGCGCGCGCCGAAGAACTGCATCTGTTTACCGACAATCATCGGGCTGACGCAGCAGGCGATGGCGTAATCGTCATTGTTAAAGTCTGGACGCATCAGGTCGTCATTCTCATACTGCAGAGATGAGGTATCGATGGAGACTTTAGCGGCATATTTCTTGAAGTTCACCGGCAGTTTTTCTGACCACAGAATGGTCATATTCGGCTCAGGCGACGGACCCATGGTGTAAAGGGTATTCAGGAAACGGAAGGTGCTTTTTGTAACCAGCGTACGGCCGTCAACGCCCATGCCCGCCAGCGATTCTGTTGCCCAAATCGGGTCGCCGGAGAAGAGTTCGTCATATTCCGGCGTACGCAGGAAGCGCACCATACGCAGCTTCATCACCAGATGGTCAATCAGCTCCTGCGCTTGCTCTTCAGTAAGTTTGCCCGCCTGCATATCGCGTTCGATATAGATATCCAGGAAGGTAGACACGCGGCCGAAGGACATCGCGGCGCCGTTCTGCGATTTCACCGCAGCAAGGTAGCCGAAGTAGGTCCACTGTACCGCTTCCTGCGCGTTGGTCGCCGGACCGGAGATATCGCAGCCATATTTGGCAGCCATCTCTTTAATCTGGGCCAGCGCGCGATGCTGTTCGGCAATCTCTTCGCGCAGACGAATGGTGGCTTCCAGGTTCACGCCATTTTCCAGGTCGTTCTGCAGCGAATGGAACTGGGCCAGTTTGTCCTGCATCAGGAAGTCGATGCCGTACAGCGCGACGCGGCGATAGTCGCCGATAATGCGGCCACGGCCGTAGGCGTCCGGCAGACCGGTCAGCACGCCCGATTTACGGCAGCGCAGGATGTCCTGGGTATAGACGTCGAACACGCCCTGGTTATGGGTTTTACGGTATTCGGTGAAGATTTTTTTCAGAGTAGGGTCCAGCTCACGGCCGTAAACCTTACAGGAGCCTTCCACCATTTTGATGCCGCCGAACGGGATAATGGCGCGTTTCAGCGGAGCTTCAGTCTGCAAGCCGACGATTTTTTCCAGCGATTTATTGATATAGCCGGCGTCGTGCGCGGTAATGGTCGAGGCGAGATCGGTGTCGAAATCGACGGGCGCATGCGTGCGGTTTTCGATTTTGATCCCTTCCAGCACGTCGTTCCACAGTTTAGTGGTCGCTTCGGTCGCGCCTGCGAGGAAGGACTCATCGCCCTCATACGGCGTGTAGTTCCTTTGAATAAAATCGCGGACGTTGACGCTGTTCTGCCATTCGCCCTCGGCGAACCCTTCCCAGGCCGCAGCCTGTTTTGTATTCAGATCGGTCATGATATACCTGCCTTATCTAAGAAGACGTTACGTTGGCGCCGCCAGCTACGCGGCGTCGGTCAGAATCATTAATGTGCGGTAGAACCGTTGCGTAAATAGATCACCCAGTAGGTCAACCCAACCAGCAGACCGCCGCCGATGATGTTGCCGAGCGTGACCGGAATCAGGTTGTCGATAATAAAGTTGACGGGCGTAAGCGCCTGGAACTGATCGGCGCTGGCGCCGGCGGCTTGCCAGAAAGCCGGGCCAGAAAAATCGCGAATGACGATCGCTAACGGAATAAGGAACATATTGGCGATGCTGTGCTCGAAGCCGCTGGCAACGAACATGGCGACCGGCAGAATCATCGCCAGGGTTTTATCCGTCAGGCTATGGCCGGAATAGCTCATCCAGACCGCCAGGCAGACCATCAGGTTCGCCAGCGTGCCCAGGCAGACAGCCTCAATAAAACTGTGGTGCATTTTATGATCGGCGGTTTGCAGCACATTCAAACCCCACGCGCCGTTCGCCGTCATATGCTCGCCGGCGAACCAGATCAGGGCGACGAAAAACAGCGCGCCGACGAGGTTGCCGAAATAGACGTTGATCCAGTTGCGCGCCAGCTGGCCCCAGGTGATGCGTCCGCTCGCTTTCGCGACGACAATCAGCACGGTGGAGGTAAAGAGATCGGCGCCGCATACCACCACCAGAATCAGCCCCAGCGAGAAGCAGATGCCGCCGATAAGCTTCGCCACGCCATAAGGCATGCCTGCGGTGCCGGTCGTCGCAGTGATATAAAAAACAAACGCGATGGAAATAAAAACGCCGGCGGTGATGGCAAGGAAAAAAGTGGTTAAGGGATGTTTAGTGGCTTTATATACTCCAGCATCTTCCGCCACTTTGGCCATTGCGGCCGGTAATAACAGATTAAAAGGGTTGTCAGCTTTCACACTAACGCTCTCCAAAAGATGTCTGGAAAAATACTAACAAAGGAGTATAGGACAGGATTTGATCTGGATCATATTTGACCAGAAGAGAGCGGGGAAGACCGCGGCGAAGAACGGAAAAAGTTGCGTAATTATTTGAATTTAAATAAATAAAATTTTTTTAAATTTTACACATTTATTTTAATGACTGGCAGCGAGCGGCGGCCTGCCTTGTTAAACAATGTCATCAAGCGAGTCAATAATGTTAAAAAACCAAATTGATAATCGATTAGAAATAATGAAAAAGGCCCTTCCATGATAAAAAAATGGCGTCAATAATATTGACGCCATGGCTATTTAATTCACCCTTGCGCAGCTGAGCAGGTAACTACTTTTTCCAGTAACGACGCTTTGCCGCCTGAAGTTTTTCATAAGCCTGCAGCAGCGCCTGGTGCGCCGGGAAGGCTTTGAGATCGTCGTCGACGGCCTGCAGACCGTAGAAGGGCGCTTCGCCGCTGATAGCCGCCGACGCCGCTTCCAGCGCGTCCGCGCCGTACATGCGCGTGAAGGCGTGATGATACTGCAGCGGGTCGCGCTCATCTTCCATCGCCAGCAGCAACAGCGTCTGCAGGCAGCGGTAGTAGTTGGCGCGCTCCGGCGAAAAGATTGAACCGTTGAACTCCATGGTCCATTCGGTCCAGATCAGCGCCTGATCAAGGTCGCCGCCAGCCAGCGCCAGCATCGCCTTCAGCTCGCCGATGCGCAGCGTGTACCAGCCGTTGTCCTTGCCGCTCGCCAGGCCCAGCAGTTCGCGCACGCGGGTAAAGTCGTCATGGCCTTCTTCATCCAACTGGGCGATCAGGTCGAGATACTCTTCCGGATTCCAGTTGCTGGCAGGCAGCGCCAGCAGCGTGTCGCGCAGGCCCGCGCCCATATTGTTGTTCGCCAGCACCAGATCTTCCACCGGATAGATATCGGACATGCCGGGCACGATAATACGGCAGGCGTAGACGCCCAGATGATCGTAATCCGCGATATAGACTTCCTGCCCTTCCTCGCGGAAGATCGCCATCAGGGTGGCGAACTCTTCCTGGGTCGTGCCGCTGAACGACCAGTCGACAAAGGGGTAGTCCGCTTTTTCTTTAAACAGATCCCAGGAGATAAGGCCGCTGGAGTCGATAAAGTGCGTCTCGAGGTTGGCGTGCTCGGCGACTTCTTCATCATCGAAGGTCGGCGGCGTAAAGACGTCGAGATCTTTCAGGCTGCGGCCCTGAAGCAGTTCGGTAACGGTACGCTCAAGGGCGACGCCGAAATCGGGATGCGCGCCGAAAGAGGCGAAACAGGTGCCGTTTTGCGGGTTGAACAGCACCACGCAGATCACCGGATATTTGCCGCCCAGCGAGGCGTCGTAGGCGAAAATCGGGAAGCCTTCCGCTTCGAGGCGCGCAATTGCCTCGACCACGCCAGGATAGCGCTGCATCACGCTCTCAGGAATCGTCGGCAGGCTGATCGCTTCGGCGATAATGCGGTTTTTGATATAGCGTTCAAACACCTCAGAAAGCCCCTGCACGCGCGCTTCGTTAGCAGTGTTGCCCGCCGACATGCCGTTGGAGACGTAGAGGTTGCCGATGATGTTCATCGGGATATAGACGGTCTGCTGGTCGGACTGACGGGTAAACGGCAGGCCGCAGATGCCGCGCTCGGCGTTGCCGGACTGCAAATCCACCAGCTCCGGCGCGGTCAGCGCGTCGTCAGGATCGTAAAAGGCGCGCAGGCGCGCATCCAGAATGCCTTCCGGCAGCGAGCCGTCCGCCGGGATCGGGAACCATTTCTCGTCCGGGTAGTGGACGAAATCGCCGTTGGCGATCGATTTGCCCAGCCAGAAATCGGCAAAGAAGTAGTTGGTCGAGAGACGCTCGAAATATTCGCCCAGCGCCGACGCCAGCGCGGCTTTCTTACTGGCGCCTTTGCCGTTGGTAAAGCAGAGCGGACAATCGCGGTCGCGAATATGCACGGACCAGACGTGGGGAACCGGATTAAGCCAGGAGGCTTCTTCAATATTAAAGCCAAGGTCGGTCAGCTTTTGCTGGAAGCGCGCGATGGAGTCTTCCAGTGCTGCGTCTTTACCGGGAATAAACGTTTGCGTCATGGGACCGCTCTCTCATATATAGTGGGCGTAAAGCGCGCAATGATACGGACTTTGCCGCCGTGGCGCTATGAAGACGAGATAAATTTCTACCTGCCATTATCCTGAAAGCGGCGTGGCAGAAGGGCTCGCTTTTCTCCCTGAACGAGCCGCCTCACAAAATTTCGCGCTGCGTTGCATTTGTAACATAAGCTGCGGCGCGGCAGATTCAGAAAATGTGATCCCTTCCTGATTTATCATTGCAGGCACCATAAGGCAGTGATAAAACCGGTAAGCAATTCATAACCGTTCTGGATAACCGTGGTGAGGGGAAATGACGCAGATTTATAATTTTAGTTCCGGTCCAGCGATGCTGCCGGTTGAAGTGCTCCGTCGTGCAGAACAAGAACTGACAAACTGGCACGGTCTGGGGACCTCCGTTATGGAGATCAGCCATCGCAGCAAAGAGTTTCTCAACGTAGCGGAAGAGGCGGAGCAGGACTTACGCGATCTTCTGAAAATCCCGGCTAACTACAAAGTTTTATTCTGCCACGGCGGCGCGCGCGCGCAGTTCGCCGCGGTGCCGGGCAACCTGCTGGGCGAGGCGACCACGGCGGATTATGTCGACGGCGGTTACTGGGCGCACAGCGCCATAAAGGAAGCGGAAAAGTATTGCACGCCACGCACCCTGGATGTCAAAACTACCCGTGACGGCAAGCGCGCTATCCTGCCGATGAGCCAGTGGGCGCTGAGCAGCGACGCCGCTTACGTGCACTACTGCCCGAACGAAACCATCGACGGCATCGCCATCGACGAACAGCCCGACTTCGGCGACAAAATCGTCGTCGCCGATCTCTCCTCTACCATTCTGTCGCGGCCGCTGGACATCAACCGTTACGGCGTGATCTACGCCGGCGCGCAGAAGAATATCGGCCCGGCCGGGTTGACCATCGTCATCGTGCGCGACGATCTGCTGGGCAAAGCCCGCCAGTCCGTTCCCTCTATTCTCGACTATCAGGTGCTGGCGGAGAACGACTCTATGTTCAATACGCCGCCGACCTTCGCCTGGTATCTCTCCGGCCTGGTGTTTAAATGGCTGAAAGAGAAAGGCGGCGTCAGCGAAATCGACAAAATCAATCAGGCGAAAGCCGATCTGCTCTACGGTCTGATCGATAGCAACCCGTTTTATCGCAACGACGTCGCGACGGAAAACCGTTCGCGCATGAACGTGCCTTTCCAGCTGGCGGACGCCGCGCTGGACAAACTTTTCCTGGAAGAGTCGTTCAACGCCGGCCTGCACGCTCTGAAAGGCCACCGCGTGGTAGGCGGCATGCGCGCATCGATCTACAATGCGATGCCGCTGGAAGGCGTCAAAGCGCTGACCGACTTTATGGCCGACTTCGCGCGTCGCCACGGTTAAGCCTGAGCTGTAGCGTCGGCGCTAGCGCCGACTTCAGACCCCGTCTCGCGGCGGGGTTTTGTCCTTTTCTGGAGATTTGGTTTCACATGCAGGACTCCCTGACCTTACAACCGATTGCACGCATTGACGGCACCGTTAACCTGCCGGGTTCAAAAAGCGTTTCTAACCGCGCGCTGCTGCTTGCTGCGCTGGCGAAAGGCACCACGCGTCTGACGAACCTGCTGGACAGCGATGACGTTAAACATATGCTGAACGCCCTTAAGGCGTTGGGCGTCGATTTTACCCTGTCCGCCGACCGCACCCAGTGCGACGTGGTGGGACAGGCAGGGGCGCTGCGCGCCTCTCAGCCGCTGGAGCTGTTTCTCGGCAACGCGGGTACGGCGATGCGACCGCTGGCGGCGGCGCTCTGTCTCGGCGAGCAGGATATCGTTCTGACCGGCGAACCGCGCATGAAAGAGCGTCCAATCGGGCATCTGGTCGACGCGCTGCGTCAGGGCGGCGCGCAGATTGAGTATCTGGAGAACAGCGACTACCCGCCGCTGCGCCTGAAAGGCGGCTTCACCGGCGGCGACGTCAGCGTCGACGGCAGCGTCTCCAGCCAGTTCCTGACCGCGCTGCTGATGACCGCGCCGCTGGCGGAGCGCGATACCCGCATCGCCATTAAAGGCGAGCTGGTCTCCAAACCCTATATCGATATTACGCTGCATCTGATGCGCTGCTTCGGCGTCGAGGTCGAAAACCAGCAATACCAGCGCTTTATCATTAAAGGCCGACAGCAGTATCAGTCGCCAGGCGACTATCTGGTGGAGGGCGACGCCTCTTCCGCCTCCTATTTTCTGGCCGCCGCCGCCATTAAAGGCGGAACCGTGCGCGTCACCGGCATCGGCCGCGACAGCGTGCAGGGCGATATCCGCTTTGCCGACGTGCTGGAAAAAATGGGCGCGACCGTTGAGTGGGGCAGCGACTATATCGCCTGTACCGCCGGCGAGCTTAACGGCATCGATATGGATATGAACCATATTCCCGACGCCGCGATGACCATCGCCACGGCGGCGCTGTTCGCTAAAGGCCCGACGCTGCTGCGCAACATCTACAACTGGCGCGTTAAAGAGACCGATCGCCTGGCCGCGATGGCTACCGAGCTGCGTAAAGTGGGCGCGGAAGTGGAAGAGGGGCATGATTTTATCCGCATCACCCCGCCGGAAAAACTGCGTCACGCGGAGATAGGCACCTATAACGATCACCGCATGGCGATGTGCTTCTCGCTGGTGGCGCTCTCCGATACGCCCGTGACTATTCTCGACCCCGGCTGTACCGCGAAAACCTTCCCCGACTATTTCCAGCAGCTGGCCAAAATCAGCCAGAACGCCTGATTTTCACCGCGCCGGAGAGCGAGTCTCTCCGGCATTCTCACTGCCTCTGGCCTCACTGACCAAGATATGTTCTGAATCTGCTGCAATTTATAGCGATGTCTCCGCTAAAAGGTAACGACATTAGCCTGGGCCGCGTATAATGCTTCCTGTTCTGAACAGCCTGAAGGCTGAACTATTTCGCGCAGCAACAGGAGAGAATAATGACGGCAACTGCCCCGGTTATAACTGTCGACGGACCTAGCGGCGCAGGCAAAGGCACGTTGTGCAAAGCGATGGCGGAGGCGCTGCAGTGGCATCTGCTCGACTCCGGCGCCATTTATCGCGTTCTGGCGCTGGCTGCGCTGCACCATCAGGTGGATATTGAAGCCGAAGAGGCGCTGGTGCCGCTGGCGGCCCATCTGGACGTGCGTTTCGTCTCGCAAGAGGGCGAACTGCGGGTAATCCTGGAGGGCGAAGAGGTCACCGGCGAAATCCGCACGCAGGACGTCAGCAATACCGCGTCGCGCGTCGCCGCTTTTCCCCGCGTGCGCGAAGCGCTGCTGCGTCGCCAGCGCGCCTTTCGCGACGAGCCCGGCTTAATCGCCGACGGTCGCGATATGGGAACGGTGGTTTTCCCTGACGCGCCGGTAAAAATTTTCCTCGACGCCAGCCCGGAAGAGCGCGCCCAGCGCCGTATGCTACAGTTGCAGGAGAGCGGCTTTAGTGTTAACTTTGATCGCCTTTTAGCCGAGATAAAAGAACGTGATGACCGCGATCGCAACCGCGCCATTGCGCCTTTAGTCCCCGCCGCCGATGCGCTGGTTCTGGATTCTACGCAGTTATCCATCGAACAAGTCATTGATCAGGCGCTGGAATATGCCCGCACAAAGCTGGGCATTTAATCTTTTCGGCCAAACAGAATTGCAGTAACCCTGTGCCAGGGAAAGCGCGCAGGGCATGTGAAACAACCCCATCCGACAATGACGTCAGGTGGACGTTAAATTGAAGAATCCTAAGATTATCAATATGACTGAATCTTTTGCTCAACTCTTTGAAGAGTCCCTGAAAGAAATCGAAACCCGCCCGGGTTCCATCGTTCGTGGCGTTGTTGTCTCTATCGACAAAGACGTCGTTCTGGTTGATGCGGGTCTGAAATCTGAGTCTGCCATTCCGGCAGAGCAGTTCAAGAACGCAGCCGGCGAACTGGAAATTCAGGTTGGTGACGAAGTTGACGTTGCCCTGGATGCAGTGGAAGACGGCTTCGGTGAAACCCTGCTGTCCCGTGAGAAAGCTAAACGTCATGAAGCCTGGATCACGCTGGAAAAAGCTTACGAAGACGCTGAAACTGTTACCGGTGTTATCAACGGCAAAGTTAAAGGTGGCTTCACAGTTGAGCTGAACGGTATTCGTGCGTTCCTGCCAGGTTCACTGGTTGACGTGCGTCCGGTACGCGACACGCTGCACCTGGAAGGCAAAGAGCTTGAATTCAAAGTAATCAAGCTTGATCAGAAGCGTAACAACGTCGTGGTTTCTCGCCGCGCGGTTATCGAATCTGAGAACAGCGCTGAGCGCGATCAGCTGCTGGAAAACCTGCAGGAAGGCATGGAAGTCAAAGGTATCGTTAAGAACCTCACTGACTACGGCGCATTCGTTGATCTGGGCGGCGTCGACGGCCTGCTGCACATCACCGACATGGCGTGGAAACGCGTTAAGCATCCGAGCGAAATCGTCAACGTGGGCGACGAAATCACTGTTAAAGTGCTGAAGTTCGACCGCGAGCGTACCCGTGTATCTCTGGGCCTGAAACAGCTGGGCGAAGATCCGTGGGTGGCTATCGCTAAGCGCTACCCGGAAGGCACTCGCCTGACCGGTCGTGTGACCAACCTGACTGATTACGGCTGCTTCGTAGAAATCGAAGAAGGCGTTGAAGGTCTGGTACACGTTTCTGAAATGGACTGGACCAACAAAAACATCCACCCGTCTAAAGTTGTTAACGTGGGCGACGTGGTTGAAGTTATGGTTCTGGACATCGACGAAGAGCGTCGTCGTATCTCCCTGGGCCTGAAGCAGTGCAAAGCCAACCCATGGCAGCAGTTTGCTGAGACCCACAACAAGGGCGATCGCGTTGAAGGTAAAATCAAGTCAATCACTGACTTCGGTATCTTCATCGGCCTGGACGGCGGCATCGACGGCCTGGTTCACCTGTCTGACATCTCCTGGAACGCGACTGGCGAAGAAGCCGTTCGTGAGTACAAAAAAGGCGACGAAATCGCTGCCGTTGTACTGCAGGTTGACGCAGAGCGTGAGCGCATCTCTCTGGGCGTGAAACAGCTGGCTGAAGATCCGTTCAACAACTACATCACCCTGAACAAGAAAGGCGCCATCGTTACTGGTAAAGTAACGGCAGTTGACGCTAAAGGTGCTACAGTTGAACTGGCAGACGGCGTTGAAGGTTACCTGCGCGCTTCTGAAGCTTCACGTGACCGCGTTGAAGACGCAACTCTGGTTCTGAATGTTGGCGACGATGTTGAAGCTAAATTCACCGGCGTTGATCGTAAAAACCGCGTTGTTAGCCTGTCTGTCCGTGCGAAAGACGAAGCTGACGAGAAAGATGCCATCGCGACTGTGAACAACAAGCAGGAAGAAAGCAATTTCTCCAATGCTATGGCTGAAGCGTTCAAAGCAGCTAAAGGCGAGTAATCGACCTGAAGCAACCGGGCAGGGAAATCTGCCCGGTTACGGTAGCAAGCTGTCATACCTTTCCCACAAGGATTAACCGGAGGTTACATGACCAAGTCAGAACTGATTGAAAGACTTGCTGGCCAGCAGACTCATATTCCGGCGAAAGTCGTTGAGGATGCTGTAAAAGAGATGCTGGAGCACATGGCCACTACGCTGGCCCAGGGCGAACGCATTGAAATCCGGGGATTCGGCAGCTTTTCTTTGCATTACCGCGCACCGCGTACGGGTCGTAACCCGAAAACGGGCGACAAAGTGGAACTGGAAGGTAAATACGTTCCCCACTTTAAGCCGGGCAAAGAGCTGCGAGACCGTGCAAACATTTACGGTTAAGACGTAACCGAACGCAGAAACGACATCTCAGGATGTCGTTTTTTTTGCCCGCAATTTCTGTCTGCGAGCCTGCCCGACACTCTCTGCAATAGCACTGAAATCTTCCTCTTTTTTTGCGAGGCCGCGCTGAAGCGCGCCAGCCTGCGCCTGACCGCGCGCCGCATAATCCGCATACTCTCCACGTGTTTAACCGGGACGAGATCAAGATGACAGCAACGTTATTTGCCAGAATCGCTATTCTCGCCGCGCTGCCGCTGCTGTTTCTTCACCGGCTTCCATCAATAGCAGGCATTGCGGCAATCGCCTGCGCAGGCATGCTGCTGCTCTGGACGCAGTCGGCCTGGCTGCACATGGCGGCAATCGCGCTGCTGCTGTGCGGCTGGATGCTGGGGGCGGCGCGCTCAGCCGTCACCGCGATAGAAACCGCCAGCGTCGCGCCCGCCACCTACAGCGTGCGCATCGATGAGGTTCAGCAAGAGAGACGGCAAATTAAGGTGCAGCTGCTAAAGCGAGAAGGGCGCTATCTCTTTCCGCCGCGTTTCGCCTGGCTGTCGTTCGGAGAGAGCGAGCAGGTCTGGTGCCCTGGGCAGCGCTGGTCGATGCAGCTCAGCCTGCGGCCCGTACATGCCCGGCTCAATGAGGGGGAGTTCGACGCGCAGCGTTTCGCGCTGGCAAATCATATGGGGCTGCGAGGGCGTATTCAGCAGCAATGGCCTGAATCCCTGACCTGCAGCTGGCGCTGGCAGCGCATCCTGCGCGATCTGCCGACGATTCACGCGCTGGAGCAGCGCGCCGTTGTCGAGGCGCTCGCGTTCGGCGAACGGGCGGAAATGGGCGACGCGCTGCGTCAGCTGCTGCGGGAAACCGGCACGGCGCATCTGATGGCGATTTCAGGCATGCATATCGCGCTGGCCGCCAGCAGCGGCTGGCTTATGGCGCGCGCGGTTCAGCTGGCGCTGCCAGCGCGTCTAATCGGCTATCTGTTCCCGCTGCTGACGAGCTGGCTGCTGGCGGCGCTCTATACCTGGCTCTCCGGCAGTCATGCGCCCGCCCAGCGCGCGCTGATCGCCCTGACGCTGTGGCTTATCTTTCGTATCAAAGGCGTGCAGCTTAGCGGCTGGCAGGTCTGGAGCCTGTGCGTCGGCGGACTGCTGCTGTTCGATCCCCTCAACGTGCTTTCTGAAAGTTTCTGGCTCTCGGCGCTGGCGGTCGCCTTTTTGCTGACCTGGTATCGCTGGTTTCCGTTACCGGCGCGCTGTCGACGCGGCTGGCGCTGGCTGCCGGTCCAACTGCTGCACCTGCAGCTCGGTATGATGCTGCTGATGGCGCCGCTACAGGTGATGCTGTTTGAAGGCATCAGCCTCTCGGCGCTGGCGGCGAATATGCTGGCGATACCGGTCATCTCTTTTATCAGCGTGCCGCTTATCCTGCTGGCGATGTTGATGCCGGTCAGCGCGATCTGCGCCGCGCTGTGGCGGCTGGCGGACACCTCCGTCGCCTGGCTGATGGCGGCGCTCAAGGCGTTGCCCGAGGGCTGGTGGGCGTTTTATGACGCCGGTACGCTGGCGCTGCTGCTGTGGGGCGGGCTGATTATCTGGCGCTGCGCGCTGTTCTACGCGGCGCCGGTCAGCTGTGCAGCCGTTATTGCGGCGCTGCTGGTCTGGCGCTGGCCGCGCGACGAGCCGGGCTGGCATATCGATATGCTGGATGTGGGGCAGGGACTGAGCGTGGTTATCCGTCAGGGAAGAGAGGCGATGCTCTATGATACCGGACCGGCCTGGGAAAACGGCGACGCCGGCACGCGCCACGTTATTCCCTGGCTGGCGCGCAAACGGCTGCGCCTTCAGATGGTGGTGCTCAGCCACCGCCATCTCGATCACAGCGGCGGCCTCAACGCGATAAAACAGCGCTGGCCCGGGGTGCCGATACGCAGCGCCACGCTCGATGCCGCTCATCTGCCCTGCGTGCGCGGCGTACGCTGGCGCTGGGGCGCCTTGAATATCGAAGCGCTGTGGCCGCCGGCGCGATCGGCGGTCAGCAACAATAACGACTCCTGCGTGCTTAGCGTGGATGACGGCGTTACGCGTCTGCTGCTGATGGGCGACCTGGAGGCGCCGGCGGAGCGGCAGCTGGTGGCGCTGGAAAAAAGCGGGCTTAGAGCCGATATCATCCAGGTGCCGCACCACGGCAGCCGCACTTCGTCAACGCCGCTGCTGCTGCGCAACGTAGGCGGACGTATCGCTATCGCCTCGATGGCGCGCTACAACGCCTGGCATATGCCGGTCAACAGCGTGCTGGAAAACTATCGCCGCGCGGGCTTCGCCTGGTCCGATACCGCTCAGTCGGGCCAGATAACCCTTACCGTCGCCGGGCGTAAAACCGCGGTTTCTGGCCTGAGAGAGCAAATTTTGCCCCGTTGGTACCATCAGTGGTTTGGCGTCAAACGGGAATCCAGGTAGAATGAGCGGCTATTTCAAACAGCGTGAATAAATAATGCATCAAGATAAAGATCTCTCAACGTGGCAGACATTTCGTCGACTCTGGCCGATGATCGCGCCCCATAAAGCGGGTTTATGCGTGGCCGCTGTGGCCCTGATACTTAACGCCGCGGGCGACACGCTCATGCTCTCCCTGTTGAAGCCTTTACTGGATGATGGGTTTGGTAAAGCGGATAAGTCGGTGCTGATCTGGATGCCGCTGGCCGTTATCGGGCTGATGCTGATCCGCGGCGTCACCAGCTATATTTCCAGCTACTGCATCTCCTGGGTTTCCGGCAACGTCGTGATGAATATGCGCCGTCGCCTCTTCAGCCATATGATGGGCATGCCGGTCTCGTTCTTTGACCAGCAGTCAACAGGCACGCTGCTGTCGCGCATCACCTACGACTCCGAGCAGGTCGCCTCTTCCTCATCCAGCGCACTGGTTACCGTAGTGCGCGAGGGCGCGTCGATTATCGGCCTGTTTATTATGATGTTCTACTACAGCTGGCAGCTGTCGCTCATCCTGATTGTGCTGGCGCCCGTCGTCTCCCTGGCGATTCGTTCGGTCTCTAAGCGCTTTCGCAGCATCAGCAAAACCATGCAGAACACCATGGGGCAGGTCACCACCAGCGCCGAGCAGATGCTGAAAGGGCACAAAGAAGTGCTGATTTTCGGCGGTCAGGAAGTGGAGTCAGAGCGTTTCGCCCGCGTCAGCAACCGCATGCGTCAGCAGGGCATGAAGCTGGTATCGGCCTCATCCATCTCCGATCCGGTAATCCAGCTGATCGCCTCGCTGGCGCTGGCGTTCGTGCTTTATGCCGCCAGCTTTCCCAGCGTGATGGATACGCTGACCGCAGGCACCATCACCGTGGTCTTCTCATCGATGATCGCGCTGATGCGTCCGCTGAAATCCCTGACTAACGTCAACGCGCAGTTCCAGCGCGGTATGGCGGCGTGCCAGACGCTTTTCTCTATCCTCGACAGCGAGCAGGAAGTCGATACCGGCACGCGCGAAATTCAGCGCGCCAAAGGCGACGTTGAGTTCCGCAATGTCACCTTTACCTATCCTGGCCGCGATACGCCAGCGCTGCGCGACATCAACCTGGCGCTGCCGGAAGGCAAAACCGTGGCGCTGGTAGGGCGCTCCGGCTCAGGCAAGTCGACGCTGGCCAGCCTGCTGACGCGCTTTTACGACATTCAGCAGGGCGAAATCCTGCTGGACGGTCACGATCTGCGCGAATACACGCTGCGTTCGCTGCGTAATCAGGTCGCGCTGGTGTCGCAGAATGTTCATCTGTTCAACGACACCATCGCCAACAACATCGCCTATGCGCGCAGCGAGCAGTATAGCCGCGCCGAGATCGAGCGCGCCGCGACCATGGCGCACGCCATGGACTTCATCAATAAGATGGATAACGGGCTGGATACGGTGATCGGCGAAAACGGCGTGCTGCTCTCCGGCGGCCAGCGCCAGCGTATCGCCATTGCGCGCGCGCTGCTGCGCGACTGTCCGATTTTGATCCTGGACGAGGCGACCTCTGCGCTCGATACCGAGTCGGAACGCGCAATCCAGTCTGCGCTGGACGAGCTGCAGAAAAACCGCACCTCGCTGGTTATCGCTCACCGCCTGTCGACCATTGAGAAAGCCGATGAAATCGTGGTGGTGGAGGATGGCCGTATCGTTGAGCGCGGCACTCACGCCGATCTGCTGGCTCAGCGGGGCGCCTATGCTCAGCTGCATAAGATGCAGTTTGGGCAATGATCGAGCGTATCTGGAGTGGACGCTCGCCGCTGTGGCTGCTGCTGTGGCCGCTTAGCCTGATTTACGGCGCGGTCTCCTCTCTGATTCGTCTTAGCTATCAGCGCGGCTGGCGTAAAAGCTGGCGCGCGCCGGTTCCGGTGGTGGTGGTCGGCAATCTTACTGCAGGCGGCAACGGCAAAACGCCGGTCGCGATCTGGCTGGTGCAGGCGTTACAGCGCCGCGGCCTTCGCGTCGGCGTGGTTTCACGCGGCTACGGCGGCAAAGCGGAGCGCTATCCGCTGCTGGTCGACGCCGATACGCCGACGGAGCAGGCGGGCGACGAACCAGTGCTGATCGCCCAGCGCACCGGGGCGCCGATCGCGGTGGCGCCGAAGCGCCGCGCCGCGGTTGAAGCGCTGCTCGCCAGCCACCCCCTCGATCTCATCATTACCGACGATGGCCTGCAGCACTACGCGCTGCAGCGCGATCGCGAAATTGTGGTGGTCGACGGCGTCCGCCGCTTCGGCAACGGCTGGTGGCTGCCGGCCGGGCCGATGCGCGAGCGCGCTTCGCGTCTGCGGCAGGTGAATGCGGTTATTGTTAACGGCGGCCGCGCGGAAGCGGGTGAAATCGCGATGGCGCTGCGGCCTCGCGATGCGGTCAACCTGCATACGCAGCAGCGCGCGCCGCTTTCCGCGCTGGAAAATGTGGTGGCGATGGCCGGTATAGGGCATCCGCCGCGCTTTTTCGCTACCCTTAACCAGCATGGCGTCACGCCGGTGGCCGAGATCGCCTTCGCCGATCATCACGCCTACAGTCAGGAGGAATTGGCCGGTTTAGTGGTCAAGGGCCAAACCCTGCTGATGACCGAAAAAGACGCGGTTAAGTGCCGTCGCTTCGCCCAGCCCAACTGGTGGTATCTGCCGGTCGAAGCCGAACTGAGCGGCAGCGCCGTCGCGCCGCTGCTGGACGATATTGAACGTCTGGCGCGGCAGCGCGCAGGCAGGGCCGCAGACTAACCTCTCGCCGAATGCAGGAAGGGAATGAACACAACGCTTTCGCTTTCGCTTCAACTGGCTCGAAATCTTCATCTGGCGGCGCAGGGTCTGCTGCGCGCGCCGTCGAAACGCGCGCGCTATGCGGATCTGCTCGCGGCGGTACGGCGCATGTCGCTGCTGCAAATCGATACCATTCACGTCGTCGCCCGCAGCCCTTATCTGGTGCTGTTCAGCCGCCTCGGCAGCTACCCGCCGCGCTGGCTGGAAGAGGCGCTGGCGCAGGGCGAGCTGTTTGAATACTGGGCGCACGAAGCCTGCTTTATTCCTCGCGAAGATTACCGGCTGCTGCGCCACCGCATGCTCGAACCCGAGCGCCTTGGCTGGAAATATAACGCCCAGTGGATGCAGGATCATCAGCAGGAGATCGCCGACCTGCTGCGGCATATTGCCGATAAGGGGCCGGTTCGCGCCGCCGACTTCGCCAGCGGCGCCGATCATAAACCCGGCTGGTGGGCCTGGAAGCCGCACAAGCGGCATCTGGAAAATCTTTTCAGCGCGGGCGAGCTGATGGTCAGCGAGCGGCGCAATTTTCAGCGGGTCTACGATCTGCGTTCGCGGGTGCTGCCGGAGTGGCAGGATGCGCTGCACGCTCTCAGCGAAGCGGACGCGCAGTGGGAAATGCTGCGCAACAGCGCGCGCAGCCTCGGGATTTTTCGCGCCGCCTGGCTGCCGGATTACTACCGTCTTAAACGCGTGGCGCTGAAGCCTTACCTGGAAAAAGCGCAGCAGGCGGGCGAGATTATGCCGGTCGAGGTGGCCGAACTCGGTGAGATGTGGCTGCATCGCGATCTGCTGCCGCTGCTCGACGCGCCGCTTAACGCCACGCACAGCGCCATTCTGTCGCCCTTCGATCCGCTCGTCTGGGATCGGCGGCGCGCGCTGGAGCTGTTTCAGTTCGATTACCGCATCGAATGCTATACGCCGGAGGCGAAGCGCAAATATGGCTATTTCGTCCTGCCGGTGCTGCATCGCGGCGCCATCAAGGCCAGGCTGGACGCCCGCATGCAGCGCCAGGCGCGGCAGCTGGTGATCAGGAATTTTTGGCTGGAGCCGGACGCGCGCGTCACCGCCGCCTTCGTCAGGGATGTTCGCCAGGCGATTGAACGCTTTGCGGCCTGGCAGGATGCGGAGAGCGTGCTGTTCGAACAGATGCCCGCCGCGCTGCGGCCGCACTGGCCTGGCGTCTGGACGCTCGATTCCTGAGCTTTGCGGTCTGCGCCGCAGTTTCGCGGCCGCTTTCCGCGCACGCTGAAACACTGCGCTATGGTATCCTTAGCGCCTTATGCAATCGGTCCGCAATGGAGGACATATGGATCACCGCTTACTCGAGATTGTTGCCTGCCCGGTGTGCAACGGCAAGCTTTACTACAACAACGCCCAGCAGGAGCTGATCTGCAAACCTGACGCGCTCGCCTTCCCGGTACGCGACGGCATTCCGGTGCTGCTGGAAAACGAAGCGCGCACGCTCGCCGTGGAAGAGTTCCATCCATGAGTTTCACGGCGATTATTCCCGCGCGCTACGCCTCGACGCGCCTGCCCGGCAAACCGCTGGTCGATATCGCCGGAAAGCCGATGATCGTTCACGTGATGGAGCGCGCGCGCGCCTCTGGCGCCAGCCGCGTGATTGTCGCCACCGATCATCCGGATGTGAAAACGGCGGTTGAAGCGGCGGGCGGCGAAGTCTGCATGACGCGCGCCGACCATCAGTCTGGCACGGAGCGGCTGGCTGAGGTGATCGAAACCTGCAGGTTCGCCGACGATGAGATTATCGTCAACGTGCAGGGCGACGAACCGCTGATCCCGCCGGAAATCGTTCGGCAGGTGGCGGCGAATCTGGCTGGCGCGCAGGCGGGCATGGCGACGCTGGCGGTGCCGATTCATGACGCGGAAGAGGCGTTTAACCCTAACGCGGTGAAGGTGGTAATGGACGCGCAGGGCTACGCGCTCTATTTCTCTCGCGCCACTATTCCCTGGGATCGCGAGCGTTACGCCGCGTCCCGCGAGGAGATCGGCGATACGCTGCTGCGCCATATCGGCATCTACGCCTATCGCGCCGGCTTTATTCGTCGCTACGTCTCCTGGGCGCCTTGCCCGCTGGAGCGTATCGAACTGCTGGAGCAGCTTCGCGTGCTCTGGTACGGCGAAAAAATCCATGTCGCCGTCGCGGAAACCGTGCCGGGCACAGGCGTAGATACGCCGGAAGATCTGGCGCGCGTGCGCGCCGCGCTGCAGGGCTGACGGCGTCGGGGAGCCATCCCCGACGCTTTTATTGATCTATTTCTGCTTATTCGCCCGCTGAGGCCTCCAGGATGGTGTGATGTTTTCCTTGAGGAGGATGCATGGAAAGTCTCAAATCTGAACTCTCGCTGGTGCTGGGCGAGACGGTCGGCCGGCTCGAAACCATCAGCGAACAGCCGCCGACGCGGCTCTATGCGCTCTACGATCGCCAGGACAAACCGATGCCGGTGGTGGCGAAATATTTTCGCCATCAGGGACGCGCCGCGCTGGAGGCGAAAAAGCTGGCGCTGCTCGGCCATGAGGGGCTGATCGCCGTGCCGGCGGTCTATGGTCTGGTGCTGAGCCAGCAGCCGCCGGCGCATGAAATGCTGCTGATGGCGCGCCTGAACGGCGTCTCCGCCGAGGCGCCGACCCGCGATGCCGCTCGCTGGCAGCAGCTGTGTGAAGAGGTGGTGGAAGGGCTGCTCGCCTGGCATCGCATCAGCGGGCATGGCCTGGTCGGCACCGTCGACAGCACCCAGCAAAACAGCTGGCCCGCCTGGTTCCAGCAGCGCGTGGAAGTGCTCTGGTCCACGCTCAGCTACCTGCAGCCGCCCGCGTTCACCCATGCCGACCGCCAGGTGCTGTTTCGCAGCCGCGAGCAGCTGGCGCATCTCTTTCGCGACTTTGACGATCCCTGCGTTATGCTGCATGGCAACCTGCGCCTGACCAGCATCGTCAAAAACGCGCGCAGCGATCAGCTGCTGGCGATGACCCAGCCCGGCGCCATTTTATGGGGGCCGCGTGAATATGAGCTGATGCAGCTGGGCGAAAGTCCGGCAGAGCAGGCGCTGATGGCGCGCTATCTACAGTGCGCGCCGGTCTCCGAAGGCTTTCTCTGGCGGCGCTGGCTCTATCAGCTGTGGGATTGCATCGACGGACTGGTGCAGTATGGCGAATTTGACCGGGCGCGCTTCGATTACGCCCATGCGCAGCTACTGCCCTGGCTCGGCTGAGGGCGCGTCGCCGCCTTTTAGCCACTGCCACGCCTGTCCCAGCGTCTCATAGACGACCCGGTCGCTGTGGCTGAGCCAGAGCGGCGAAGGGATCGCGCGCTCCCACCAGTTGAGCGGCGAAGCGATCGCCAGCTGATTGGCGGGCGCGGCAAGCGGCGTTAAGCCGGCGGCGTGAAAGAAATTCAGGGCGCGCGCCATATGATTGGCGGAGGTGACCAGCAGGAAGGAGCGCTGGCCGACGACGCCGCGCACCGCACGCGCCTCCTGTTCGGTATCTTTCGGCCGATCCAGCACCTGAATATGATCCGGCGGCACGCCCAGACTTATCGCGACCGAGGCGGCGACCTGCGCGTTGCTGACGGGGTTCTTTCCGGCGGCGGCGCCGGTGAAGATCATTGTCGCCTGCGGGTTGCGTCGCCACTGGCGCACGCCTTCGGCGACGCGCGGCAGACTGTTGCCGATCAGGTTCGAACTCGGCGCCCAGTCGGGGTTAAAGGTGTAGCCGCCCCCCAGCACCACAATAAAGTCGACTTTCTCGCTGCCGTTCCAGGTAGGGTAGCGCGACTCCAGGGGCAGCAGCAGGCGATCGGCGACCGGCTGCAGGCTCAGCAGCAGCAGCAGCGCCCAGCTCAGCGAGACTAAAATTTTGCCGCTTTTGTGCCAGCGGCTAAACCAAAGCAGTAAAATACCCGCTGCCATCAACAGCAGCAGCAGCGGTAAAGGCATCAACAGACCGCCCACCAGTTTTTTCAGTCCAAAAAACATCAAAAAAACTCCTTGTTGTCCGAAAAAACAGCAGCTGGAAAGGAAGAAGGGGATGAAAGGTTCATTCTTCATGAGCCTGTGACAAAATAGCACAAGTCTGAGCGCAGCATACCGGAGCCCACGCCATGCAGGATCGTAACTTCGACGATCTCGCGGAAAAATTTTCGCAAAACATTTACGGCACCACCAAGGGGATCGTGCGTCAGGCAATCCTCTGGGACGAGCTTGAGGCGATTCTGCCGACGCTCGGCGCGGCGCCGCTGCGCGTGCTGGATGCCGGCGGCGGGCTGGGGCAAATCTCCAGCGGGCTGGCGCAGCGCGGCCACCAGATCCTGCTGTGCGATCTCTCGGCGGAGATGCTGCGCCGGGCGCAGCAGCATGCTGAGGCGCAGCAGGTGAGCCACAACATGCAATTCAGACAAATCGCCGTGCAGCAGGTGGGCGAGCATTTGGATACGCCGGTGGATCTGGTATTGTTTCACGCTGTGCTTGAGTGGGTCGCAGAGCCTGAAAAAGCGCTGCAGGCGCTGTTTGACGCGCTGCGGCCCGGCGGCGTGATGTCGCTGATGTTTTTTAACCGCCACAGCCTGGTGTTTCGCAACCTGACGCTGGGGAACTTCGGCTATCTGCGCGTCAATATGGCGAAGCAGAAGAAGCGCTCCCTGTCGCCGGACTACCCGCGCGACCCGGAAGATGTCTACCGCTGGCTCGCCGCGTGCGGCTTTGAGATCGAGCAGCGCACGGGCGTGCGCGTCTTCAGCGACTATATGAAAGCCCCGCCGGCGGACGGCGGAGGCGACGCGAGCATTCTTGAGATGGAGCGACGCTACTGTCGCCAGGAACCCTTTTTAAGCCTGGGACGCTACATCCACGTTACCGCGCGTAAACCAGGGCAGAAGGACGAACTATGAGTGAATTTTCCCAGACGGTACCCGAGCTGGTCAGCTGGGCGCGCAAGAATGACTTTTCTCTTGCGCTGCCGGTCGATCGTCTGGCTTTTCTGCTGGCCATCGCCACCCTGAACGGCGAGCGAATGGATGGTGAAATGAGTGAGGGCGAACTGATCGATGCTTTTCAGCACGTCAGTAAAGCTTTTGAGCAAACCCATGAAACCGTAGTGGTGCGCGCCAACAACGCCATCAACGATATGGTGCGCCAGCGCCTGATCAACCGCTTTACCAGCGAGATGACGGAAGGACACGCCATTTATCGTCTGACGCCGCTGGCGATCGGCATCACCGACTACTACATCCGCCAGCGCGAATTCTCGACGCTGCGCCTGTCGATGCAGCTGTCGATCGTGGCGGGCGAGCTGAAGCGCGCCGCCGATGCGGCGGAAGAGGATGGCGACGAGTTCCACTGGCATCGCAACGTCTTCGCGCCGCTGAAATATTCCGTGGCGGAGATCTTCGACAGCATCGACATGACGCAGCGCCTGATGGATGAACAGCAGCAGGCGGTCAAGAACGATATCGCCGATCTGCTGAACAAAGACTGGCGCGCGGCGATCTCAAGCTGCGAAATGCTGCTGTCGGAAACTTCCGGCACGCTGCGCGAGCTGCAGGATACGCTGGAGGCGGCGGGCGACAAGCTGCAGGCCAACCTGCTGCGCATCCAGGACGCCACGCTCAGCAGCCCCGATCTCGGCTTTGTCGATAAGCTGGTGTTCGATCTGCAAAACAAGCTGGACCGCATTATCAGCTGGGGCCAGCAGGCGATCGACCTGTGGATCGGCTATGACCGCCACGTCCACAAATTCATTCGAACCGCCATCGACATGGACAAGAACCGCGTCTTTGCGCAGCGCTTGCGCCAGTCGGTGCAGAACTACTTCGACCAGCCGTGGGTGCTGACCTACGCCAGCGCCGATCGCCTGTTCGATATGCGCGACGAGGATCTGACGCTGCGCAACGACGAGGTGATGGGCGAACTGCCCGCCGAGCTGGAATATGAAGAGTTCAACGAGATCCGCGAACAGCTGGCGGCGATGATCGAAGAAGCGCTGCTGAGCTACAAATCCGAACAGAAACCGCTCAACCTCGCTACGGTGATGCGCGACTATCTTGCCCAGTATCCGCGCGCGCGCCACTTTGATCTGGCGCGTATCGTCGTCGATCAGGCGGTGCGCCTCGGCGTGGCGGAAGCCGATTTAGCCGGTCTGCCCGCGCAGTGGCAGGCCATTAATGATTACGGAGCCAAGGTGCAGGCACATGTCATCGACAAATATTGAACAAGTGATGCCGCTTAAGCTGGCGCAGGCACTGGCGAACCCGATTTTCCCCGCGCTCGACAGCCAGCTGCGCGCCGGTCGCCATATCGGCATCGAAGAGCTGGACCAGCACGCTTTTCTGATGGACTACCAGACCTTTCTGGAAGAGTTTTACGCCCGCTACAACGTCGAGTTAATTCGCGCGCCAGAGGGCTTTTTCTATCTGCGTCCGCGCTCCACCACGCTGATCCCGCGCTCGGTGCTCTCTGAGCTGGATATGATGGTCGGCAAGCTGCTCTGCTATCTCTATCTCAGCCCGGAGCGTCTGGCGAACGAAGGCATCTTCACCCAGCAGGAGCTGTATGACGAGCTGCTGGCGCTGGCCGACGAGAACAAGCTGCTCAAGCTGGTGAACCAGCGCTCCACCGGCTCCGATCTCGATCGCGCCAGGCTGCAGGAGAAAATGCGCGCCTCGCTGAGCCGACTGCGTCGACTCGGCATGGTGTGGTTTATGGGCAACGACAGCAGCAAATTCCGCATTACCGAATCGGTGTTCCGCTTCGGCGCCGACGTGCGCAGCGGCGACGATCCGCGCGAGGCGCAGCTGCGCCTGATCCGCGACGGCGAAGCTATGGCGCTCGACAGCGTGAGCGCGACCAGCGAGCAGGATGATATTGACAGCGACGCGAGTGATAGCGCGGAGGAAGAACAGGCATGATTGAACGCGGAAAATTTCGTTCGCTTACCCTGATCAACTGGAACGGCTTTTTTGCCCGCACCTTTGATCTCGACGAACTGGTCACCACCTTGTCGGGCGGCAACGGCGCAGGCAAATCCACCACCATGGCCGCCTTCGTGACGGCGCTGATCCCGGATCTGACGCTGCTGCACTTCCGTAACACCACCGAGGCGGGCGCCACCAGCGGCTCGCGCGATAAAGGCCTGCACGGCAAGCTGCGTGCCGGCGTCTGCTACGCGGTGCTCGACGTTATCAACTCGCGTCACCAGCGCGTTATCGCCGGCGTGCGCCTGCAGCAGGTAGCCGGCCGCGATAAAAAGGTCGATATCAAACCGTTCAGCATTCACGGGCTGCCGATGGATAGCCAGCCGACCGACATGCTGACCGAGATTATGAATAGCCGCCAGGCGCGTGTGCTGCCGCTGAGCGAGGTCAAAGATCGCGTTGAAGCGCAGGAAGGCGTGCAATTCCGCCAGTTCAGCTCGGTCACCGACTACCACGCGATGATGTTTGAGCACGGCATCGTGCCGCGCCGCCTGCGCTCCGCCGGCGATCGCAGCAAATTCTACCGTTTGATCGAAGCGTCGCTCTACGGCGGCATCTCCAGCGCCATTACCCGCTCGCTGCGCGACTATCTGCTGCCGGAAAACGGCGGCGTGCGCAAAGCCTTTCAGGATATGGAAGCGGCGCTGCGCGAAAACCGCATGACGCTGGAGGCGATCCGCGTCACGCAGTCCGATCGCGACCTGTTTAAGCATCTGATCTCCGAAGCCACCAGCTACGTCTCGGCGGACTATATGCGTCACGCCAACGAGCGACGCATTCATCTCGACGGCGCGCTGCAGCTGCGCCGCGATCTCCTCTCCAGCCGCAAACAGCTGGCCACGGAGCAGTATCGCCATATCGAGATGGCGCGCGAGCTCGCCGAGCACGGCGGCGCGGAGAACGATCTGGAAGCGGACTATCAGGCCGCCAGCGATCACCTCAATCTGGTGCAAACCGCGATGCGCCAGCAGGAAAAAATCGAGCGCTACGAGGCTGACCTCGACGAGCTGACGCACCGTCTGGAAGAGCAGAACGAAGTGGTGGCGGAAGCGCGCGAAGCGCAGGAAGAGAACGAGGCGCGCGCCGAAGCGGCGGAGCTGGAGGTCGACGAGCTGAAAAACCAGCTGGCCGATTTCCAGCAGGCACTCGACGTTCAGCAGACGCGAGCGATTCAGTATCAGCAGGCGCTGCAGGCGCTGGAGCGCGCGAAGACGCTGTGCCAGCTGCCCGATCTCACCATCGACAACGCCGAGGAGTGGCAGGCGCGTTTCCAGGCGACTGAAGAAGAAGCGACGGATACCCTGCTGCGTCTGGAACAGAAGCTGAGCGTAGCGGAAGCGGCGCACAGCCAGTTTGAGCAGGCGCTGGCGCTGGTAACCAGCATCGCCGGCGACGTGCCGCGCCAGGAAGCCTGGCAAACCGGCCGCGAGCTGCTGCGCGACGCCGCCAATCAGCGTCACTACGCCGAGCAGCTCTCCTCGCTGCGCCTGCGCCTGAATGAGATGGAGCAGCGTCTGCGCGAGCAGCATGAGGCGGAGCGCCTGCTGGCGGAGTTCTGCAAACGGCAGGGCGCGCACTATGACGCCGACGCGCTGGAAGGGCTGCATAGCGAGCTGGAAGCGCAGATCGAACAGCTCAACGCCAGCGTCTCCGACGCCGGCGAACGCCGCATGGTGATGCGCCAGGAGCTGGAGTCGCTGCGCGAGCGCATCGCCGCGCTCACCGCACGCGCGCCGCACTGGCTGGCGGCGCAGGAGATCCTGACGCAGCTCAGCGAGCAGACCGGCGAGGCGCTGGAGAACAGCCAGCAGATCACCGAATATATGCAGCAGCTGCTGGAGCGCGAGCGCGAAACCACGGTGGAGCGCGACGAGATCGCCGCGCGCAAACGCAGCGTCGAACGTAAAATTGAACGCCTCAGCCAGCCAGGCGGCGCGGAAGATGCGCGCCTGACGCAGCTGGCGGAACGCTTCGGCGGCGTGCTGCTTTCTGAAATTTACGACGACGTCACGCTGGAGGACGCGCCTTACTTCTCGGCGCTCTACGGCCCGTCGCGCCACGCTATCGTGGTGCCGGATCTGTCGCTGGTGCGCGAGCAGCTCGATGGTCTGGAAGAGTGCCCGGAAGATCTCTATCTGATTGAGGGCGATCCGCAGTCGTTCGACGACAGCGTCTTCGCCGTGGAAGAGCTGCAGAACGCGGTGGTGGTGAAGGTGGCGGAGCGTCAGTGGCGCTATTCCCGCTTTCCAAAAGTGCCGCTGTTCGGCCGCGCCGCGCGTGAAAATCAGCTGGAACAGCTGCACATCGAGCGCGATCGCCTGGCGGAACGCTACGCTACGCTCTCGTTCGACGTGCAAAAAACGCAGCGTTTGCATCAGTCGTTCAGCCGCTTTATCGGCACGCATCTGGCGGTCGCCTTCGAGGAGGATCCCGAAGCGCAGATCCGCCAGTTCAACGCCCGTCGCACCGAGCTGGAGCGCGCGCTGGCGCAGCACGAAAGCGACAATCAGCAGCAGCGCCAGCAGTACGAGCTGGCGAAAGAGGGCGTGGCGCAGCTAAACCGCCTGCTGCCGCGCGTCAATCTGCTGCTGGACGACACGCTGGCCGATCGCTGCGACGAAATTCGCGAGCAGGTCGAAGAGGCGCAGGAGGCGGCGCGTTTCCTGCATCAGCACGGCGCGAAGCTGACGAAGCTCGAGTCGCTGATCGGCGTGTTGCAGAGCGATCCTGAGCAGCATGAACAGCTGCAGGCGGACTATCAGCAGGCGCAGCAGCAGCAGCGCGTCGCGCGTCAGCAGGCGTTCGCTCTGACGGAAGTGGTGCAGCGCCGCGCCCACTTCAGCTACGGCGACTCCGCCGGCATGCTGAACGGCAACAACGATCTCAGCGATAAGCTGCGTCGCCAGCTGGAGCAGGCGGAAGGCGAGCGCAGCCGCGCGCGCGAACGCCTGCGTGAGCAGCGGGCGCAGATGGCGCAGTACAGCCAGGTGCTGGCCTCCCTGAAAAGCTCGCACGACACCAAGCGCGACATGCTGAAAGAGCTGCTGCAGGAGATGCAGGATATCGGCGTGCACGCCGACGCCAGCGCGGAAGAGCGCGCGCGCATTCGCCGCGACGAGCTCTACGCCGCGCTGAGTCACAACCGCGCCCGTCGCAATCAGCTGGAAAAGCAGCTTACCTTCTGTGAAGCGGAAATGGAGAACCTGCAGAAACGGCTGCGCGTGCTGGAGCGCGACTACCACCGCATTCGCGAGCAGGTAGTGAGCGCTAAAGCGGGCTGGTGCAGCGTGCTGCGGCTGGTAAAAGAGAACGGCGTCGAACGGCGTCTGCACCGTCGCGAGCTGGCCTACCTGAGCGGCGACGAGCTGCGTTCGATGTCGGATAAGGCGCTGGGCGCGCTGCGTCTGGCGGTAGCGGATAACGAGCATCTGCGCGACGTGCTGCGCCTGTCGGAAGATCCAAAGCGTCCAGAACGCAAGATCCAGTTCTTTATCGCCGTCTATCAGCATCTGCGCGAGCGTATCCGTCAGGATATCATCCGCACCGACGATCCGGTCGAGGCGATCGAGCAGATGGAGATCGAACTGAACCGTCTGACCGAAGAGCTGACGGCGCGCGAGCAGACGCTGGCGATCAGTTCGCGCAGCGTGTCGAATATTATTCGCAAAACCATTCAGCGCGAGCAGAACCGTATCCGTCAGCTCAACCAGGGACTGCAGATGGTGAGCTTCGGCCAGGTGCGTAGCGTGCGGCTTAACGTAAACGTGCGCGAAGCCCACGCCACGCTGCTTGATACGCTGTCGGAAGAGCATGAGCAGCATCAGGATCTCTTTAACAGCAGCCGTCTGACCTTCTCCGAAGCGCTGGCGAAGCTCTATCAGCGCCTCAATCCGCACATCGATATGGGGCAGCGCACGCCGCAGACCATCGGCGAAGAGCTGCTGGACTACCGCAACTACCTGGAGATGGAAGTTGAGGTCAACCGCGGCTCCGACGGCTGGCTGCGCGCCGAGAGCGGGGCGCTGTCGACCGGCGAGGCGATCGGCACCGGGATGTCGATCCTGGTGATGGTGGTGCAGAGCTGGGAAGAGGAGTCGCGCCGCCTGCGCGGCAAGGACATCTCTCCCTGTCGCCTGCTGTTCCTCGACGAAGCGGCGCGTCTGGATGCGCGCTCTATCGCCACGCTGTTTGAACTTTGCGAGCGTCTGGAGATGCAGCTGGTGATCGCGGCGCCGGAAAACATCAGCCCGGAAAAAGGCACTACGTATAAGCTGGTCCGTAAAGTGTTCAATAACACTGAACATGTGCACGTAGTTGGTCTGCGCGGCTTCTCTGCCGATGCGCCGACGACGCGCCGCGACAGCGAGGAGTCAGCCGGGGTGGAAGCGGAAAACTCGCAGGTTTAATCTGGTTAATAATTACCGCATTGGGTAATCTGTAAACGGCATTTGTCCTGTGAGGCAAATGCCGTTTTTTATTTGTATACTCAGGTCATGAGTAGCAGCCCAGTTGCAGCGGATCCAGGAAACGCTGCGTGGTAAACAAATGAGGGGGCAGGGATGTTGCTGACCAATAAAACTAACAATTATCTGTTTTCACTGCTGGCGCTCGCGCTGGCCTTGACGCCGCTGCATCTGACGCATGCGGCCGTTATTGCAGCGTTACCCGGTACTACGCACGCGACTATTTCAGTAAGCGATAGCCAACAGCGCCTGCGTCAGGCGTTCGCCGGTAAAGAGCCGCCGTTTTATTTAGCCTCGCTGGCGACCCTCTATGCGGCGCACAATATGCAGCCGATGTGGCAGGATCGCGCGGCGGTGCAGCAGTTTCAGCAGCAGCTGGCGGAAGTCGCCATGTCGGGCGTGCAGCCGCAGTTTACGCGCTGGGTCGATCGTCTGACCGATCCCGGCATCAACGGTTTCGCGCGCGACGTGGTGCTCAGCGACGCAATGCTGGGCTATCTGCAGTTCGTCTCCAGCGTGCCGACGCAGGGCGAAAGCTGGCTCTACAGCAACGTGCCCTACAAGCTGGCGCAGCCGCCGGTATCGGTAGTGAACCAGTGGCAAAACGCAGTGCTGGCGGGCGGCTCCGCCGCGTTCGTCGCCTCGCTGGTGCCGCAGCACCCGCAATATGCGCCGATGCACGCCGCGCTGAAGCAGATGCTCACCGACTCGCGTCCCTGGCCGCAGCTGAAAAATCGCGAAACGCTGCGTCCGGGTCAGGTGAGCGATGATGTTCCGGCGCTGCGTGAAATCTTACAGCGCACCGGCATGCTCTCCGCGCAGCCTGTCGCGCCGGGCCCTGCGGACGATGCGGTGCCTACCGCGCCGGTTCCGGCGAGCCAGAGCGGTCAACCCGTGGCGGTGAGCCCTTCAGCGGCCAGCGTCGGCGATCTCGCCGCGCAGACGCCGCAGCAGGCGGGTAACGTGCAGAACGGCGCCGCTGACGCGGTTAGCGACAACGTCTATGACGCCGCGCTGGTGGAGGGCGTTAAACGCTTTCAGCAGTGGCAGGGATTAGGCGGTGACGGCGCCATCGGTCCGCGCACCCGCGAATGGCTCAACGTAACGCCGCAGATGCGCGCCGCGCTGCTGGCGCTGAATATTCAGCGTTTGCGCCTGCTGCCTGACGATATGCACAACGGCATCATGGTCAACATTCCTAACTTTTCGCTGACCTACTACAACAACGGCAACAAGATCCTGTCGTCGCGCGTGATTGTCGGCCGTCCCGATCGGAAAACGCCGCTGATGCGCAGCGCGCTGAATAACGTGGTGCTTAACCCGCCGTGGAACGTGCCGACGACGCTGGTGCGTCAGGACATCATTCCCAAGGTGAAGCAGGATCCGAATTATCTCTACAAGCACGGCTATACGCTGCTCTCCGGCTGGAGCGCGGACGCGGAGGTGATCGATCCCAGCATGATTGACTGGAGCATGGTCTCCGCTTCGTCGTTCCCCTATCGGCTGCGTCAGGCGCCGGGTAACACCAACTCGCTGGGCCGCTATAAGTTCAACATGCCGAGCTCGGACGCTATCTACCTGCACGACACGCCCAATCACGCTCTGTTCCAGCGCGATATTCGCGCGCTTAGCTCAGGCTGCGTGCGCGTCAACAAAGCGTCAGAGCTGGCGGGACTGCTGTTGCAGGATGCCGGCTGGAATGATTCGCGTATTTCCGATCAGTTAAAACAGGGCGATACGCGCTACGTGCCGATTCGACACCGCATTCCGGTGAATTTGTACTATCTGACGGCCTGGGTCGCCGATGACGGCAAGCCGCAGTTCCGCACAGATATTTACAATTATGATAATCCTGCCCGTTCCGGCAGTCAGGCGCTGGCGCGCGCTGGACAGCTGCTGCTCTAATCCTTGATTTTCCAACCCTGTTCCTTTTCGCTGCCGCGGCGATAAGGATTCCAGAATGGCGATCCCGTCCGGGATCGCCGCACAAACCTCTTTACGGCGGGTTGACGTAATCCGGATGGCCGGTTATGGTGCGGCCTTGTGCGGTTTTTGCACATTTCGATGGCTTCAATCTCAGGTAACCGTTTTTCATGTCCAGTTTTAACTTAACACGTCGCAAATTGCTTCTTGGCGGAACGGCTGCGGCTGGCATGGCGCTGCTGCCCAACGCAGCCATGGCTTCGCTTTCAACGTCGCGTCCTCGCGTGCTGACGCTGAGCAATCTTCACACCGGTGAAACCCTTAAAACTGAGTTTTTTAATGGGAAAAGTTACGATAAGAGCGAGCTGGCTCGTCTGAACCACTTTTTCCGCGATTATCGCGCCAATCTGACGAAAAGCATCGATCCTCATCTCTTCGATCAGATCTATCGCCTGCAGGCGCTGCTCGAGACCCGTAAGCCGATTCAGCTGATCTCCGGCTATCGCTCGCTGGCGACCAACAATATGCTGCGCGAAAGCGGCCCGGGCGTAGCGAAACACAGCTATCACACCAAGGGGCAGGCGATGGATTTTCACATTGAAGGCATCGCGCTGAATAACATTCGCAAAGCGGCCTTAACAATGCGCGCGGGTGGTGTAGGATATTATCCTCGCAGCAACTTCGTTCATATTGATACCGGGCCGGTACGGCACTGGTAACGACGCCGGCAACGCTGCGTGCGCCGGTCATGGAGCGTTATGAACTACCACATTATTCCTGTTACCGCCTTTGCGCAGAACTGTTCAGTTATCTGGTGCGAGGCGACGCGCGACGCCGCCCTGGTCGATCCGGGCGGCGATGCGGCGACCATTATCGCAACGCTCCAGCAGCTCAACCTTACCCCCACGCAAATTTTACTGACGCACGGCCATCTGGATCACGTTGGCGCGGCGGCGGAGCTGGCGGCGCACTATCAGGCGCCGATTATCGGCCCGCACCGGCTGGACGCTTTCTGGCTGGAAGCGCTGCCGACCCAGAGCCGAATGTTTGGGCTGGCGGAGTGCGCGCCCTTTACGCCGGATCGCTGGCTGAAGGAGGGCGACAGCGTGCAGGTCGGCGACGTCGAGCTGACGATCCTGCATACGCCTGGCCACACGCCTGGCCATATCGTCTTTTTCGATCGCGCAGGCCGTCTGCTGATTTCCGGCGATGTGATTTTCCACGGCGGCGTAGGGCGAACCGACTTCCCGCAGGGCAGCCATCAGGATTTGATCGCCTCGATTAAAGAGAAGCTGCTGCCGCTGGGCGACGATATCACCTTCGTGCCCGGCCACGGCGCCATCTCGACGCTGGGACGTGAACGTATCAGCAACCCCTTTCTGCAATAAAAAATGGGCCGTAGCGGCATTTTCTCTCCTGACGCACGCCAATCGCGAGCGTCTCAGCGCGAAGCTTCCCGCGCAGGCGCGGGAAGCGTGCTGATTTACAGCACCGCGACAATCGCCTCGCACAACGCTGACATGTTATCCGGCGTCATGCCCGCCACGTTAACCCGACCCGAATTCACCGCATAGACGGCAAACTCGTCACGCAGGCGGATCACCTGATCTTTGGTCAGGCCGCTAAAAGAGAACATGCCGTTCTGCTGAATGATAAAGCTGAAGTCGCGCGTGGCGCCTTTCTCCGCCAGGGTATTCACGAACAGCTGACGCATGCGCTGAATACGCTGGCGCATATCGGTCAGCTCCTGCTCCCAGATGGTACGCAGCGCCTGATTGCTCAGTATGGTCGCCACCACCGCGGCGCCGTGCGCCGGCGGGTTGGAGTAGTTGGCGCGAATGGTGTACTTCACCTGGCTGAAGGCGGTATCTGCGGTAGCCGCATCGGCCGCCACCAGGGTAATGGCGCCGACGCGCTCATTGTATAAGCCGAAGTTCTTGGAGTATGAGCTGGCGACGATTAGCTCCTGATGCGAGGCGGCGAAAATACGCAGTCCTTCCGCATCTTCATTCAGGCCGCGCGCAAAGCCCTGATAGGCAAAGTCGAACAGCGGCAGCCATCCTTTCGCCTGAGAGAGCTGCGCCAGCTGGCTCCACTGTTCCGCCGTCGGATCGATGCCGGTCGGGTTATGACAGCAGCCGTGGAACAGCACTACGTCGCCTGCTTTGGCTTCCTGCAGCGCGGCCAGCATGCCGTCGAAGTCGAGCTGATGGTTTTCCGCATCGTACCAGGCGTATTCGCACACCTCCAGGCCTGCCGCGTTAAAGACGTTTTTATGGTTCGGCCAGCTGGGATTGCTTACCCAGACGCGCTTAACGGCGGTCTGCGTGGCGAGAAAATCTGCCGCGACGCGCAGCGCGCCGGTGCCGCCAGGGGTCTGCGCGGTGCGCGCGCGGCCAGCGGCGATCAGCGGGTTCTCTGCGCCAAACAGCAGCTCCTGGGTGCAGCGCGCAAAATCGGCCAGGCCATCAATGCTGAGGTAGTTTTTGGTGGTTTCGTTTTCCAGCAGATACTGCTCGGCTTTTTTTACGCTGGTAAGCACCGGCGTATTACCGGTTTCGTCTTTATAAACGCCGATGCCAAGGTTGATTTTGTGCGGGCGGTCGTCAGCGCGAAACAGATCGGCCAGCCCAAGAATAGGATCGGCGGGTGCCGCAGAGATAGATTCAAACATGAGTCGTGTCCAGTAGCGTGAACTTTAACGAAATGAGCCTTCAGGTTAACGTCAGCGCTGCGCATTGCCAACCGTTTACGCAAAAAATCGTCGCCGGGCATCGGTCATTCAACTGGCTTATGGCAAAAAAGAGAAAGGGGCCGTTTTACGGCGAATAGCAGGCATAAAAAAACGGAGCCGAAGCTCCGTTTTTTCTGCGACAGGTAACTTAGAACTGGTAAACCAGGCCAACACCAACCACGTCGTCTGTATTCAGACCCAGTGGGTTGTTGTCGTCCAGCTGGTTGATTTTGTAATCAACGTAGGTGGACATGTTTTTATTGAAGTAGTAAGTCGCGCCGATGTCGAAATATTTGTACAGGTCAGCATCGCCGATACCTTCGATATCTTTGCCTTTCTGCTGCACGTAGGCAATGGATGGACGCAGACCGAAGTCAAACTGGTACTGAGCAACTAACTCAATAGTCTGGCTTTTGTTAACGAAAGCGGTGCCATCGGCAACGGTATTATTAGCGCCAGGTACACTGACGCCAAAGAATGAAGAGTTACGGCCTTCACCATACATTGCTGCCAGGTAAACGTTGTTCGCATCATACTTCAGCGCAGTTGCCCAGTTCTCAGAACGTTTGCCCTGGCCGTATACGTTACCGTTGACGTCAGTAGTACCTGCTGCCTGAGCATTAGTACGGTCGCTGCTGCTATATGCACCAACGATGCCTACGCCGATTGGTGAGGTATAGGAAGTTGATACGCCCCAGCCGTCGCCGTTAGCACGACGAACGTCGCTACGGTCGTTTTTACCCTGATACTGAACTGCGAAGTCCCAGCCATCTACCAGGCCGAAGAAGTTCTTGTTGCGGTAGGTCAGCAGGCCGGTGCTACGACCATTCATGAAGTTGTCTGAGCTGCCCCAGTCGCCACCGAATACTGGCAGCATATCGGTCCAGCCGATTGCATCGTAAACCAGGCCGTAGTTACGGCCGTAGTCGATAGAACCTGCATCACCGAATTTCAGACCGGCAAAGCCCAGACGAGTTTTGTTGCCGTCTTGTGCGTCTGAACCTTCTGAGTTGTTTGCCTGAACGTTGTATTCCCACTGACCGTAACCGGTCAGCTGGTCATTAATCTGGGTTTCACCTTTGAAACCAAAGCGAACATAAGACTCATCACCATCATCACCATCGCTATCAGAAAATTGGTGACGCGCATCTACTTTGCCGTACAGATCCAGCTTGTTGCCGTCTTTATTATAAATTTCTGCTGCGTTTGCTGCGCCGGCAGCTAACAGAGCAGGGATAACCACTGCAAGAATGTTGCGCTTCATCATTATTTATTACCCTCATTGGAGTTTATTCGGACACCTGCCACTGCCGTCAAGAAACCGTTACGGAACCCTGAGAGAAGTTTGGTGTCTTCCTGTGTCTGCACGCATCTTTCCATCCCGAAGCAGGATATGCCACACTGAAAATGCTACTAAACTCGTAATCTGGTTTCTAAAAGCAAATTTGTATTACAAAATGTAAATATTGGGGAACTTTGTGAGAGAACTCAAAATTTACAAAAATAAAAAAAGGCCGGCAGTGCCGACCTCGTTATATATATGAATTTCTTATAATTAATAGATAATTTTAGAAATTTGCATTGCGCGGGGTACGTGGAAAAGGGATAACGTCCCTTACATTTTGTACGCCGGTGACATAGGCGATTAAACGTTCAAAGCCTAAACCGAAGCCTGAATGGGGCACGGTGCCGTAGCGACGCAGATCGCGATACCACCAGTAATCTTCTTTATTCAGGCCCATCTCTTCCATACGCGCGTCCAGCACGTCGAGACGCTCTTCACGCTGCGAACCGCCGATAATTTCGCCGATGCCCGGCGCCAGCACGTCCATCGCCGCCACGGTTTTATTATCTTCGTTAAGGCGCATATAGAACGCCTTGATCTCTTTCGGATAGTTTTTCACCACCACCGGCGCTTTAAAGTGCTGCTCGGCCAGATAGCGCTCGTGCTCTGAAGAGAGATCGATGCCCCAGGAAACCGGGTTTTCGAAGCTCTGCCCGCACTTTTCCAGAATGGTAATAGCGTCGGTGTAGTCAACCTGCGCGAAGTCGGTGGAGATAAAGCGCTCCAGACGATCGACCGCCTCTTTATCCACGCGTTCGGCAAAGAACGCCATATCGTCGGCGCGTTCGTCCAGCACCGCTTTAAATACATATTTCAGCATCGCTTCGGCGAGCGCGGCGGCGTCATCCAGCGTAGCGAAGGCGATTTCCGGCTCCAGCATCCAGAATTCCGCCAGGTGGCGGCTGGTGTTGGAGTTTTCCGCGCGGAAGGTCGGGCCGAAGGTGTAGATTTTCGACAGGGCGCAGGCGTAGGTTTCGCCGTTCAGCTGGCCGGAAACGGTCAGAAAAGCTTCTTTGCCGAAGAAATCTTCGTTGAAGTCGACGGCGCCCTGCGGCGTGCGCGGCAGGTTTTCCAGATCCAGCGTCGAGACGCGGAACATTTCGCCGGCGCCTTCGGTGTCCGAGGCGGTGATCAGCGGGGTCGATACCCAGAAGTAGCCGTTCTCGTGGAAGAAGCGATGCAGCGCCTGCGCCAGGGTATGGCGCACGCGCGCCACGGCGCCGATCAGGTTGGTGCGCGGACGCAGGTGCGCCACTTCGCGCAGATATTCGATGCTGTGACGCTTCGCCGCCATCGGATAGGTGTCGGGATCGTCCACCCAGCCGGTCACTTCCACGCGGGTCGCCTGGATCTCAAACGCCTGGCCCTGGCCCGGCGAGGCCACTACGGTGCCGGTCACGATCACCGAGCAGCCGGTGGTCAGGTGCAGAACCTCGTCCTGATAATTATTCAGAGAATTATTCACAACGGCCTGAACGGGATTAAAGCAGGAACCGTCATAAACGGCGACGAAGGAAAGACCGGCTTTTGAATCTCTTCGGGTACGCACCCAACCACGTACGGTGACTTCACTGTCAACCGCGACGCGACCGTGCAGTACGTCCGCTACAGGCACTACGCTCATAAATATCTCTCTATATAGAAGAAGTGAGTTTAAACAATCTCCCCACACCGGGGTGTTGCTATGTTACTTGCGAGTCGCAAGGAAACAAGCAAAATCCGGCGGGACGGCAGATTTATTACAGCAGAAGCGGGGCGCATCAACGCCCCGATAACGCGAGGATTAGCTGGCTTTTTTCACCAGTGGCAGATCGAAAGCTTTTCGCAGGGCGCGAACAAAGGCCTGATCCTGACAAATGGTCTTGCCCGGACTGTCGGAGAGCTTCGCCACCGGCTTGCCGTTGCACTCCACCAGTTTAATCACGATATTGAGCGGTCTGACGCCGGGAATATCGCAGGTCAGGCGGGTACCGATGCCAAACACCACGCCGGCGCGCTGGCCGAAGTGGCGATAGAGCGCCAGCGCCTTATCCAGGTCGAGGTTGTCGGAAAAGACCAGGGTTTTGCTGTGCGGATCGATGCCCAGCTTCTCATAGTGGGCCAGCGCCTTTTCGCCCCACTCGACGGGATCGCCTGAATCGTGACGTAGTCCCTGATAGCGGCTGGCGAAGTTAACGCCGAAGTCGCGCAGAAAGGCGTCCATCGCGATGCAGTCGGTGAGCGCGATGCCCAACTGCCCGTCATACTCGTCGAGCCACGCCTGCAGCGCCGCGCGCTGGCTGTTGGCCAGCACCGGGCTAATCTGCTGAAAAGCCTGAAACCATTCGTGCGCCTGCGTGCCGACCGGCGTCAGCGCCAGGCGGCGCGCCAGATCGTAGTTGCTGGTGCCGATCAGCCAGGGGAAGTCCTGCTTCAGGGTGGCGACGATGGCCTGCTGCACCTCCTGCGAGAAACGGCGGCGGGTGCCGAAATCCATCAGGCGAAAGCGCGACATATCGATGTCGGCGACATCGCGGCGGAAGGCGCTCAGCTTCTGCTGAAGATGGTCGACCGCCTGCTGCGCGCTTACCAGCGGCGAGCGGTGGCGATGCACCACTTCGCTGATCAGCGCCAGCAGCGGCACCTCCCATAAAATCACTTCGCGCCAGGGGCCAGTGATGCGGATAGCGAGATGGCCGTCGCTATTGCGCACCTGCACCTGGTCGGGGTTATAACGAAAATCGCGCAGCCAGTTAAGGTAGTCGGCGTGGAAGAAGGGCAGGCTGGAGAGATACGTATGTTCGTCATCGGTCAGCGCTAGCGTCTGCATGGCGTTAATGGCCTCGCGAATCTCGTTCGCATAGAGACCAAGCAGATCGTCGCCGCGGCAACGAAACTCAGCCGCCACCGTGACATCGTGATAACGGTGGAATACGGCTTGCTGCATATGAAGCTTGTAGGCGTCAGTATCCAGCAGGGAAGTCAGTATCGGGGAAGCATGTCCTGTCATGGTGCGTTTCAGCATCCTGTTCGGCGGCGCAGAGCCCGGTGTGTGAGAGTCATAAAGACGCAGGAGTATAAATCAGTAACTGCGACCGATCACAGCATATTTCAAGCCCGCAGGTCGAGGTTAAAACGTGCCGTTGTTAATGAATTGTAGCTATTTATGCCGCGATGCGCATTGTGCATGGCAAGCTAAAGGCAACGCGCTTAGACTTTGGCGGTAAACCTATAACAATGCGAGACGGAATATGACGCAACAGCACCACATTAAATATCGCCACGACTATCGTGCGCCGGATTACACCATCACCGATATCGACCTGACCTTTGCGCTCGACGCGGCGGCGACGCGCGTCACCGCCGTCAGTCAGGTTAAACGTCTCGGCGATGCGCAGGCTGAGCTGCGTCTCGATGGCGAAGCGTTAACCCTGATCGCCATTGAAGTGGATGGATCGCCGTGGAGCGCCTACCGTCAGGAAGAGGGCGCGCTGGTGCTGAGCCAGCTGCCGGAGCAGTTCCAGCTCAAGATCGTCAATGATATTCATCCCGATAAAAATACCGCGCTGGAAGGGCTTTATCAGTCTGGCGAAGCGCTCTGCACCCAGTGCGAAGCCGAAGGTTTTCGTCACATTACCTGGTATCTGGATCGCCCGGACGTGCTGGCGCGCTTTACCACGACCATCATCGCCGACGAGGCGCGCTACCCCTATCTGCTCTCCAACGGCAACCGCATCGACGGCGGCAAAGCGGAGCAGGGCAAGCACTGGGTGAAATGGCAGGATCCCTTCCCGAAACCCTGCTATCTCTTTGCGCTGGTGGCGGGCGATTTCGACGTGCTGCGCGACAGCTTTAAGACCCGTTCCGGCCGCGACGTGGCGCTGGAGATCTTCGTCGATCGCGGCAATCTGGATCGCGCTGACTGGGCGATGACCTCGCTGAAAAACAGCATGAAGTGGGACGAGGAGCGCTTCGGCCTCGAGTATGACCTCGACATCTTTATGATTGTCGCCGTCGACTTCTTCAATATGGGCGCGATGGAGAACAAAGGCCTGAACGTCTTTAACTCCAAATATGTGCTGGCGAAGGCGGAAACCGCAACCGACAAAGACTATCTCGGCATCGAAGCGGTGATCGGCCACGAATATTTTCACAACTGGACCGGCAACCGCGTCACCTGCCGCGACTGGTTCCAGCTCAGCCTGAAAGAGGGGCTGACGGTATTCCGCGATCAGGAGTTCAGCTCCGATCTCGGCTCGCGCGCGGTCAACCGCATCGATAACGTGCGCGTGATGCGCGGCGCGCAGTTCGCCGAGGACGCCAGCCCGATGGCGCATCCGATCCGCCCGGATCAGATGATGGAGATGAATAACTTCTATACCCTGACCGTTTACGAAAAGGGATCGGAAGTGATCCGCATGATGCACACGCTGCTCGGCGAAGAGAACTTCCAGAAAGGGATGCAGCTCTACTTCGAGCGTCACGACGGCAGCGCGGCGACCTGCGACGACTTCGTGCAGGCGATGGAAGATGCCTCGAATGTCGATCTGTCGCAGTTCCGCCGCTGGTACAGCCAGAGCGGCACGCCGGTGCTGACAGTACGTGACGACTACAACCCCGAGCTGGAGCAGTATACGCTGCACGTCACGCAGCACACGCCGCCGACCGCCGATCAGAAAGAGAAGCTGCCGCTGCATATTCCGCTCGATATCGAACTCTATGACGGCGAAGGCAAGGTGATTCCGCTGCAGCATAACGGTCATCCGGTGCATCATGTGCTGAACGTGACCGAGGAGTTCCAGACCTTTATCTTCGATAACGTCTACTTCCAGCCGGTGCCGTCGCTGCTGCGCGAATTCTCCGCGCCGGTGAAGCTCGACTATAAATGGAGCGATGCTCAGCTCACCTTCCTGATGCGCCATGCGCGCAACGATTTTGCACGCTGGGATGCGGCGCAGAGCCTGCTGGCTACCTATATCCGCCTTAACGTGGCGCGCCATCAGCAGGGCCAGCCGCTGTCGCTGCCGCTGCACGTTGCCGACGCTTTCCGTGCGGTTCTGCTGGACGAAGGGCGCGATCCGGCGCTGACCGCGCAGATTCTGACGCTGCCGGGCGAGAACGAGATTGCCGAGCTGTTCGAGGTGATCGATCCGCAGGCGATTACGGTGGTGCGCGAGGCGCTGGTGCGCACGCTGGCCGCCGAGCTGGCGGATGAGTTTTATGCCGTCTACAACGCGAATCAGCAGGGTGAGTACCGCATCGAGCACGATGCGATGGGGCAGCGCGCGCTGAAGAATATCTGCCTCTACTATCTGGCGTTCGGCGAAACCACGCTGGCGGACAGGCTGGTGCAGACGCAGTATCAGCAGGCGAACAATATGACGGATGCGCTGGCGGCGCTGGCGTCGTCGGTGGCGGCGCAGCTGCCGTGCCGCGGCGCGCTACTGGCGCACTACGACGAGCGCTGGCATCGTGATGGCCTGGTGATGGATAAATGGTTAATGCTGCAGGCCACCAGCCCGTCGCCGGACGTCTTGCAGAAGGTGCGCGAGCTGCTGCATCATCGCTCGTTCACCATGAGCAACCCTAACCGCATCCGCGCGCTGATCGGCGCGTTCGTCTCCGGCAACCCGGCGGCGTTCCACGCCAAAGACGGCAGCGGCTATCAGTTCCTGGTGGAGATGCTGACCGATCTTAATACCCGCAACCCGCAGGTGGCGGCGCGTATGATCGAGCCGCTGATCCGCCTGAAGCGCTACGACGCCGACCGTCAGGCGCTGATGCGTCAGGCGCTGGAAACGCTGCAGGGGCTGGATAAGCTCTCGGGCGATCTCTATGAGAAGATCACCCGCGCGCTAAACGCTTAAATGGCAAAGGCGGGAAATATTCCCGCCTTACAGGCAGCAGAAAAGTATAAAACGCGGGTAGCAGGGACCGGAGAGCAAAGCGTCCCGCGACAGGGATGTCGTGGTCCGAGCGCGCAAGGATGCCTTGAGCGACTTTGCGATCGGTCCCTGCCACCCGCGTTGTCATCTGATCCTGGTGTTACCAACTCTTTTTAGCGCTGGTGGGCGTAGCGCGCCGGCTGCTCGCTTTCGCTGCGGCGCATCACGCGATCCAGCACCTCCGCCTCTAGCTCCGCCAGCCTGACCGACCCGCGACGGCGCGGACGCGGCAAATCCACCAGCAAATCGAGCCCAATCTGACCCTCTTCGATCAGCAGCACGCGATCCGCCATCGCGACGGCTTCGCTGACGTCATGCGTTACCAGCAGCACGGTAAAATGGTGCTGCTGCCATAACGACTCGATTAGCCCCTGCATTTCAATACGCGTCAGCGCGTCAAGCGCGCCGAGCGGCTCGTCGAGCAGCAGCAGACCCGGACGGTGAATCAGCGCGCGCGCCAGCGCCACGCGCTGCTTCTGTCCACCGGAGAGCGCAGCGGGCCACTCATGCGCGCGCTCCGCCAGCCCGACTGCCTCCAGCGCCTCGAGCGCCGCGCTGCGCCACTCGCGACCCTTCAGGCCGAGACCGACATTATCGATAACCCGCTTCCACGGCAGCAGACGCGCGTCCTGAAACATCAGGCGGGTATCTTCGCGCGCGGTGTGCAGCGGCGCGTTGCCCGCCAGCAGCTCGCCCTGGGTGGTCTGCTCCAGCCCCGCCAGCAGGCGCAGCAGCGTACTCTTGCCGCAGCCGCTGCGCCCAACTACCGCGACAAACTGACCGGAAGGAATATGCAGATCGATATGATTCAGGATGGTGCGGCTGCCGTACTGCTTGCTGACGCCGTTGACGCCGACCGGCGTGCCGGCGTTCAGCCGCGCCGGAGAGAGTGAAGTGCTCATGCGTTCTCCTCCTTCAGTTGATAGGCCGGATGCCAGCGCAGCCAGACGCGCTCCAGCAGCAGGGCGGCGACATCCGCCAGTTTGCCGAGCAGGGCGTAAAGAATAATCGCCACCACCACCACGTCGGTTTGCAGGAATTCACGCGCGTTCATCGCCAGATAGCCGATGCCCGAATTGGCGGAAATGGTCTCGGCGACAATCAGCGTCAGCCACATCAGGCCGAGCGCGAAACGCACGCCGACCATAATCGAGGGCAGGGCGCCGGGCAGGATCACCTGAATAAACAGGCTCCAGCCGGAGAGGCCGTAGCTGCGCGCCATCTCCACCAGACCCCGGTCGATATTGCGAATGCCGTGGTAGGTATTGAGGTAGATGGGAAACAGGGTGCCGAGCGCCACCAGAAAAATCTTCGCCGCCTCGTCGATGCCGAACCAGAGGATCACCAGCGGGATCAGCGCCAGATGCGGCACGTTGCGCAGCATCTGCACCGAGGTATCGAGCAGCCGCTCGCCAAGGCGCGAGGTGCCGGTGATCAGCCCCAGAATCAGCCCGATGGAGCCGCCGATGCTAAAGCCGATCAGCGCGCGCCAGCCGCTGATGGCGAGGTGCTGCCACAGCTCGCCGCTGGCAGCCAGATGCCAGAAGGTAATGACGATATTTTCCGGCGAAGGCAGAATGCGCGTCGACAGCAGCCCGGTCTGGGAAGCAATTTGCCAGATCACCACCAGCAGCGCCGGGAAAATCCAGGGCACCAGCTGGTTGGTAATGCGTTTAGTGGTTTTCGCCATCATTTCACCCTCAGCTCTGCGACACTTTCTGCGGACGGAAATCGTTGGCGACGGTTTCGCCGAACGCCTGCACGTTGCGCGGTTGCGGGATCTGCGGCACCTCCAGGTCGAGATGCGGGAAGAGCAGCTCGCCGACGCGATACGCCTCTTCCAGATGCGGGTAGCCGGAAAGAATAAAGGTCTCGATGCCGAGGTCAGCGTACTCCTGCATGCGCGCGGCCACGGTCGGGCCGTCGCCGACCAGCGCGGTGCCGGCGCCGCCGCGCACCAGACCGACGCCCGCCCACAGGTTCGGGCTGATTTCCAGCTGGTCGCGGCGCCCGCTGTGCAGCGCCGCCATGCGCTGCTGGCCTACCGAGTCGGTGCGGGCGAATGCGGCCTGCGCCTTCGCGATAGTGTCGTCGTCGAGATGGGCGATCAGACGATCGGCGGCGCGCCAGGCTTCATCGTTGGTTTCGCGAACGATGACGTGCAGACGAATGCCGAAGCGCACCTTGCGTCGCTGCGCCGCCGCTTTGGCGCGCACCTGTTCAATCTTCTCTTTCACCAGCGCGGGCGGTTCGCCCCAGGTGAGGTAAACGTCGACCTGCTCGGCGGCCAGATCCTGCGCCGGTTCAGAGGAGCCGCCGAACCAGAGCGGCGGACGCGGCTGCTGCACCGGGTCGAACAGCAGGCGCGCGCCGCGCACCTTGACATATTTGCCGGCGTAATCGACCGTTTCGCCCTCCAGCACGCGACGCCAGACGCGGGTAAACTCCGCCGACTCGACGTAGCGCTCATGGTGATCGAGAAACACGCCGTCGCCCGCCAGCTCTTCGGGATCGCCGCCGGTCACCAGATTAAACAGCGCACGGCCGTTAGAGAGGCGATCCAGCGTCGCGGCCTGGCGCGCCGCCTGGGTCGGCGAAATCACGCCGGGGCGCAGCGCCACCAGAAAACGCAGGCGCTGCGTTACCGGGATCAGCGAGGCGGCGACCAGGCAGGCGTCTTCGCACGAACGGCCGGTCGGAATGAGCACGCCGCCGAAGCCCAGGCGGTCTGCGGCCTGCGCGATTTGCTGCAGGTAGCCGTGGTCGACCGGACGCGCCCCTTCCGAGGTGCCGAGATAGTGTCCGTCGCCGTGCGTCGGAAGAAACCAGAATACGGATAAGCTCATTATTCGCTCCTTACTGAAGTTGGGCGCTGGGATGCCAGATGCGATCGGCGATCGTCAGTTTGACCGGCACCAGGTGGCTGGAATAGAACAGATCGGCGGTGTGCTGCTGCGCCGCTGCGGTTTGCGCGCTGACCGGCGAAATGCGGGTCGGCGGACGGTGATCGAGATAGCTGGCGATAACCGGCTTCGGCAGGCCCATCGCGGCGGCGAGCAGATCGATGCTCTGATCGCGCTGGCTGAGCGTCAGCGCATCCGCCTGGCTAAAGGTATCCAGCACCTGTTGAACGAAGGCGCCGTTCTGCTCGGCGAACTTACGCGTCGCCAGGTAGAATGAGCCGGTAAGATTGAGCTGGCTGCCGTCGGCCAGCACGCGCACGTTGCCCTGCTGCAGCGCGGCGGAATAGTAGGGATCCCAGATAGCCCAGGCATCCACGTCGCCCTGCTGGAAGGCGGCGCGCGCGTCGGCGGGCGTCAGATAGATCGGCTGAATATCCTTAAAGCTCAGCCCTTCACGCTGCAGGGCGCGCAGCAGCAGGTTGTGCGAGCTGGAGCCTTTCTGAAAGGCGACTTTCTTGCCTTTCAAATCGGCGACGCTTTTTAGCGGGCTGTTCTTCGCCACCAGAATCACCTCAGCCTGCGGTTTAGGCGGCTCCGAGCCGACGTAAAGCAGATCGGCGCCCGCCGCCTGGGCGAACAGCGGCGGTATATCGCCGGTGCTGCCGAGGTCGATGCTGTCGACGTTTAGCGCCTCCAGCATCTGCGGACCGGCGGGAAATTCGATCCACTGAATTTTGGTGTTGGGGAAGCGCTGCTCCAGCAGTCGGTGCGATTTCGCCAGCACCATGCTGACGGAACCCTTCTGGTAGCCGATGCGAATCTGCGCGGGCGCGTCCGCCGCCTGCGTTTGCAGGCTCAGCACGGCGAATGCGGCAAGTAGCCAGCCGGTGATGCTCTTCATGTCGGTTTCTTCCTTTAAACAGCCTGCGCCAGAGGTTTGTGATGGCGGGTCAGCGCCAGCCAGAACGCCTCGACCGCCTCATCCAGCCGGCGCGCCAGCGCCGCCTGCAGCTCGGGCTGGCGATCGTAGTGGGTAATCTGATGATCTTCGGCAAACACGCCGTGCAGGATCTCCTGCGCCTTTAGCGCGTTCAGCACCGGCTTCAGGGCGTAATCGACCGCGAGCATATGGGCCACGCTGCCGCCGCTGGCCAGCGGCAGCACCACTTTGTGCTCCAGGGCGCGTTCGGGCAGCAGATCGAGCAGGGTTTTCAGCGCGCCTGAGAAAGAGGCCTTATAGACCGGCGTGGCGACAATCACGCCGTCGGCAGCAAGCAGATCTTCGCGTAGCGCCAGCAGCGCCGGGGCATCGAACCGCGCGTTAATGAGATCGTCAGGCTGAAAGTTCTGGATATTCCAGGGGATCACCTCAACGCCGCGCGCTTCCAGCGCGCGCTGGCACAGGGTAAGCAGCGAAGTCGAACGTGACGGGAAACGCGGGCTGCCCGCTAGCGTAATAACTCGCATCGTTACTCCTTATAACTGAAAGTTATTGATTAGCTATTGTTGAGAACTGATGGTCACATCCTGACAGAGCGGGGGAGAGGGCTTAAATGATTTATCTGGCAATCTAAAGGCGAAAAGCGCAAAACGCGCAGCGTTATTAATGAAAGCGTTGCCGGCAGCGGCAGGACGGAGTTCCGAATAATCCTAAAACACTGGCGCAGATCCAGAGGCATTGTTTATGCCGACTTAACAAATAGCAGCAAAAGTATCTGCATATTATCTGGTGCAGGCTTATTAATCAGGCAGGGCACGTGACGCTATTTATTTCCTGCAACCCATTTGATGCGGCCTAAAGGAGCGCGCGCTAAACATGCCGCATCCGCCGTGGGAACGCAGGCGTTATTATCGGAATATCGCCATGCCGATAACGGACGTTGGGGAAACGTCATTTTCGTTAAGTGATAATAAAGCTGCCAGACTGAAACGCTTTGTGACCTTTTTTCCCTCTAAAAGCGCTGAGGGTTTAGCCAGAAAAGTTACACGATGTTAAGCAAAAGCCGCGCTTTGCCTCTGATACTTTACCCGGCGTGATAGATTACGCGCTGAGCACAAGTCTGAATAAAACACTGGCCCTGTTAATAGAAAAAAGCTTCTGCCTATACTATTCCACCACGAGAGACTCGCTGCTGACGTCTCGTTTAATTCTTTCTGCGCCATGCTTTAACACAACTTTAATATTTGTGTAACGCTCGTGCCTTTTCTTTTAATCGACCCAGAGAAAGATGTATGGCAAAGACGCTGCTATCAGTCATTATTCCCACGTATAACGTGGAGAAATATATAGTCGAATGTGTCGACTCCTTGTTGCGTCAGGTTGACGCGCCGACAGAAATTATCATTGTTAACGACAGCTCGACCGATGGCACTCTGGCGCTGGTGGAGCAGAAATATGGCCACCAGCCGCAGGTTCGCGTTATTACCACGCCCAACGGTGGCGCGGGTAAAGCGCGCGATACCGGCATCGACGCCGCACAGGGAGAGTTTGTCTTCTTCTGCGACCCGGACGATATCGTACCGGAAGGTTTCGTTGCAGAGCTGCAGCAGGTTACCACTGCGCACCCTGAGATCGACCTCTTTTGCTTTAATTCGCAGATGTTCGAAGACGGTCGGGAAAATCAGACCCGTCCTAAAGTGCGCCACGATCAATTCGGCCTGCAGTCGCCGCAGCAGGTTTTGTCGCGTCTGCTGAATAACGGCTCCTATACTTCCGCCGCCTGGAACTACGCGGTGAAAAGAAGCCTGATTACGCAGCACAACCTGCGTTTTGTCGACCGGGTGCATGAAGATCATAAATTTACGCTGTCGGTATTCGTTCACGCCACGCACGCCTGGGTAAGCCAGCACGTTTACTATCGCCAGCGCGTACGCAGCGGTTCGCTCACCAACAGCCGCAAAAACGACGACTATTTTCTGCAGCGTTATAACGCCTTTATGCAGACCTACGGCATCCTCAAGCATAATTTAGATCATTCGCCGCTGAAGGCGCAGCTGGAAAAAGCCTATTTAATGCACTCTTTCCGCCTGATGATTTATCTTTCGCTCTACAACGGCACGCCGGTGCCGGAATATGTCATTAATGCGATTCGCTTTATGGGCGGCAAATTTAAGCCGGTCAACGCCAAAGAGTGGTTGCTTATTAATCGCCCGCGCATGTTTATCCTGCTGCAAAAATATAAAGTTACAAAAGAGCTGAAAAAAGCCGCCTGACTTTTCACTCGCATCGGAATGCCTGCTTATCGGACGATTCACCGCGGATAAATATTATTTCACCCTCTGACTTCACCCGCGGCAGGTCAGATTAAATCTGGCGCGCAGCGCCAGAGATAAATTTAAGACTATGTCTGGTAGGCAGGTCTGATGATGTGTGCCACGCTTGTGGCCTCCGAGAAAACTGCCCAGATACAATCATACTTATGTCAATTAAACGTAACGCGATCGCCAATTATGTCGGTCAGATTTACCTGACGCTGTCAGGCATTCTGGTCGTGCCGCTCTATATTCAACATCTCGGGATGGAAGCTTACGGGCTAGTGGGTTTTTTCTCGATCCTGTTAACCTGGCTCCAGCTGCTCGACGCCGGCGTGTCGACCACGCTAATGCGCGAAGCGGCGCGCTATCGCGCCAATCAGGCGGAATTTATCTGGTTCCCGGCGCTCTTCTCCGCGCTGTCGAAATTCTTTCTTATCTCTACGGTCATTCTGGTGGTGATCGGCTGGCTGGCGACGCCATGGATCGCCCATAACTGGCTCGACGCGCGCCATCTGCCTTCGGCGGACGTGACGCTCGCTGTCGCTATCATGGTGATTACGGCGGCGATTCGCTGGCGTACCAGCCCCTATCGCAGCGTGATTGTCGGCTTTGAACATCAGGTATGGCTTAACGGCGTCAACCTGGTCATCGTCACGCTGCGCACCTTTGGCGCGGTGCTGATCATTCAGCTTTTCTCCAATCCGGTGCTGAGCTTCTTTATCTGGCAGCTGGCGGTGTCGATAGCGGAGGCGATCTGCCTGATTGCCAAATCCTATCAGCTGGTGCCTGCCGCCGCGCGTAAACAGAAGCACGAAAACTTAAAGACGGTGTTAAAGCCCTTTATTCGCTTTGCGCTGAGCGCGGCGTTCGCCAGCGCTATCTGGACCTTTATTTCGCAAATCGACCGTCTGGTGCTGTCGAAAACCCTGCCGCTGAGCGCCTACGGCTCCTTTACCGTCGTCGCTACTGCGGCTACCGGCATTATCCTGCTCAGCAGCCCGATTATGCAGGCGATCGTGCCGCGCATGACCGGCATTAAAACGCGCAAAGAGGGCGATGCCGAATCCCTGACGCTCTACCGCTACACCACTCAGGCGGTGGCAATCTTTATGGCACCGCTCAGCATTACTATCGCGATGTTCGCCACGCCGCTGCTCTGGGCCTGGACGCAGAACACGCAGGTCGTGACGGATATGTCGTTCGTGCTCAGCCTCTACGCGCTGGGCAGCGGCGTGCAGGCGATTTGCGGCCTGCTTTACCATCTGCAGTACGTCAACGGCAACCTCAAGCTGCATCTGAAGGGCTTCTCCTGCTTCGCCGTGATCCTGGTTCCGCTCAACATCTGGGCCGCGATTCACTATGGCGCGGAGGGCACAGGCTGGCTGTGGCTGGGGCAGAACGTCTTCTATCTGGCCGGCTGGGCATGGCTGGTGCACCGCCGTTTCGCGCCGGGCATTCACTTTACCTGGCTGACGCGCGACGTGCTGCTGATCTGGGCTGTTGCGGGGCTGATCGCCTGGCTTTGCACCTTCCTGCCAATTGAGTGGAACCAGAACCGCTGGCTTAACCTGCTGTGGCTGGGTCTGATCGGCCTGGTTAACCTCTCAGTCTGCTGTCTGCTGCACAGCCTGGTGATTAAGCGTCTGCTGCCTGCCCGAGCCAAAGGTTTTACTATTGAGGAGCGAGAATGAGCACACGGAACTCTGACAGCCGCGCAGCGACGATCTCTGTTATCGTGCCGAACTGGAACTGCGCGCCCTGGCTGCCGGAAGCGATCGATTCGCTGCTGGGTCAGTCATCTCCGCCGGAGCAGGTGATCGTTATCGACGACGGCTCCACCGACGACAGCGTCGCGCTGCTGGAGGCGCTGGCCGCCCGTCATCCGCAGCTGACGCTGCTGCGCGGCGAGCGCGGGGGCGTCAGCGCGGCGCGCACCAAAGGGCTGGAGATCGCCACCGGCGACTTTATCTACTTTATGGACGCCGACGATTTTGTCTCAAAAGATCTCTTCGCCGACTTCCGCAGTACGCTGGCGCAGCATCCTGAGATGGAGATGTTCTGCTTCGGCGCGCGCATGTTTACCGATAAACCGGTTGCCGAGCGTCAGTATGAGCAGTTCCATCAGCGCCACGTCGACGCCGTCCTGCCTGGCGGCGCCGATACGCTGCGCAGCATGATCCCGCACCGCTCAGCCCACCGCACGCTATGGAGCAGCATTCTCTCGCGCGCTCTTATTATGCGCACCGGCGTGCAGTTTCTGCCGATCCAGAACCATGAGGACGCGCCCTATATGTTCGCGCTCTATATGTCGGCGCGGCAGATCGGCTTTACGCGGAAAAGCTACTACAACAAGCGCTTTATGCCGACCTCGCTGTCGCAGGGCAAGGCGACCTTCTCCTGGGTGGAAAACTACTATATCGCCCGCCGCAGCAGCGAAAGCTTCCTGCGCGAGCAGGGAATGCCGCCGGAAGAGAAGCTGCTGGACATCTACTATCAGCCGGTGATGTACGGTTGCCTGATCGAAATCCGCAAAAACAATATTGCGGTGCCCGCCTCCTGGCATACCACTATCGATCAGCTGGTGCGCAAGGTCACGGGCGAAAGCAAACGTCTTAAACTGCTCTGGTACTATCCGACGATTTACAGCGGTCTGCAGGCGTGTCGCCGTCTGGCGCGTTATGCCAGCAAGCGCTGATCGCGATCAATAATCTTGTCCCGTCAGTAATTTACTTTTGCGCCAGAGGCCTTTACCATTCTGGCGCACATTTTCCCGTGCACCCCGACAACTCATCGCTTCCGACCTCCAGGAGAGTGCATGCTTTATCCTATCGTCCGACCTGCGCTGTTTAAGCTCGACCCCGAGCGCGCTCATGAACTCACTTTTCAGCAACTGCGTTTCATCAGCGGCACGCCGCTGGAGGCGCTGATCCGTCAGCGTCTTCCTTCCCGTCCGGTGACCTGCATGGGCTTACGGTTCGATAACGCGCTGGGGCTGGCGGCCGGACTGGATAAAAACGCGGAATGCATCGACGCCTTCGGCGCGATGGGGTTCGGCTTCGTCGAAGTCGGCACCGTCACGCCGCGCGCTCAGGCGGGCAACGATAAGCCGCGCATGTTCCGGCTGGTCGAGGCCGAAGGCATCATCAACCGCATGGGCTTTAACAATCTCGGCGTTGATCACCTGGTGGAGAACGTCAAAAAAGCGCGGTTCAAAGGTATTCTCGGCATTAATATCGGCAAAAATAAAGATACGGCGGTAGAAAACGGCAAAGAGGATTACCTGATCTGCATGGAGAAGGTTTATGCGCATGCCGGCTATATCGCGATAAATATCTCCTCGCCAAATACGCCGGGATTGCGTACGCTGCAATATGGCGAAGCGCTCGACGATCTTCTGGCGTCGATTAAAGCCAAACAGAAAGCGCTGGAGCAGCAGCATTTGAAATATGTGCCGGTCGCAGTAAAAATTGCGCCCGATCTTTCTGAAGAAGAATTAATACAAATTGCCGACAGCCTGGTGCGCCATAATATCGATGGCGTGATCGCCACCAATACGACGCTGGATCGTTCGCTGGTCAGCGGCCTGAAATACAGCACGGAATCAGGCGGCTTGAGCGGGCGTCCGGTGCAGTCGCGCAGCACGGCAGTGATCAAGCGGCTGGCGCAGGAGCTGGACGGCGCGCTGCCGATTATCGGCGTCGGCGGTATTGATTCATTAACCGCGGCGCGAGAAAAAATGGCCGCGGGCGCCGCGCTGGTACAGATTTACTCCGGTTTTATTTATAAAGGGCCGGGATTAATAAAAGATATCGTGACCCATCTCTAAGACATTTCTAATAAAACGACGCCGGGGGGTTTATTTCTCACTTCGGCTCGTTTATATTTTTCCCCTGTTGTGCGTATTTTCAGCTTTTTCCCCACAAACAGGGCTTCGCTGAGTCTGTGCAGAGAAACGCGGCGGTTAATGACGAGGCAAATCATGAAAATCAAACCTGACGATAACTGGCGCTGGTATTTTGACGCCGACCATGACCGGATGATGCTGGACCTGGCTGACGGTATGCTTTTCCGCTCTCGCTTTCCCCGCAAAATGTTGACCCCCGACGCCTTCACCCAGACCGGATTCAGCGTTGACGACGCCGCCCTCTACTACACCTTCGAAGAACGCTGCCGACAGAGTTCGCTGAGCGTTAATCAGCGCGCCGAGCTGACGCTCAACGCGCTGGTGGCGAGCCGCTTTCTGAAGCCGCTGATGCCGAAAAGCTGGCATTTCACCGCCTGGACCTGCGTGCTGCAGCCTGAGGCGGGCGATATGGTGGAGGTTACGCTGGCGGAAAACGGCGAACAGGCGCGGCTGCTGGCGGTGGAAAGCGGCGGCAACGCCACGCTCTGCCTGCTGGCGCAGCCTACGCTTACCCTGGCGGGCAAGCAGATGGTGTTAGGCGAAGCCATCAAAATCATGAACGATCGCCTGCTGCCGCACCATGCGGAGAGTGCGCCGCGCTTCGCTTACGCGGTCTGATTCTCACGCCAGTTCTATATCGCCAGCGGGAATGCAGCTGCAGCTCAGAATGGTGCCGTCGTCGCGAATGGCGCTCTTCTTCAGCGCTTTTACCTCTCCCGCAACCAGCGTCACTTTACAGCTGCCGCACAGCCCAGCCCGGCAGGAGTAGGGGATTTTAAAGCCCTGCTGCTCTAACTGCTCCAGCAGCACCTGCTGGTTATCGCCCTGAAACCGCTCGCCCTGCCAGGTAACAGAGACCGCCGCCGTCGTTTGTTGCTGCGGCTTAAGGGTTTCGACCACTGCGCCAGGCCCGTAGGCGCGCGGCGTATGGCGCGCCAGCACCTGCACCTCGTCTCCGACGCGAACGATGCCGCTGCCGCGCGCAATCAAATTCAGGCCGAAGTCGATATCGCCGCTGCCGTCCTGCGCGCTGCGGAAGCCCTGCAGGGTTTTTAACGGCTCCCCGTCTGGATGCTTGCGGCCGCTTTCGGTGCCGACGGTGGTAAAGACGCAGCGGCTGCAGGGTTTGGGCACGTCGAAGATCACACTGCCGATCTGCACCGTTGCCCAGCTGTCTTCATCCCAGGCCGGCGCGCCGCTCACAATCAGGTTGGCGCGAAACTGCTCGGCGCGCACGCTGGCCGGGCAGCGCTGCTGCAGATCCTGCAGCGAGGCGGTGTTAACCAGCAAAAAAGGGAAACCGTCGGCGAAACCCAGCGGCACCTCGGTAAAGCGTTTCACCCGGCGCGACGGCTGCGGCCCAACCCAGCGCAGCTGCACCGGGCGCGGAAAAAAGGCGCTGAGCCAGGCGTTGATGGCGTCGGGGGCGATGCGCGCGGTAAAATGGTTGCCCCAGACTTCCGTCGGCGCCTCCTGCGCGGCGAAATCGCTGAAGCGGATCATCGCCTGGCTGCCGTCGGGCGCCTGCAGAGAGAGGCCGTCGGTCAGCAGCGCTGGGGTAAAGCGCACCATCTCCGGATACTGGCGCGCGGTAATAAAGGTGCCGTCCAGATCCGTCACCATAAAAATGCGGTCGAAAGCCAGTCCGCTCTCCAGCGCCTGCGCATGAGAGAGGTGTACACCCCGCATCGATTTGACCGGATGAATGAACAGACGGGACAGCGTAAGCATGGCGATCTCCAGAGAAGCGGGCGTGGGCGGCAAAAGAAGCTAACTTTATGATACATGGCGTCGGGACGCTATAGCCTCGTGATCGACCCGGTGAGAGGCGCGCGCGTAGCTTTCCAACAATGAGGCGTAATTAGGGTATAATGCGCAGCAATTTTCTCAAGAGTAATAGTGACGATATGAATTCTCTCTTTGCCAGTACGGCGCGTGGGCTCGAAGAGCTGTTGAAAAGTGAGCTGGACGCGCTGGGCGCGCAGGATCTGCAGGTGGTACAGGGAGGCGTTCACTTTGAAGCCGATGACCGTACGATGTATCAGAGTCTGCTGTGGAGCCGGCTGGCGTCGCGTATTTTGCTGCCGCTCGGCGAATTCGGCGTCTACAGCGATCTCGATCTCTATGTCGGCGTACAGAGCATCGACTGGACCGAACTGTTCGGCAGTCAGCATACCTTCGTGGTGCACTTCAGCGGCACCAACGAATCAATTCGCAACAGCCAGTTTGGCGCGTTAAAGGTCAAGGACGCAATTGTCGACTCCTTTACCCGCCAGAAACTGCCGCGTCCCAATGTGGATCGCGAGCAGCCGGATATCCGCATCAACGTCTGGCTGAATAAAGATCGCGCCAGCATCGCGCTGGATCTGAGCGGCGACGCGCTGCATCAGCGCGGCTATCGTCAGCAGACCGGCCAGGCGCCGCTCAAGGAGAACCTGGCGGCGGCGATCGTGCTGCGCTCCGGCTGGCAGCCAACCACGCCGCTGCTCGATCCTATGTGCGGCTCCGGCACGCTGCTGATCGAGGCAGCGCTGATCGCCTGCGATCGCGCGCCAGGCCTGCTGCGCAGCCGCTGGGGCTTCACCCACTGGCGTCAGCATAACGACGCGCTGTGGCGCGAGGTGAAAAGCGAGGCGCAGCAGCGCGCGCGCGCTGGCACCGCCGCCGCGCAGGCGCGCTTCTTCGGCTACGACAGCGACGGGCGCGTGCTGGAATGGGCGCAGGCTAACGCACGGCGCGCCGGCGTCGCCGATCTCTTTACCTTCGCGCGTCAGGATGTGCTGCAGCTGAAAAATCCGCTGCCGGGCGAGCAGCGCGGCACGGTGTTGAGCAACCCGCCTTACGGCGAACGTCTGGAGAGCGAGCCGGCGCTGATCGCGCTGCACAGCCAGCTCGGTCGCATCATGAAACAGCACTTCGGCGGCTGGACCCTGTCGCTCTTCAGCGGTTCGCCTGAACTGCTGAGCTGCCTGCAGCTGCGCGCGGAGCGCCAGTTCAAGGCGAAAAACGGCCCGATCGAGTGCGTGCAGAAGAATTATCAGCTGGCGGAAAACAGCAGCGAAAACGGCGCGCAGATCGCCGAGGATTACGCTAACCGCCTGCGTAAGAACATGAAGAAGCTGGAGAAGTGGGCGCGTCAGGAAGGTATCGCCTGCTATCGCCTCTATGACGCCGATCTGCCGGAGTACAACGTGGCGGTGGATCGCTACGGCGAGTGGGTGGTGGTGCAGGAGTACGCGCCGCCCAAGACCATTGACGCCGCGAAAGCGCGCCAGCGCCTGTTCGACGTTATCGGCGCGACGCTTAGCGTGCTGGAACTGCCCGCCAACCGTCTGGTGCTGAAAACGCGCGAGCGGCAGAAAGGCAAGAATCAGTATCAGAAACTAGGCGAGAAGGGCGATTTCTTCGAAGTGCAGGAGTACAACGCGCGCCTGCTGGTTAACCTGACGGACTACCTGGACACCGGGCTATTCCTCGACCACCGCATCGCGCGCCATATGCTCGGCAAAATGAGCAAGGATAAAGATTTCCTCAACCTCTTCTCCTATACCGGCAGCGCCAGCGTGCACGCCGGGCTGGGCGGCGCGCGCAGCACCACCACGGTTGACATGTCGCGCACCTATCTGGAGTGGGCGGAGCGCAACCTGCGTCTGAATGGGCTGACCGGCCGACAGCATCGTCTGATGCAGGCCGACTGCCTGAGCTGGCTGCGCGAGAGCGACGAGACGTTCGATCTGATCTTTATCGATCCGCCGACCTTCTCCAACTCCAAACGCATGGAAGAGGATTTCGACGTGCAGCGCGATCATATTATGCTGATGCGCAACCTGAAACGCCTGCTGCGCGCGGGCGGCACCGTCATGTTCTCCAACAACAAGCGCGGCTTTAAAATGGATCTTGAGGGTCTGGCGTCGCTGGGCCTGAAGGCGCAGGACATTACCCAGAAAACCCTGTCGCAGGATTTTGCCCGCAACCGTCAAATTCACAACTGCTGGCTGATTACTCACGCCGGTAAGGAATAAGTTCAGATGTCATTAATCAGTATTCACGGCGCTTACCTCTCATTCAGCGATGCGCCGCTGCTCGACAACACCGAGCTGCATATCGAAGAGAACGAGCGCGTCTGTCTGGTCGGCCGTAACGGCGCAGGCAAATCGACCCTGATGAAAATCATTAACGGGGAGCAGCCGCTGGATGACGGCCGCATCATTTTTGAGCAGGACCTGGTGGTGGCGCGTCTGCAGCAGGATCCGCCGCGCAATATTACCGGCTCCGTCTATGACTTCGTGGCGGAAGGCGTGGAAGAGCAGGCCGAACACCTCAAAGCCTATCACGCAATTTCGCATGCGGTGATGCTCGATCCCAGCGAGAAAAATCTCAACGAGATGGGACGCCTGCAGACTATCCTCGACCACCACAATCTGTGGCAGCTGGAGAGCCGCATCAACGACGTGCTGCAGCAGATCGGTCTGGAGCCTGATACCGAGCTGTCGTCGCTGTCGGGCGGCTGGCTGCGCAAAGCGGCGCTGGGCCGCGCGCTGGTGAGCAACCCGCGCGTGCTGCTGCTGGACGAACCGACTAACCACCTCGATATCGAAACCATCGACTGGCTGGAAACCTTCCTGAAGACCTTCAGCGGCAGCATCGTTTTTATTTCCCATGACCGTTCGTTTATCCGCAATATGGCGACGCGCATCGTCGACCTCGATCGCGGCAAGCTGGTCTCCTGGCCTGGCAACTACGATCTCTACCTTGAAGGCAAGGAAGAGGCGCTGCGTGTGGAAGAGATGCAGAACGCTGAATTCGACCGCAAGCTGGCGCAGGAAGAGGTGTGGATCCGTCAGGGCATCAAGGCGCGCCGCACCCGCAACGAGGGCCGCGTACGCGCGCTGAAAGCGCTGCGCCGCGAACGCTCTGAGCGCCGTGAAGTGATGGGCAAAGCCAATATGCAGGTGGGCGAAGCGTCGCGCTCGGGCAAAATCGTTTTCGAACTGGAGCACGTCAACTATGGCGTGGGCGGCAAGACGCTGGTGCATGACTTCTCCGCGCAGGTGCAGCGCGGCGACAAGATCGCGCTCATCGGCCCGAACGGATGCGGCAAAACCACGCTGCTGCGTCTGATGCTGCAGCAGCTGAAGGCCGACAGCGGCCGCGTGCACAGCGGCACCAAGCTGGAAGTCGCCTATTTCGACCAGCATCGCGCCGAGCTGGATCCCGATCGCACCGTGATGGATAACCTGGCGGAAGGCAAGCAAGAGGTGATGGTGAACGGCAAGCCGCGCCATGTGCTCGGCTACCTGCAGGACTTCCTGTTTCATCCGAAACGCGCCATGACGCCGGTGCGCGCGCTCTCCGGCGGCGAGCGCAACCGCCTGCTGCTGGCACGCCTCTTCCTGCGTCCCAGCAACCTGATGATCCTCGATGAACCGACCAACGACCTCGACGTCGAAACCCTGGAGCTGCTGGAAGAGCTGATCGACGGCTATCAGGGCACCGTGCTGCTGGTGAGCCACGATCGTCAGTTCGTCGACAACACCGTGACCGAGTGCTGGATTTTCGAAGGCAACGGCGAAATCGGCAGCTTCGTCGGCGGCTATCACGACGCGCAGCAGCAGCGCGCCGCCTACAAACAGCAGAAAAGCGCCCAGGGAAACAAGCCTGCCGCTGCGGCGAAACCGGCGGCGGACAAAGCTGACGGCGCGAAACGCGGCGGCGGCAAGCTAAGCTATAACCTGACGCGAGAGCTGGAGCAGCTGCCGCAGAAGCTGGAGTCGCTGGAGGCGCGCATCGGCGAGCTGCAGGCGAAAATGAGCCATCCTGACTTCTTCAGCCAGCCGCATGACCAGACTCAACCGGTGCTGGATGCGCTGGCGCAGACCGAGCAGGAGCTGGAAACGGCGTTCGCTCGCTGGGAAGAGCTGGAAGCGCTGAAAAACGGCGCGTAACCATAAGGGAGTCGGGATGTGTTCAGCCGCTGAAAGTCAGGCGTGGATGCTCTGTCCACAGTGCGATTTAATGGTAAAACTGCCGGACGTGCCGCAGGGCAGCCGTGCGTCCTGCCCGCGCTGCCATTCGGTGCTGACCGCGAACTGGCCCGAGCCGCGCAAACGGCCGACCGGCTACGCGCTGGCGGCGCTGTTTATGCTGCTGCTGGCCAACCTGTTTCCCTTTATCACCATGAAGGTCGCGGGCCTCAGCAGCCAGATCTCGCTGCTGGAGATCCCGAAGGTGATGGTGTCGGAGGATTACAGCAGCCTGGCCACGCTGTTTCTGGCATTCGTTCAGGCGATCCCTGCGCTCTGTATGCTGACCATTATTCTGCTGGTGAACCGCATACCGATGCCGGTCAGCCTGCGTCTGGGGCTGGCGCGCATCCTGTTCCAGCTGCGCAGCTGGGGCATGGCGGAGATCTTTATGGCCGGCGTGCTGGTCAGCTTTGTCAAGCTAATGGCCTACGGCGATATCGGTCTGGAGACCAGCTTCTGGCCCTGGTGCCTGTTCTGCCTGCTGCAGCTGCGCGCCTTTCAGTGCGTGGATCGACGCTGGCTGTGGCAGCAGATCGCGCCGATGCCGCCGCTGCCGCATGCGCCGGAGAAAGGCGTCAGCGGGCTGGAGCAGGGGCTGCGCTCCTGTCCGTGCTGCACCGCGATCCTGGCCGCGGACCATCCCGACTGTCCGCGCTGCGGTGTGATCGCCGCGCCGCGCCGCAAGCACAGCCTGCAGTGGACGCTGGCGCTGCTGTTTACCTCGCTGATCATCTATATTCCCGCCAACCTGCTGCCGATTATGGTGACCGAAACCCTCGGCACGCCTTATCCGTCTAACATTATGGCGGGCGTAATCCTGCTCTGGAGCGACGGATCCTATCCGGTAGCGCTGGTGATTTTTATCGCCAGCATTATGGTGCCGTCGCTGAAGATGCTGGCGATTGGCTGGCTCTGCTGGAACGCCAGCGGGCGCGGCCAGCGCGACAGCGAACGGATGCATCTGATTTATGAAATCGTTGAATTTGTCGGCCGCTGGTCGATGATCGACGTGTTTGTTATCGCCGTGCTCTCTGCGCTGGTGCGCATGGGGCAACTGATGAATGTTTATCCCGCAACGGGTGCGCTGCTGTTTGCGCTGGTGGTAATCCTTACCATGATCGCCGCCATGACGTTTGACCCGCGCCTGACCTGGGATCGCGTACGGGAACACACTACAAAGGAGCCGCGCCTTGACGGAAAGTAACCACGGCCATGCCAAAGTCGACCAGATCAAACGCTGGTCGCCGGTCTGGATTGTCCCCATCGTGACGCTGTTGATCGGTGGATGGATCCTGTTTTACCACTTCAGCCACCTCGGGCCGGAAGTGACCCTGATTACGGAAAACGCGGAAGGTATCGAAGCGGGGAAAACCACCATCAAAAGCCGCAGCGTTGACGTCGGCGTGGTGGAAAAAGCGGAGCTGACCGACGACCTGCATCACGTTGAAATCACCGCGCGGCTCAACTCCGGCATGGAAAAGCTGCTGCACGGCGACAGCGTGTTCTGGGTGGTGAAGCCGCAGATTGGTCGCGAAGGGGTAACCGGTCTGAATACGCTGCTCTCCGGCGCCTATATCGAACTGCAGCCGGGCAAAAAAGAGGAGCCGAAAGAGCGCTATGAGCTGCTCGACGCGCCGCCGCTGGCGCCGCCGGACGCCAAAGGCATCCGCATTACGCTCGACAGCAAAAAAGCGGGACAGCTCAACGCCGGCGATCCGGTACTGTTCCGCGGCTATCGCGTCGGCACCGTGGAGACCAGCACCTTCGATACCGATAAGCGTATGATGACCTACCAGCTGTTTATCGCCGCGCCCTACGATCGGCTGGTGACCACCAATGTACGTTTCTGGAAGGACAGCGGCATCGCGGTGGATATGTCGGCATCGGGCATGCGCGTCGAGATGGGCTCGTTGACTACGCTGTTCAGCGGCGGCGTCAGTTTCGACGTGCCGGACGGCTGGGATTTAGGCCAGGCGGCAGCGAACAACGCCGACTATCATCTGTTCGACGATCAGCGCAGCATCCAGGATTCGCTCTACACTAATCACGTCGATTTCCTGATGTTCTTCACCGATTCGATTCGCGGCCTGCAGGTGGGCGCGCCGGTCGAGTTCCGCGGCATCCGTCTGGGTACGGTGGCGCAGGCGCCCTTTATGACCGAAGGGGTGAATCAGGCGTTGAATAACGATTATCGCGTGCCGGTGCTGATCCGCATTGAGCCTGACCGCTTTACCGCCAGACTGGGTCAGGACTTTAACCTGGAGCAGCATCTGCAGGACGGCAAAAAACGCGGCCTGCGCGCCTCGCTGAAAACCGGCAACCTGCTCTCCGGCTCGCTCTATATCGACCTCGACTTCTACGATAACGTGCCGGCCTATAAAGGCCCGAACAAAATCGCAGGCTACGAGATCATTCCGACCACCAGCGGCGGCCTGAGCCAGATCCAGCAAAAACTGGTGGCGGCGCTCGACAAGATCAACGCCTTGCCGCTTAACAACGTGGTGACCGAGGCGACCGGCACGCTGAAAGAGAGCCAGCGCACGCTGCGTGAAATGCAGGGCACGCTGAAAAACCTCAATCAGATCACCGCCAGCCCGGCGATGAAGACGCTGCCAGAAGATATGCAGCAAACGCTGCGCGAGCTGAATCGCAGCATGAAGGGGCTGCAGCCTGGCTCACCGGCCTATAACAAGCTGGTGGGCGATATGCAGCGACTCGATCAGGTGCTGCGCGAACTGCAGCCGGTATTGAAAACCCTTAATACCAAGAGCAACGCGCTGGTCTTCGAGGCCAAACCGGGTCAGGATCCACAGCCAAAGAGGGCGAAACAGTGAGAAAAGGAGCCGTCTTTTGCGCCGCGCTGCTGTTAAGCGCATGCAGCAGCACCATCGATAACACCTACTACCAGCTGCCGTCGAAGCCGGCGGCGATGCAGGTACGCAGCGGCGACGACGCGCAGCCGCCGGCGCTGTGGGTTCAGCAGGTGGCGGTGCCTGATTACCTGGCGGGCAATGGCCTGGTCTATCAGACCAGCGACGTGAAGTACGTTATCGCCGCCAATAATCTCTGGGCCAGCCCGCTGGATCAGCAGCTCCAGCAAACGCTGGTGGCGAACCTGAGCAAGGCGCTGCCGGGCCGGCTGGTTTCCGCCGCGCCGCTGGGCGAAAAGCATGACACGCTGAGCGTGACGGTGACCGGATTCCAGGGCCGCTATGACGGGCGCGCCGTGGTAAGCGGCGAATGGGTGCTACAGCATAATGGTCATGTGGTGAAGCAGGGATTCGACCTGGCGCTGCCGCAGAACGACGATGGCTATGACGCGCTGGTACGTACTCTGGCTATCGGCTGGCAGCAAACTGCGCAGCAAATCGCCAATGCAGCGATAACCACAGAATAAAATTTGCTAAAGATGTTGCTCAGCCCCTGGTTGTCGTCAGCGAAATGCGACGGCGGTCGGGGGCTTTTTTATTGCCGCTTCAAGACGATAAGGGCATCTGCCCGCCTGCGCGACAGCGAAATCATGAAGATTTAGCGTCAAGATGATGACACTGGCGTGAAATTTGCGCATTGACCTTTAGAGGCAGGGCAGGTAGAACTTAATGGTGGCTGAGTAATAATTCGCCACTCTATTTCTTTCCACCAGATTCCACAGACCTGATATGAGGGATACGGAGTATGAAGAGACAGAAACGAGACCGCCTTGAACGCGCTCATGCACGTGGCTACCAGGCCGGTATTACAGGACGCTCAAAAGAGATGTGTCCGTATCAGATGATTGAGGCTAAGTCTCACTGGTTGGGAGGTTGGCGACAAGCCATGGAGGACAGGGCGGTTACGGTGTAATCGACCGTCAGGAAAAGGAAGAAACCTCCGCGCTGGCGGAGGTTTTCATTTGCGCTATCAGAAAGCGTTGGTGTCTTTGAACAGACCGACTTTCAGATCGCTGGCAGAGTAAATCAGGTTACCATCGACGAAGACTTCGCCATCGGCGACGCCCATCACCAGCTTACGGTTAATGACGCGCTTGAAGTGAATGCGGTAGGTCACTTTTTTCGCGGTAGGCAGCACCTGGCCCGTGAATTTCACCTCGCCGACGCCCAGCGCGCGGCCTTTGCCTTCGCCGCCCAGCCATCCCAGATAGAATCCGACCAGCTGCCACATCGCATCCAGACCGAGACAGCCCGGCATCACCGGATCGCCAATAAAGTGGCAGGCAAAGAACCATAAGTCCGGATTGATATCCAGCTCGGCTTCAACGAAACCTTTGTCGAACTTACCGCCATCTTCGGTCATCTTGACCACGCGGTCCATCATCAACATGTTGCCTGACGGAAGCGGCGGACCGTTCTCGCCAAACAGTTCACCGCGACCTGACGCAATCAGGTCCTCTTTGCTATAGGATTCGCGTTTATCAACCATGTTTTCAATAAGCCTTGTTTTAGTGAAGCACGAAGTTTAGCGAACAGCTGTACGCTGAGCAATTCAATCAGTTCTGGTTGAACCAGTTTAGCCAGCGAAGCGGCCAGGGGCGATGACTCGCTTCCTGCTGATTGAGTTGGGTAATACGATCCTGGATCCGGCGCAGCAGCGCGTCACCGTTATCCTCTTCGCTGTGCCAGACCACGCCGGTCAGCAGCGGCAGCGCCTCATCGGCGCGATCGATCGCCCAGATATGAAAACGGCCCTGTTCAACGGCGTCGACCACATCCTGACTCAGGCAGAGGTGACGCACATTGCACGCCGGAATAATCACGCCCTGCTGTCCGGTCAGTTCGCGCTCGTTGCAAATAGTGAAGAAGCCTTCAATCTTCTCATTCAGGCCGCCTACCGGCTGAACGTTGCCGAACTGATCGACCGATCCGGTTACCGCAATCTGCTGATTAATCGGCTGATTCGCTAGCGCGCTGACGAGAGCGCAGAGTTCCGCCAGAGAGGCGCTGTCGCCGTCGACTTCCGAGTAGGATTGTTCAAACACCAGCGAGGCCGAGAAGGGCAACTGCTGATCGAGCTCCAGCTCGGCGATAAGATACGCCTGCATAATCATCATGCCTTTGGCATGGATATTGCCGCCTAGTTCAGCTTTGCGTTCGACGTCGGTAAACTCGCCGTCGCCCGGATGCACTACGCAGGTAATGCGCGAAGGTTCGCCCCACGGGCGCGGATGGCCCGGAAACTCCACCACGGAAAGACCGTTGATTTGACCGACGACTTCGCCTTCGGTTTCAATCAGGATCTGCTTCAGCAGAATTTCGTCGCGCATGCGCTCGGCGAGGAAGGCTTCGCGCCAGGTGCGCACGTCAAGGGCGCTGATCAGCGCCGCCTCATTAAGCGCATTCTCCTGCGCGAAGGCTTCGCGCATCTGACGCAGCAGCCAGCGCGGGCAGAGCGGCAGCACTTCCTGATCGCCGGTGTAACGCACCGCTTCGCGGATCAGCGGCGGCCAGAAATCGGCCTGCGGAGCGGGCAGTCCCGCCTGCAGCGCGACATCCTGCGCCCAGCGGCACCAGGCGAGCATGTCGTCTTCATCGACGATCTGCATGTTCTCTTCGAATTCAGTATAGATCGCCATCTCGTGCAGTTCAGGATCGCTCTCCTGAAACGCCGCCAGCGCATCGCGGTCGCCGCAGAGCACCAGTTTCAGGCTAAGCGGAAGCGGGGGAACAGAGACCGGCAGAGGATGACGTTCATCGGGCGACTGCCATTCCAGACGGCCCAGCTGGATAGCGCGTTTCAACCGCAGCCACAGCAGCGGCTGCGCCTGCAGGGTGCGCAGCGACAGCACCAGCGTTCCGCCGTTGGCGCGGTGAATCAGGCCCGGCTCAAGCTGCAGTCGGTCGCGATGCAGGCGCACGCAACCGAACAGCTGATCGTTTTCAATCCACTCTGCGAACTGAACCTGACCGCTGCCGGTAAAGGGATGCGAGGCATCGCCGGGCGGCTGAAGGGTCACGTTATCCGCGATGATATGATAATGTCCGCCGAACAGTTCAGTGGATTCGTCGGCGATACGCTCCATCTGGCGCGCGATAAGCGCCAGGTAGTCCAGGTTCTCCTGACTACACACCAGCAGAAGGGGAAAGCCCTCGCTCTGCTGATCGAGGCAGGCCAGCGCATTCAGCAAACGCGGCTGTACCGTCGCCAGGCTATCGGTCTCTTCTTCGGTAATACGGGAGAAAACGGACGCGTATCCGGTAATATTCGGCTGCAGGTCTTGCCAGGAAAGTTGGGAGCTGGTCAAAATAATCGCATTTGGTTAATTAAAGAAAAGCGGGATTATACAGTAAACCCCTTTGTTAAGCACTGCATGGTTCGGATTAACCCTGAGACATACAACGCCTTTTTCCTTACTGCATCCAGCAAAAAAACTGTTATTCTAAGTTTGTTACGCGGTCACGATGAGATTCCGATGAAATACCAACAACTCGAAAATCTTGAAAGTGGATGGAAATGGAAATACCTGGTGAAGAAGCACCGGGAAGGCGAGCTGATCACGCGTCATCTTGAACTCAGCGCCGCGCAGGCAGCCGTGGATGAACTGCTCTCAATGGAAAACCGTCCGGTCGATGTGGCTGAATGGATCGCGCAACATATTCATCCGGACCTGGATAATCGGCTGAAACAGACAATTCGCGCGCGTCGCAAGCGGCACTTCAACGCTGAGCATCAGCATACGCGTAAGAAGTCGATCGACCTGGAGTATCTGGTGTGGCAGCGTCTGGCGGGGCTGGCGCAGCGTCGCGGCTGCACGCTGTCGGAAACTATCGTCCAGCTGATCGAAGATGCCGAACGTAAAGAGAAGTACGCTACCCAGATGTCGAGTCTGAAACAGGATCTACAGGCGATTCTCGGCAAATCAGAAACGGGCAGCGACTAGCGCGGCGCGTTAAAAGCCAGAAAAGAGACATAAAAAAACCCCGCTTTGCGGGGTTTTTTCTTACGGAGTAACTTAAGCCTGCGGCTGAGTTACAACGTCTTTGATGCCTTTCACGTCGATTTCTACGCGACGGTCCGGACCCAGGCAGTCGATCAGAGCCTGACGGCCTTTCACGCTGTCACAGGTGTTGCCGGTAACTGGGTTAGATTCGCCCATGCCACGTGCAGAGATCTTGTTAGACGGGATACCTTTAGATACCAGGTAATCAACCACTGACTGAGCGCGTTTCTCAGACAGTTTCTGGTTGTACTGCTCAGAGCCGATGCGGTCAGTGAAGCCCAGAACGACAACTGAACCGTCTTTCGGATCCATTGAGCTCAGCTGGCTGTACAGCTGATCCAGAGCCTGCTGGCCTTCCGGCTTCAGGGTAGATTTGTTGAAGGTGAACAGCACGTCAGACTTCAGGGTGAAACGCTTGGTTTCAACAACTGGAGCCGGAGCCGGAGCCGGAGCTACAACCGGTGCTGCTTCATCCTGACCGAAGCGGTATGAAACGCCTACGCTCAGCATGCCGTTGTCAGGACGTGCGCCAACGGTCTGTGCGTCGCCGATGTTGTTAACCCACTGGTAGTCCAGACGAGTTGCCCAGTTCTGAGTCAGAGCGTATTCAACACCCACTGCTGCCAGCGGAGAAACGCCGGTGTCGTGGTCGCTGATGCGGCCGTTGACAGCGTTGTTCTGAGTTGCGTCAGCGCGCCATACCATACCACCCAGACGGGTGTAGACATCCAGATCGTCAGTGATCGGATAGCTCAGTTTAGCAGCCAGCTGAACGCCCTGTGCTTTGAATGCGCCGTTGTTTACGGTGCCTTTGTTCGGCATACGGCCAAGCCAGTCGTAACCCAGCTCGAAGCCCAGGTACGGGTTAGCCTGGTAACCTACGAATGCACCAGCGCCAAGCTGAGATTCGTGAGTCGGGCCATTGTTGTTGCCATAACCGTTACCGTAGTAACCAGTATCGTGATACTGAGACCAGCCCAGTTTAGCACCGGTATACCAGGTGTCATCTTTCGGAGCGGCCTGCGCTACGGTAGCGAAGCCAGCCAGTGCCACTGCAATTGCGATAGCTGTCTTTTTCATTTTGCGCCTCGTTATCATCCAAATAGGCAATGAGCAAAAAGGGATGCTCTTGGTTGTAATCCTTCGCCGGGTTAATACGCTCGCTTATGACTCTACCGATTAAAAAACGGAGATTATTGAGCACCCTGGCGAGGTAAAGTCTACAACGAGATTGGAAAGTTACAAGTATGATGTGAGGGGATGCTGCAAAAAAACAGGGCTTTATACACATATTCTAACATTTCGCCCGGCCTTAATGCCGTCGCGCTTTAAGGCAAAATGCAGCTAAACCATTGTCAAAGCTGGAGGGAAAAGAATCAGTGGTTTAGCTGAAACAAAAAAGGTAAATGGCGCGAGAAAAATCCTATTTTTACTTAATGAAACAAATCCGACTGAATTTTTAGTCCTTTATTTGGTCGCAGCGTGGGTTCGGTCGTCCCATTTGGACGCATAATCAACCCTAGCGCTTTGCCTTCTGCCGCAGCCTGTTCTAATTCGCGCCGCTCTTCCTCATCCAGATCGTAAGGTATCCACGCCAGCACGACGCTGTAATTCCCTGTGCGCAAAGCTTTAATCATCGCCTCGACAGAGGTACAACGCTCGGAGTCCGCGACGTGCATGCTTTTTTCCAGCGGCAGACCCGACTGCTGCAGCCAGGCGCGATTGAGCTTGTGCGCGGGCGTCAGCCACAGCTGCCAGCGAGACTCCTGGCTGAGCTGTTGCAGTAACGGCAGCAGCAACATTTGCATCATGCCAGGCTGTTCGCTATAGCGCAGTTCCGTAATCCAGCCGCTGTGCTGCGACGGTTTGGAAGCGGATACGTGACGGTGAGCGAAGCCTGCATTATTAAAGTGTTGGGTGCGCATAAGTTAACCACTCAGCATTGGACTGTATGGATATACAGTAATGGCTTCCTGGATAAAGATCAACCTCAAATTTGGAAAACGGCTCGCAAAAAAGGGAGAAGGTCGGGCTCAAACAAAAGAATTAATTGAACCCTTAATTAATTTTTTCTATATCTCTAACGGGTTGATAGTGATGGCTTTTTATTAATTGCACACAAGGAGAGCGTGTCATGAAAAAACAGCACCCTGTTGTAGAACGGTCCCGCAGTCGTCTGGCCGCGCTAGGCCACATCGAGTCGCGCACTCAGTTCGGCGGCTATGCGCTGGCGGTGGAAAAAGTGGTTTTCGCTCTGGTCAACGACGACGCGCTCTACCTGCGCGCCAGCGAAGCGCTGCGGGAATATGCGGCGCAGCAGCCGATGCAGCCGCTGGTGTTTCGCAAGCGCGGCGCCGAGGTGAGCCTTAACTACTATCGCGTCGATGACGCGCTCTGGAGCGACCCTGACCAGCTGTTGTCGCTCTCCGCCGCTTCGCTGCGCACCGCCCGACAGGAGACGCTGGCCAGGCAGCGGCCGCTGCGGCTGAAAGATCTGCCCAATCTTAGCCTGCGCATGGAGCTCTTGCTGCACGAGGCGGGCGTGAGGACCGTGCGCCATCTGAGAGAGCTGGGATCAAAACGGTGCTGGCTCAGGCTCAGAGCGATCAACCAGCATATCGGCTTTAAAACGTTGCTGGCGCTGGAAGGGGCGATAGAAGGGCGCCATGAAGCCGCCCTGCCGCAAACGGTCAGGGCGCAACTGAATGAATGGTATCAGGAGACGTTAAAAGGCGATGCCTCTTAGGGCTGCGCCAGCGTCCGGCGCAGACGGGCAATCTCCGGCAGCAGGGCGACCAGCAAGCCGAGCTGCTGCAGCACCAGCGGAGCGCGCGTCTCCTGATTGGCAGCCATATCGCTAATGCGCTGCGTTAGCGCGCTCTGCATCGTTTCCGCTTCGGCGTCGCTCACTACGTCGGTTTGCAGTACATCTTCGACATAGCAGACCGTATCGTCGAGCAGCGTTAGCAGCGCGCCGTCGTTCAGCTTATCGCGGTGTGCGCCCAGCGCAGAGATATAGCTCAGGAACGAGTGGTTAAGGCAGAGCAGCTGGAAAGCGGACTCTTTATGTTTCTGCTGCGTCCGCGACTCGCCGCTCATATTGGAAACCACCGAAGCCAGCTCCGCATCGGCGTTGTGGGCGTCGCGGCGCGCGATACGATAGGCGAGGCGGTTGTCTTTGCCCTGGTGATACTGCTCCATAATCGCATCCAGATAGCGGCAGTTGGCATTCAGGGTGCGCGCCGCTACCGCGGGCAGCTGGCGAAAACGCCAGTCGGGCCAGATAAACGCCACCGCCAGCCAGGCAAGCGCGCATCCCAGCAGCGTGTCCACGATGCGCGGCAGCGCCACCTCGAACCCCTCTCCCAGCAAATTGAAGCAGAGCAGCACCAGCAGCGTGATAAAAAGCGTCGCCTGCGCGTACTGCACCTGACGAAAGGCGAAAAACAGCACGCCGCTGACCACGATCAGCACCAGCTGGCCTTCGGTCGACGGCACCAGCCAAAGCACCGGCAGGCCGATGGCGATGCCCGCCAGCGTACCGCCGATACGCAGCGCGAGCCTGCGTCGCGTGGCGTTATAGTTAGGCTGGCAGACAAACAGGCTGGTAAGCAGGATCCAGTAGCCGCGATCGAGGCCGGTAATTTGAATAAAGCCGTAGCCGATACAGAGCACCACCGTCATGCGCACCGCGTGGCGGAACAGCGCCGAGGCGGGCGTCATATGTCGGCTTAGACGCAGGCGAATGTCGCTCCAGCCGCTGAGCCCTTCGCGCGACAATCGGTTATCCCCCGCCAGGTTTTCGCTGGCTAAAGACTGCTCGGACTCTATCGATCCCAGCTGCGCATCGATGGCGCGCAAATTACGCAACAGCCAGAACAGCGGGCGCAGATGAGGCGCGTCAGGCTCGTTTTGCTGCAGGCGCTCCAGCGCCGTCTGCAGGCGATCGAAGGCGCGCTCGAAGCGCGGGTCGTGCTCCCAGCGCTCGCGCAGCAAAATGCACTGAGAGAGCTGACGGCACGCCTGCGCCTGCATATTCAGCAGCCGCTGAAAGCGGAACAGGATCTCGTTGTAGCGCCAGTCGTCGCGCAGCAGATGATACTGCAGATGAGAGGAGCTGGCGCGCTCGTGGATATCCTGCGCCACAAAGTAGTAGTGCAGGCTGCGGCGGGTGCTGCGCGATCCGCGATCGCCGCGCAGGCGGCTCTGCAGCGTGCTTTTAGTCAGGTTCAGCTGCGCAACCAGCTGGCTGTTGACCATCGCGGTGCGGATCAGGGTGGCGTCGTCCTGCGCCTCGCCGTCGGGATCGAACAAATTCGCCTTGGCTTCAAGATACTGCGCCAGCTGCGCGTAGCTGCCCGCCAGCTGTTCCTGCACCGGCCGCACCGGGAACATCAAATGGCCGAGCAGCGTCAGCACGTTGTACCAGAGCGCCCCGACCAGCAGCAGTATCGGCTGCATATACCATTGCGAAAAGAGCCCGATGCCCAGCATGGTGTAAACCGCAATCAGCAGCGCGCCAAAGGCGATGGTGGCGTAGCGCTGGCCGAGCGCGCCCAGCAGAATAAAGCCCCAGGTGGAGAGCGCCAGACCGGCCATAAAGGCCAGCGGATGGGGAAACAGCAGCTCTACCGACACCGAGGCGATACAGAAGCAGAGCAGGGTAATCAGCAGATTGCGCAGCCGACCGGTAAGGCGATCGTCAAGATCGGCCAGCGCCGCGGCCACCACGCCGAGCGTCAGCGGTATGGTCCAGTCTATCTGATGCAGCCACCAGGGCACCGCCGCGCAGCCGGTCAGCGCCAGAAAGATGCGCAGCAGATAACGCCAGCTGCTGTTAAAGAGATAGTTGCGCCAGCCCGGCAAGGCTTTGGACATCATATAGCGGCCTCAGTAGCGCCGACGGGCGCTGGCGTCGCGCGCGGCACGCGCTTCTTCAACCGAGACCACGCGGCGGCCGACCGGCCAGAGCGCGATGGCGGCGATTTTAAAGTTGGCGAGGCCCACCGGAATGCCGATGATGCTGATGCACTGTACGATGCCGGTGGAGATATGGGTCAGGCAGAGCCACCAGCCGAAAAAGATCAGCCAGAAAATATTAAGAAAGGTGCCGCCGGTGTTGAGCAGCGCGCTTTTACTCTCCGGGCGCAGCACGTCCACGTGCACCGCCTCGTTGCCGTAAGGCAGCAGAGAGAGTTTGGTGATTTCCCAGCAGGATCGCGTCAGCGGCAGGGTAAAGATCAGGACGATACTCACCAGCGTGGCGAACAGCCAGCAAAGGGTGGTGATAAACCCGCCGAGAATAAAATTGAGAATGTTCAACACAGTGCGCATGGCGTTTTTTTCCTTTTGCTTTCCGCAAGATGTGCCGCCAAGTTTAGCCTGTTTTAAGGCTGGAGCGCCAAGAGTCTGACAGGTAAACTCCCGATATTCTTTTCCCAGGTTCGACGGTATGGACATGGAACTCAAAGCGACATCGATGGGCAAACGGCTTGCCCAGCATCCCTATAACCGGGTACGCCTGCTGGCGGCTGGGGTGGAAGTAAGCGGCGACCGGCACGAATACCTGATTCCTTTCAACGAGCTGCTCAATATCAGCTGCAAGCGCGGCATGGTCTGGGGCGAGCTGGAATTTTTACTCCCTGACGACAAAGTGGTGCGGCTGCACGGCACCGAATGGCAGGAGACGCAGCGTTTCTACCACTATCTGCTGCAGGCCTGGCAGGCGTGGAGCACCGAGATGAGCGCGATTTGCGCCGGGGTGCTAGACGAACTCAGGCAGGAGATCGCGCGCTTCGGCGAGCAGGATCGCTGGATCAAACGCAGCGAACTGCAGGTGCTGCGCGCCACCATCGAGAAACAGTTCGCCGCGCTGCCGCTGCCGCTGGCGCGCCTGGAAGAGTTCAGCGACTGCCGCGAGCCTTACCTGCTTTGCCAGCACTGGCTGGAGCAGGGCGACGCGGCGCTGCGCCAGCGCAACCTCGACTGGACGGCGCGCATGCTCAGCGCGCATCACGACTTTTTCGCCACGGTGGAATCCTCGCCGCTCAACGTGTCGCAGAGCGAAGCGGTGGTAAACGGCGAAGATGCGGTGCTGGTGCTCGCTGGCGCAGGCAGCGGCAAAACCTCGGTGCTGGTGGCGCGGGCGGGCTGGCTGCTGCGGCGCAAGCTGGCCGCGCCCGATCAGATTCTGCTGCTGGCGTTTGGACGGCAGGCGGCGGAAGAGATGAACGATCGCATTCGATCACGGCTGGGCGTTGCCGACATTCAGGCGCGCACCTTTCACGCGCTGGCGCTGCACATTATCCGCGAAGGCAGCAATAAGCAGCCGGTCGTCAGCAAGCTGGAGAGCGATATCGCGGCGCGTCACGCGCTGCTGATCGACACCTGGCGTCAGCAGTGCGACGAGAAGAAGGCGCAGGCGAACGGCTGGCGTCATTGGCTGCGCGACGAGCTGGAGTGGGAGCTGCCTGAAGGGCATTTCTGGCAGGACGATCGGCTGGCGAAACGGCTGGCGTCGCGCCTCGAACGCTGGCTGGGACTGATGCGCATGCACGGCGGCGCGCAGGCGGCGATGATCGCTGACGCGCCGGAAGAGGTGCGCGAGCTGTTCAGCAAGCGAGTGAAGCTGATGGCGCCGCTGCTGAAAGCCTGGAAAAGCGCGCTGAAAGAGGAGGGCGCGGTCGATTTTTCCGGGCTGATCCATCAGGCCGTGGCGATCCTCGACAAGGGACGCTTTATCAGCCCGTGGAAGCATATCCTGGTAGACGAATTTCAGGATATCTCACCGCAGCGCGCCGCCCTGCTTGCGGCGCTGCGTCAGCAGAACAAGCGCGCCACGCTGTTCGCCGTGGGCGACGACTGGCAGGCGATCTATCGCTTCACCGGCGCAGAGATGACGCTGACCACCGCCTTTCATCACTACTTCGGCGACGGCGATCGCTGCGTGCTGGATACCACCTATCGCTTTAACGAGCGCATCGGCGATATCGCTAACCGCTTCGTCCAGCAGAACCCGCACCAGCTGCGCAAGCCGCTCAACAGCCTGACCAAAGGCAGCAAAAAAGCCGCAGGCCTGCTGCCGCAGGAGCAGCTGGAGCCGTTGCTGAACAAGCTGAGCGGCTACGTGAAACAGGACGAGCGGGTGCTGCTGCTGGCGCGCTATCACCATCTGCGCCCGGATGTGCTGGATAAAGCCAAAACCCGCTGGCCGAAGCTCAACCTCGACTTTATGACCATTCACGCCAGTAAAGGACAGGAAGCGGATTTCGTTATTCTGCTGGGATTGCAGGCGGGAAAAGAGGGCTTTCCCGCCGAGGCGCGCGAATCGGTGATCGAGCAGGGACTGCTGCCGCAGCCGGAGGATTTTCCGGATGCGGAGGAGCGGCGTCTGGCCTATGTGGCGTTAACGCGCGCGCGCCAGCAGGTATGGATGCTCTACGATCGCGAACAGCCTTCACGCTTTGTCGAGGCGTTTCGTCAGCTCGGCGTGCCGATGCTGCGTAAAGCCTGATTAGCTCAGGCGCGCCTGCAGATAGCGCTGATAATCGGGGATGGCGATCTCCACCGTCTGGGCAAACAGCGGCGACTGAATAATAAAGTTGGCCGTGGCGCGGTTGGTGGCAACCGGAATATTCCAGACGGTGGCGAGGCGCAGCAGCGCCTTAACATCGGGATCGTGCGGCACCGCGTTAAGGGGATCCCAGAAAAAGATCAGCACGTCGATTTTACCTTCCGCGATCAGCGCGCCCACCTGCTGATCGCCGCCCATCGGGCCGCTCAGCATCGCGTTCACGTTCAGTCCGGTATGGCGATTAATCAGATTGCCGGTGGTGCCGGTGGCGTAAAGCGTGTGGGGTTCAAGGGTGGGCTGGTTCTGTTTTACCCAGTCGAGCAGCGAGGCCTTGCAGTGGTCATGCGCAACGAGCGCGATATGTTTGCTAAGGCCAAGCGTGCGAGTGGTCTGTTCCATAAAGACGTCCTGGTGAAGTCGCGTGCGAAGAAGAGTGGCACGAGTTTACCCTGCGTCTTTCCCGCCTATCAACTTGTCCTTAACAATTTGACCAGCGACATAAACTGCTGGCGGGTCGCCTGATCGAAGCGATGAAACCAGCGCTTAATCGCGGGCGACTGCGCTTCGTCTATCCAGACGAATTCGGCCTCGACGGGCGCCAGGTTTGCCGCGCCGTCGCGCACGGCGGCGAAATGGGGCACGGAGGCGACCTGACCGTTGCGGTTATAGAGGATCATCGCCTTTTCCATATCGCTTTCCGCAGAGAGCGGCAGGCGATCGCGCCGAATATCGATCTCTTTGCCGTGTTCGTCGACCAGCTGAAAATTGAGCGTGCGATCGAAGTGATGGCGCTCGCGACGGTTTTCCAGCGCGGGCAGGCGGATGGTGATGGTTTTAACCTGGGCGTTGAAGGTGACGATCATCGGTGCAGACTGATAGCGCAGCGACGCGTCTTTGCGCGCGTCGCGCAGCTGTTCGACGCGGAAAAGAAACTGATGCTGCCCGCGCTCCAGCTCAAGACTGTCGGCGCCTTTCAGCAGCGAACCGGAAATTTTGCGCCCGTCCAGTACCAGCAGATCGATCTGCGGATCAAGCTTCAGCGTGATGGCCTGACAGGTTGCCGAGACGAGGAGAACAGTCAACCCCGTCACGGCCAGAGAGAGTTTCATGTAGACTCCAGAATAGGGCGCAAAGTTTTGTGTGTAGCAAATTCTTACATTATGGCAGTAAATTTACATTTGAACATATATTTTTGTGCGCCAGTGCAAAATTCCGCTTTCTGAAGAGCGGCGCGCTTAACAGGCGACGCTACATTTAATGCTCTGAAATAAGGAGAAAAAGATGAACGATCAAACGATTCGCGACGTGTTGACGCGCACTCAGCGCATTGCACTGGTAGGCGCCAGCGATCGTCCAGACCGGCCGAGCTACGGCGTGATGAAATATCTGCTGGATCAGGGCTACGAGGTGATTCCAGTAAGCCCGAAACTGGCCGGGCAGACGCTGCTGGGCCAGACGGCCTACGCGAAACTGGAAGAGGTTCCGGGCAAAATCGATATGGTTGACGTGTTTCGCAATTCAGAAGCAGCATGGGGCGTGGCGCAGGAAGCGATCGCGGCGGGCGCGGATACCCTCTGGCTGCAGCTGGGCGTGATCAACGAGCAGGCTGCCGTACTGGCGCAGGATGCGGGTCTGACCGTGATTATGGATCGCTGTCCTAAAATAGAAATTCCGCGTCTGGGCGTGACGCGACAGAAACAGTAGCATCACAGGCGGCGTAGGAATGCCGCCTGCGATCAGTGGCGCAGGCGCGGGGCCTGCAGCTGCTGGCGAATCGATGCGGCCAGCTCGTCCATCTCCGGCTGTTCCGGATGCTCCGAACTGGTTTCGCCGGAAAGCTGAATCTCAGCGATATAGGTGTGCACCTGATCGCCTTCTTCATCTTCCATTACCACGTGATACCAGGGCGCGCGGCGCAGCGTTTCGGTCGCGCCGACCTCGTCCAGCTTCGGCGTATCCAGCGAATATTCGGGATCGACATCGACTATTACGCCCAGCACGCCCGAAAGGCGGTGCCGAACCTGCTGACCAATACCAAATTTAGTGGCAATCATAGTGACCTCCAGAAAAACTGCCTCCTGATCAATATGGCGTCAGAAGGCGCTTTTTCAAGTCACACCACACGACATGCAAAACCTTTAAGATAAAGACCCTCAGGATAGCTGGCGATCACCGGGTGATCGGCCGCCTGACGGAACTGCTCGATAAACTGTGCTTCGCGGCCTGCATCCAGCGCGGCGTCGGCCACGATCTTCTGGAACAGCTCAGTCGCCATCAGACCTGAACAGGAGAAGGTCATCAGGATGCCGCCGGGATTGAGCAGCTGCATCGCCAGCATATTGATATCTTTATAGCCGCGACAGGCGCCTGCCAGCTGATTTTTGTTCTCCACGAACTTCGGCGGATCCATGATAATCAGATCGAACTTCTCGCCGGCGTCGCGGTAGCGGCGCAGCAGTTTGAACACGTCGTCGCGCACGAACTGGGCGCGTGACAGATCCAGCTCGTTGAGCTCGACGTTCTGGCGCGCCACGTCGAGCGCCTCCTGCGAGGTATCCACGCTAATTACTTCGCGGCAGCCGCCCATCAGCGCCGATACGGCAAATCCGCCGGTATAGGAGAAGCAGTTCAGTACGCGCGCATCCTGCGCATAGCGGCGCGTCGCCAGACGGCTGTCGCGCTGGTCGAGGTAATAACCGGTTTTATGGCCGCCCTGAATATCGACCAACAGCTTCATGCCGTGTTCGGTAATCGGCAGCAGCGGCGGCGGAAGTTCGCCGGTCACCGGGCCCTGCGTCAGCTCCAGACCCTCTTTTTTACGCACCGCCACATCGGAGCGATCGTAGATAGCGCACTGCGGAAAGCACTGCTGCAGCGCGGAGAGAATCGCCGGGCGCTGATACTCCGCGCCGGCAGAGAGCAGCTGCAGCACCAGGAAATTGCCGAAGCGATCGATGGTGACGCCAGGCAAGCCGTCAGATTCGCCGGCGATCAGGCGATAGCTGTCAAGCCCATCTTTCTGCGCCAGCCAGTCGCGCCACTGCCGCGCCTGCTCGAAACGGCGTACGAAGAAGGCGATATCAATTGATTCGTCCTGCTGCCAGCTCCAGACGCGGGCGCGAATTTGCGACTGCGGCGACCAGGCCGCGCGCGCGAGAAATTTGCCGTTATGGTCGCAGACATCAACGGTTTCACCCAGTTGCGCTTTACCTTCAAGGCGCGCGACGGCACCGGAAAACACCCACGGATGGCGGCGGAGCAGGGATTTTTCACGTCCCTTAGCGAGAATCAATCGAACGGTCATAGTTTGCTATGCTTACCTGAAAAAATGAGGCGCCATTGTCCGGCGGATAACGGAAAATTGCAACGCGCAGCGGCAGGAGAGAGTGATGACATCAGCCTGTTATAAAATATGGGTGCACGGCAGAGTGCAGGGGGTAGGATTCCGCTACAGTACCCAGGCGCAGGCGTCGCAGCTTGGCGTGCTGGGTTACGCGCGAAATCTGGATGACGGCAGCGTCGAGGTGCTGGCCTGGGGCGAGCCGGACAAGGTTGACGCGCTTATCGCCTGGCTGAAGGCGGGCGGGCCGCGCGGCGCGCGCGTCGATAAGGTATTAATGGAGCCGCATCAACCCGCCGAGCCGCCGCGCCGTTTCACCACCGGTTGATCAGAGACACTTCGCTGGTTTAGGCAGGCCGGCGATTTTAGTCGCCTGTTTCGCCGGGCCGTCCGGGAACAGACGGAACAAGTAGCGGCTATTGCCTTTCTCTTCGCCGTACTTTTGCGCCATCGCCTTTACCAGCATGCGAATGGCGGGCGACGTGTTGTACTCCAGATAAAACGCGCGCACGAAACGCACGACTTCCCAGTGGGCGTCGCTCATGGCGATACCTTCTTTATCGGCGATCTGTTGTGCGAGCGCCTCGCTCCAGTCGTCGCGATGTTTCAAATAGCCTTCGCCGTCGACCTCAATGGTTTTACCGTTAAATTCCACGTTTGCTCCTGACTGCGTTATCCGGCGGCATTCTACCAAATTGCGCCGTCAGAAAAAGCAAAACCCCGCCGAAGCGGGGTCAGGATGAGCTGTCGCGGGACGCTTTGCTCTTCGTTCAGGCTACCTGCGTCTGTGAGCGCTAGTCATTGCGGGCGAAGCCCAGAATGCTCAGCAGGCTGATAAAGATATTGTAGAGCGAGACGTAGAGGCTGACGGTGGCGCGAATATAGTTGGTCTCGCCGCCGTGAATAATATTGCTGGTTTCCCACAGGATGGCGCCGGCGGAAAAGAGAATAAACAGCGCGCTGATCGCCAGGTGCAGCGCAGGCAGCTGCAGGAACAGATTGGCGACGACCGCCACCAGCAACACCACGAAGCCCGCCATCATCATACCGCCCAGGAAAGACATATCGCGGCGGGTGGTCAGGACATAGGCCGAGCAGCAGAAGAAGACCAGCGCCGTGCCGCCTAACGCCAGCGCAATCACGTCAGCCATGCCTGCGGCTAAAAACGAGCTGAGGATCGGACCCAGGCAGTAGCCGAGAAAGCCGGTGAAGGCGAAGGCCGCCAGAATGCCCATCGGGCTGTCAGCCAGCTTATGGGTAAGGAACATCAGGCCGTAAAAACCGACCAGCATTAAAATCAGTCCCGGACCAGGCAGGCCCAGCACGGTGCTGGCGGTGGCGGTCGCGGCGGAAAACGCCAGCGTCAGGCCGAGCAGGAAATAGGTGTTACGCAGCACCTTATGGGTACTGAGCAGCGATGTCCGTGAAGACGAGGTAATAATTCTGTCCATAATGCGCTCCTTTATCAGAACACGAGGTTTGCGCTGAGAATACGCAGCGGGGGCAAAACGGGAAAGGCGTTTTACCCTTCTTTACGCGATAAATCGCTGTTTCTCTGAGCGGAATGGCGATTTCGCCAACGAATAACGCCGTTTTGGCTGTTTTTCAGGCGAATGAATTCGTACAGGCTTTACATCCTTCGGGGGGATGTTTATAGTGCGCCTCATTGCGGAGGGGTGGCCGAGCGGCTTAAGGCAGCGGTCTTGAAAACCGCCGATGGGAAACCATCCGAGAGTTCGAATCTCTCCTCCTCCGCCACTTTCCTGCTCAGGCAGGAACAGGCAATGCGGCAATGTCGTTTTGCCGATGTGAAAAGCATCACCCCGGAGGGATGGCCGAGCGGCTTAAGGCAGCGGTCTTGAAAACCGCCGATGGGAAACCATCCGAGAGTTCGAATCTCTCTTCCTCCGCCACACCAGACAGGCCAGCACAATGTGCTGGCCTGTTGCATTTCTGCCTTTCGACCGCTACTCGCACTGCGCTTCACAGGCTGCTTTCGGCCTGCTCTGCTATAGTCCATTCACGTTTTTGCAAACATCGGGCGCATTTCGCGGCCAGCTTAGGTTACACTGTGGGCCACTATGCTCTGATCAGAGCTAATCGGTTGATAGCCAGAGTGTTTCTCTACTGAATAAATGGAATAGGCACAATGATCAAGAAACTGAGTCTTTGCGCACTGTCGGTGCTCGCCGCGCTGCCGATTGGCATGGCGGCCCAGGCGGCTGAAGGCGACATGCAGCTGCAACAGGTACTGATGTTTAGCCGCCACAACCTGCGCGCGCCGCTGGCCGATAATGGCAGCGTGCTGGAACAGTCGACGAAGAAAAGCTGGCCGCAGTGGAGCGTGCCGGGCGGACAGCTCACCACCAAAGGCGGCGTGCTGGAAGTCTACATGGGCAACTATACGCGTCAGTGGCTGGCGCAGCAGGGCCTGGTGCAGAACGGCAGCTGTCCCGACAGCAGCAACGTCTTCGTCTACGCCAACAGCCTGCAGCGCACCGTCGCGACGGCTCAGTTCTTCGTTAACGGCGCGTTCCCCGGCTGTGATATCGCCGTCACCCATCAGGACGCCATGGGCACTATGGATCCGGTGTTTAACCCGGTGATCACCGACGACAGCGAAGCCTTTAATAAGAAAGCGCTGGCGGCGATGACGGCGGAAAACGAAAAGCTGGCGCTGAAGCCTGCGCTGCAGCAGCTGGATAAGATTGTCGACTACAAATCCGCGCCGGCCTGCAACAACAAAAAACAGTGCGATTTAAGCAGCGGTGATAACGTCTTCAGCGCCGAAAACGGCAAAGAGCCGAACGTAAGCGGCCCGCTGAAAGTCGGCAACTCGCTGATGGACGCCTTCACGCTGCAATATTATGAAGGCTTCCCGCTTGAGCAGGTCGCCTGGGGCCAGATCAAAACGCCAGAGCAGTGGAAAACCCTGTCGGCGATCAAAAACGGCTATCAGGACGCGCTCTTCACCAGCCCGGACATCGCGCGCGAAGTCGCCGCGCCGCTGGTGGACTACATCCGCAGCCAGCTGGTGGATGAGGACAAAGCCAATGCGCCGAAAATCACCCTGATGGTCGGACACGACTCGAATATCGCCTCGCTGCTGAGCGCGCTGCAGGTTAAGCCTTATGAACTGCCGGGCACCTGGGAAAATACGCCTATCGGCGGCCAGCTGGTGTTCGAACGCTGGCACGATGCGAAAAACAATAAAGATCTGCTGAAGCTGGAATATGTCTACCAGACCGCCGATCAGCTGCGCGACGGCGAAGTGCTGAGCCTGAAGAATCCGCCGAAGCGCGTGACGCTGCAGCTGGAAGGCTGTCCGACCGACGGCAATGGCTACTGCAGCTGGGATCAGTTCGCTCAGGCGCTGAACGGCGCGCTGCAGGGCACGCCGATGGAGCCGGCCGCGCAGCCGACCGCGGCGGCGGCTGAAGATGCCGCTAAGCCGGCGGAGAATAAACCGGCCGCCAGTAAGGGCGCCGCTGATAAAGCTGCTGCCGATAAAGCTACTGCCGATAAAGCCGCCGCTGATAAAGCTGCTGCGGACAAAGCGGCAGCGGAAAAAGCCGCCGCGCAAAAAGCGGCTGAAGCGAAAGCTGCAGAAGAGAAGGCGAAAGCGGCCGAGGAGAAAGCGAAGGCAGAGCGCGCTGCGGCGCAAAAGGCGGCTGCCGAGAAGGCCGCCGCGGATAAAGCGGCGGCAGACAAAGCCGACGCGGTTAAACCTGCCGACGTGCCCGCGCAGAAGCCGGTAGAATCCGCGCAGAACAGCGACGCGAAACAAGCCGTCACCCAGTAAAACCCGCTCCAATGAAAAGCCCCGCCTCAGCGGGGTTTTTTTATGGGCGAGGCGGATTAGCCTGCAACCACCACCAGTTTCTGGTTGGCGAACTCTTTGATACCCAGGTCCGACAGCTCGCGGCCATAGCCGGAGCGCTTCACGCCGCCGAACGGCAGCTCGGCTGAGGTATCGCTCTGCGAGTTAATAAACACCATGCCGGTCTCGATCGCCGAGGCGAGTCGGCGTCCGCGCGCGCTGTCTTGCGTCCAGACCGAGCCGCCCAGGCCGTAGTGAGAGTCATTTGCCAGCGCAACGGCGGCGTTGTCGTCGCCTACCACATAAATCTGCGCCACCGGTCCGAAAAATTCCTCATAGTAGGCAGGATTATCCGGGCGGATATCGGTCAGGATCGTCGGCTGGAAGTAGCAGCCGACGCCCTCGACCGGCTTGCCGCCGATCAGCAGCGTCGCGCCGTTCCGCACCGCCTCGTCGACCTGTTTCGCCAGGCGATCGCGCGCCTCTTTGGAAGAGAGCGGCCCCAGCGTGGTCTGCTCGTCGAGCGGATCGCCCAGGCGGGCCGCCTTCAGCGCCGCGCTGAACTTATCGATAAAGGCGCTGGCGATCTTTTCGTGCAGAATAAAGCGCTTGGCGGCGGTGCAGACCTGACCGCAGTTGCTGAGCCGCGCCTGCGCGCCCTGACGCACCGCTTCATCGATATCGGCGTCGTCAAGCACGACAAAAACGTCGTTGCCGCCCAGTTCCAGCGTCGATTTCTTCAGGTATTTGCCCGCCTGCTGCGCTACGGCGCTGCCGGCGCGTTCTGAACCGGTCAGGGCGACGCCCTGCACGCGATCGTCGGCAATCAGCTCGGCGACCTGGTCGCTGCTGATAAACAGGTTAGTCCAGGCGCCTTCCGGCGCGCCCGCTTCAATAACCAGCTTTGCAAACACGTCGGCGCAGTGCGGCACAATATTGGCATGTTTCGCCAGCACCGGATTTCCCAGCGCCAGGTTAGGCGCCAGCACGCGCATCAGCTGATAATAAGGGAAGTTCCACGGCTCGACGGCGACCAGCACGCCGATGGGATGATACTCGACCCAGGCCTCGCCCAGTTCGCTGGGGTAGGGCTGCGGTTTAAGGATCTCTGCCGCATGGTCGGCGTAGTAACGCGCGATCTGCGCGCAAATTTTCACTTCTCCACGGCTCTGACCAATCAGCTTGCCCATCTCCTTGCTGGCGATGGCGGCCAGCTCGTCAACCCGGCTTTCAATCAAATCAGCCAGCCTGGCGAGCACCTGCAGACGCGGCGCGATATCCCCTTTGCTCCACGACGAGTGGAACAGGCGATCGGCGGTGTCCAGCGCCTGGCTTACCGCAGCGGCGTCGTGAGAAGGCCAGCTTTTCAGCAGCTGATTATTGGCGGGGTTAATGCTCTGATAGGAAGACATAGATTCTCCTTGGTCAGTAAAAAAGGTGAGGCGGGAAATCCCGCCTCGCAATCAGATATTTTTGCGCTCTACCGGCGTATCGTCCCACGTCAGCACGTCGGCTTCCGTTTTGTCAAAGGCGCGAAACAGCACTTCGTCGTTACCCTGCTGACGCCAGATCTCCTCCGCCAGCTTTTCGTCATAGTTGGCCACTTCGAAAATAGCCTCGGCGATTTCCGGCGAGGTGTGGCGCAGCGTGGCCCATTCGCCAACGTGGTGTGCTTTCGCTTGATCGTTCGACATACTTTTCTCCTTAATGAAACTTACCCTTTGAGTTTTACCGTCAGACCGGCAACGTGTTCGCCCTGATAGCGAGCGATATTCAGTTCCGCTTCCGTGGGCTGACGCGAGCCGTCGCCGCCCGCCAGCGTAGTGGCACCGTAAGGCGTGCCGCCGCGCACCTGCGAGATATCGAACAGCTCTTGCGTTCCGTAACCAATCGGCACGATCACCATGCCGTGGTGCGCTAAGGTGGTCCAGACCGAAGTAATAGTCAGCTCCTGACCGCCGCCGGTACCGGTCGAGGTAAAGACGCTGCCGACCTTGCCGTGCAGCGCGCCGGATGCCCACAGGCCGCCGGTGCGGTCCCAGAAGGTGCGCATCTGGCCGGACATATTGCCGAAGCGCGTCGGCGTGCCGATCAGGATAGCGTCGTACTGCGGCAATATGTCCGGCGTTGCTTCCGGGGCCGCCTGGTCGGTTTTTCCGCCCACCTGAGCGAAACGCTCGGCGTCCATGGTTTCCGGCACGCGCCGGATGTCGACTTCGACGCCCGGAACGCGACGCGCGCCTTCCGCTACCGCATTCGCCATGGTTTCGATATGTCCGTACATTGAGTAATAAAGCACCAAAATTCTGGCCATTGCGCTCTCCTCAGCATGTGAAAACCTAAGCAGAAGTATAGAAGAGCTTTTTGGCCCTGCGGCGAGATCGCAAAATTTGCGGTTTTTCTGATGCATTGCATTCAGGTCGCGACCTGCGCACAATGGCGCCCTTAAATCGCTGAAGGTGAGATATGTCGGACGTTTCCCGCACCCTGACACTGCGCGTATCGCGCGAAGAGCTGGTGCTGATTTTGATTACCATGATCTGGGGCGGCACCTTCCTGGTGGTGCATCGCGCGATGGCCGTTTCAGGGCCGTTCTTCTTCGTCGGCCTGCGCTTCGCCACCGCCGCGCTGATCCTTGCCTGCGTCTTTCGCCGCGCGCTGGCGGGCACCACGCGGCAGGAGCTGATCGCCGGCGCGCTGATCGGCCTGTCGATCGCTGGCGGCTACGGCCTGCAAACCTGGGGCATGCAGACCATCTCCAGCAGCCAGTCCGCGTTTCTCATCGCGCTCTACGTGCCGGTGGTGCCGCTGCTGCAGTGGCTGTTTCTGCGGCGGCCGCCGGGCGTGATGGCGTGGTGCGGCATACTGCTCGCTTTTCTCGGTCTGCTGCTGGTGGCCGGGCCGCAGGATGGCCGCATCAGCCTTAACCAGGGCGAAATTGCCACCTTGCTCAGCACGCTGGCGATCGCCGCCGAGATCATCCTGATTAGCCGTTTCGCCGGTCAGGTAGACGTGCGCCGCGTAACGCTGATTCAGCTGGCGGTCGCTTCGCTGTGCGCCTTCGCCCTGATGGCGCCGAACGGCGAGTCGATGCCGGCGCTCAGTCCGACGCTGCTGCTGAGCGCGCTGGGTCTCGGCGCGGCCAGCGCGCTGATTCAGGTCACCATGAACTGGGCGCAGCGCAGCGTCTCGCCGACGCGCGCCACGGTCATTTACGCGGGCGAGCCGGTCTGGGCGGGCGTGGTAGGGCGTCTTGCTGGAGAGCGACTGCCTGCGGCGGCCATTCTCGGCGGCGCGCTGATCGTCTGCGGCGTTATCGTCAGCGAGCTGAAGCTCAGGCGAAAAAAAGCGGCGCCCGAGGCGCCGCGCGAATAATCATCCCTGCTGCCGCGCCGGACGCTCCGCCAGCGCCGCGCCGCGCCGGCGCAGAATCGCATTAAGCAGAATCGCGCCGAAGGTGGCGGTGCCGATACCGCCCAGGGTAAAGCCGCCGATCTTGAGAGAAAAATCGCCTGCGCCCAGCACCAGCGTGGTGGCGACCATAATCAGATTGCCGTTCTGGCTAAAGTCCACATGGTTCTGCACCCAGATGCGCGCGCCCGCGACCGCAATCAGGCCGAAGACCACAATCGAGGCGCCGCCGATAACCGGTGCGGGAATCGCATGGATCAGCGCGCCGAACTTCGGTGAAAAGCCGAGGATCAGCGCAATGACTGCCGCCGCCACGAAGGCGAGCGTGGAATAGACTTTAGTGACCGCCATCACGCCGATATTCTCCGCGTAGGTGGTGACGCCGCTGCCGCCGATCGAGCCGGAGATAATGGTCGCCAGGCCGTCGCCGACAAAGGCGCGTCCCATCCAGGGATCGAGATTGCGGCCGGTCATGCCCGCGACTGCCTTGAGATGGCCGAGGTTTTCCGCCACCAGAATAATCGCCACCGGCGCGATCATCACCATCGCCTGAAGATCGAAGCTGGGCGCGGTGGTTTGCGGCATGCCGAACCACGCGGCCTGCGCCACGCCGCTGAAGTCGACCGGTTTGCCGAAGCCCAGCACGTTGGTCAGCAGCGCGTAAATCGCCCAGGCGACGATCAGCCCCACCAGAATCAGCAGGCGCTGCACCATCCCGTAGGTAAAGACCGCCACCAGTCCGATGGCGAGCACGGTCATCACCGCCATCCAGCTGTCGAAGCCGGAGGCCGCCACGCTGTGCACCGCAATGGGCGCGAGGTTCAGCCCGATCGCCATAACCACGGCGCCGGTAACCACCGGCGGCATCAGACGCTCGATCCAGCGCGTGCCGACCTTCATCACCAGCAGGCCGATGAGCATATAGAGCGCGCCGCAGGCGATGACTCCGCCGAGCGCGACGCTGAGATGCGGGTTGAGTCCCTGACCGTTGAAGCCGGTTACGGCGATCACCACGCCGACAAAGGCCGCGCTGGAACCGAGATAGCTCGGCACGCGTCCGCCGGTGATAACAAAAAAGAGCAGGGTGCCGATGCCTGACACCAGGATCGCCAGATTGGGATCCAGCCCCATCAGCAGCGGCATCAGCACGGTAGCGCCGAACATCGCCACCGCATGCTGCAGGCCGAGGATCGCCGTTTGTCCAAACGGCAGCGTCTCATCCGGGGCGATAAGCCCGCCGTCCGATACCGCCGACTTTTTACGCCATTGAGGAAACCAGGAACTCGCCATCGTTATCTCCAGAAAGAGTGGTATCAGGCCGCGCAGGGCGGATTAGCGGGCGTCCTGCCGCTGCAGCGGTAGATAGCCGCGATCGAACCAGGCCAGCCCGTGCATTTCGTTGCTAAACGTCAGCGCCAGCACTTCGCAAAACAGCACGTCATGGGTGCCGACCGACGTAATGTCGCTGATGCGACAGTCGAATGAGACCAGCGCCCCTTGCAGCACTGGCGAACCTGTCGCCGCCGTGCGCCACTGCGCCGCCTGAAAGCGCGCTTCCATCGGCGTCTTGCCGCCGAACAGGCCTGAGAGCGCCTCCTGACCGGCCGCCAGAGTATTGACGCAAAGCTGGCGGTTGGCGTCGAACACCGACCATACCGAGGCTGAGCGATTCAGGCAGACCAGCAGAGTCGGCGGCGTATCGGTGACGCTGCACACCGCGGAGGCGGTAAAACCTGCACGGCCCGCCGGGCCGTCGGTGGTGATGATATTAACGGCGGCGCCAAGGCGCGCCATGCCGTCCCGAAAGGCCTGCTTCTCGACCAGCGCGATCTCAGGCGTAAGGGTAAGGGTGCTCATGGTTATCTCCTCAGCTCGCCGCGCGCTGCGGCGCGGCTTCGCCTCTGTTAAGCCACTGCAGCAGCAGCGAATTGAATCCGTCGGCGTCGGTGACGCTCATGGCATGTCCGCCCCAGGACATGGCGATCTGCTGCGCGTTGGGCAGCGCAGCCGCCAGCTCCCCGTTGCAGCTCCAGGGCACCAGCATGTCGTCCTGGCTACAGATCGCCAGCACCGGCTGCTGAATGCGTTCGGCAAGCGGCGCGAAGTCGGCGCGCATCAGGGCGTTCAGGCGCAGCAGCAGGTTGTCGCGCCCCTGAAAATGGGCAAGGTGCGCCGCCTCTTCTTCGGCGAGGCGCATCTGATGCTGCGCCATCCACTCCGCCGGATAGAGGAACAGCGGCTGCGCGCGCACGAAAGCTTCGACGCCCGCCTTGAGCAGCAGATCCTGCCGCACCTGAAAGCAGCGTCGCGTATGGGGATGCAGCCGCAGCCAGCCGTTGATGACCGCCACGCGCTCGACGCGTTCGGGGTAATCGAGCGCCAGCTGAAGCCCGACGAGGCCGCCGAGCGCGTGGCCGATGACGCCGAAGCGCGTAATAGCGCGCTGCGCCAGCGCCTCGGCCAGTTCGGCCGCCATCATCGCCATCGAATAGTCGGCGGGCAGCGGCTGCGCGCTGCGGCCGGTGCCACGCTGGTCGTAAACCACCACGCGATAGCGCGCGCTCAGCGCCGCCAGCTGCGGCTGCCAGAAGCCCGCTACGCCGCCGAGGCCGGAAGCCAGCACCAGCGTCGGCGCGGCGGGATCCTGTCGTCCCAGTATCTCCAGATGCATCACGCCTCCCGCTTGCCGATATGCGCCACGCTGGCGATCTCCACCAGCGCGTCGGGCTTCACCAGGCCGCACTGAATGCAGAAGCGCGCCGGTTTATCGCCGGCGAAATACTCGGCATAGACCTGATTGATGGCGGCGTAATTTTGCCAGTCGGTAAGAAAAATGGAGTTGAACGTTACGTCGTCGAGCGTGCCGCCCGCGGTTTCAATCACGGTTTTAATGGTTTCCAGCACGTGGCGCGTCTGCGCGGCAGCGTCGCCGATATGCACCACGTTATTCTCTTTATCGAACGGCAGGGTGCCGGACACATAGACTACGCCGTCAGCCAGCGTCCCCGGCACGAAAGGGGCGATAGGCGTAGCGGTGCCCGGAGGAATAATCACAGATTTCGGCATGGCGTTACTCCTTATGACCTTGCAGGCTTTCGCAGAAGGCGTCGACGCTGGAGACCCAGCCGAAAAAGGTTTCGATATTGAAAATCGCCGCCTGCTGGGCGAAGAGCGGGCCCGCCTGGTAGGTGGCGTCTTCCAGCACCACGCCGAAATATTCGAGGAAAAAGCCGTCGCGCAGCGTCGATTCCACGCAGACGTTGGTGGCGATGCCGGTAAAGATCAGATGACGAATGCCACGGCTGCGCAGCATGCTGTCGAGCGGGGTGTTGAAAAAGCCGCTGTAGCGCGGTTTCGGCAGCACGATATCCTCTGGCTGCGGCTGCAGCGCGTCCACCAGCTGATAATCCCAGCCGCCTTTCGCGAGCAGCGAGCCCTGCAGCTCAGGGCGCTTGCGCATGGTTTTCAGGGCGTTGGATTTATGAAAATTCGGCGAACCGGCGTCGCCCGCCTCAACATACTGGTTATCCCAGCCGTTCTGGAACCAGACGATCTGCACGCCAGCCGCGCGCGCGGCGGCGACCGCCTGCGCAATCTTCTCTATCACCGGCGTCGTGGCGGAGACGTCGAAGCCGGCCAGGTCGAGATAGCCGCCGGGCGTAGCGTAGGCATTTTGCATATCGACCACGATCAGCGCGCTTTGCGTGGGCGGGAAGGCGATCGCTTCCGGGCGCGCAGGCAGCTCAACCTGCGGCAGCGCGGAAGCATGGGCGCAGTAAACGGTACTCATCAGGCCACCTCTCTGTTGTCATTGATCTCGCTGCGACACTGCATCAGCGGCTGGATATGCTGGCCAAAATCTTCAATGCCCTGAAGGAAGTCGTCAAAGGTGAGCAGCACGCCCTCGGCGCCTTCAACCTGCGCCACTTCATCCAGCATGCGCGCGACGTTAGCGTAAGAGCCGACCAGCGTGCCCATATTGATATTGACCGCGGAAGTGGGGTCGGCCATCTGGCGCACGTTGGTGTCGCTGCCGGAACGCTTGTCCTGCTGGCTCTGCGTGGTCAGCCAGGCGAGCGCCTCCTGGTCGGCGCCTGCTTTGTAGTGCTCCCATTTGGCGCGCGCCGCCTCGTCGCTGTCGGCGGCGATAATCATAAACAGCACGTAGGAGCCAACGTCGCGACCCGCCTTATCTGCCGCCTGCTTCATGCGCGCGGCGGTCGGGGCGAAGGCGGCCGGCGTATTGACCCCTTTGCCGAAGCAGAAGTTGTAGTCGGCATGCTGCGCGGAAAAGGCCATGCCCGCGTCGCTCTGACCGGCGCAGATCACCTTCATCGGCTTCTGCGGCTGCGGGCTGACGCGGCAGTCGTTCATGGTGAAAAACTCACCTTTGAAATCGGACTGGCCGCTGCCCCAGAGGTCGCGCAGCACGGTAACGTACTCCGTCAGGTAGTCGTAGCGGCGGCTAAAGTAGTCATCGCCCGGCCAGATGCCCATCTGCTCATACTCCGGCTTCTGCCAGCCGGTCACCAGGTTGACGCCGAAGCGGCCGCCGGAGATGGAGTCAATGGTCGACGCCATGCGCGCTACGATGGCGGGCGGCAGCGTTAGCGTGGCGGCGGTGGCGTAGATCTCGATACGCGAGGTCACCGCGGCCAGGCCCGCCATCAGGGTGAAAGATTCAAGGTTGTGATCCCAGAATTCCGTTTTGCCGCCGAAGCCGCGCAGCTTGATCATCGAGAGCGCAAAGTCGAAGTGGTAGCGCTCCGCCTTTTGTACGATCGCCTTGTTCAGTTCGAACGTCGGTTTGTACTGCGGAGCGTGGGTAGAAATCAGCCAGCCGTTGTTACCAATCGGAATAAAAACGCCAATCTTCATGTCAAACCCTCTTTGCCAGGTGAAAAATGATGGGGTGCGCTGCGCGGCATCCTGCTTCATCCCTGATGGCGGCGCTTGCTGACAAATTTGCAAAGGTTGTGCCACAAAATAAAAGAACATATTTAACAGAAGGTTAAACATAACAGGAGGAAGAAAAGTGGAATGGCTGGTCCGTTATGGACCATCTGGTCAAAAATCTCTGCACGTTTTGCAGGCAAGCTGAACAAAAAAGGTGCAGCGGCCGGGTTGGGCAGGGGAGAGCGGCTTTGCTATGATGCCAGTACGCTTAAGGAATGAGGTAACGCTGTGAAAACCGATGAAAAAAAACCGACGCGACGTTCGCGCGCGACTGCGGCGAAACGCGCCGCCATTCTGGAGGCCGCGCTGGCGCTTTTCTCTCAGTTTGGTATTCACGGCACGCGTCTCGATCAGGTCGCCGAGCGCGCCGACGTCTCGAAAACCAATCTGCTCTACTATTACCCTTCGAAAGAAACGCTCTATATCGCGGTGCTGAAAGAGATCCTCGACGTCTGGCTGGCGCCGCTGCGCGCGCTGCAGCACGATATGGATCCGCTCAGCGCCATCCGCCGCTATATCCGTCTTAAGCTTGAGGTGTCGCGCGATCATCCGCAGGCGTCGCGGCTCTTCTGTCTGGAGATGCTGCAGGGCGCGCCGCTGCTAAAAGGGGAGCTGGCGGGCGATCTCAAACAGCTGGTGGACGATAAGGCGGCAATCGTTGAGCGCTGGATCAATGAAGGGCGGCTGGCGGGCGTCCAGCCGCAGCACCTCTTTTTTATGCTGTGGGCGGCGACGCAGCACTATGCGGATTTCGCCAGCCAGGTCGAGGCGATTACCGGGCAGACCCTGAGCGATCCCCAGTTTTTTGATGAAACGGTCGAAAACGTGCAGCGCATGATCATCGAAGGGATCCGCGTGCGCTAATTTTTTGGCGGCTGGCGCCGCCGCTCTGCCACGGAGTTATCGATGGATTCTGTTTCGCAACTGCTGCTGGGCGCGTCGGTCAGCGTCGCGGCGATGGGCCGCCGGACGCCGCTCTGGCAGGCGGCGGCGGTGGGCGCCGTCTGCGGCACGCTGCCCGATCTCGATGTGTTTATCGATCACGGCGACGCCATCCGCAATATGACGCTGCACCGCACCGAGAGCCATGCGCTGCTGTGGCTGACGCTGGCTTCGCCGCTGCTCGCCTGGCTTATCGCGGGCCTGTTCCGGCGCGGAGTCAGCTGGCAGCAGTGGTGGCTGGCGATCTGGCTGGCGCTGATTACCCATCCGCTGCTGGATCTGATGACGGTGTACGGCACGCAGCTTGGCCTGCCGCTCACCGATCACCCCTTCGCCGTCGGCAGCATCTATATCGTCGATCCGCTCTATACGCTGCCGCTGCTAATCTGCCTCGCGGTAGCGCTGCGGCGCGGCGGCGCCAGCGGTCTGCGCTGGAATCGGGTCGGATTAACCCTGAGCACGCTCTATCTCGCCTGGAGCGTGGCGATTCAGGGCGTGGCAGGCTGGCAGATCGGGCAATCGCTGGCGCAGCAGAAGGTGTCCGACGAGAAGGTGCTGGTGACGCCAACCGCGTTTAATACGCTGGTGTGGCGCGCGGTGATTATCGACGGCGATCGCTATGGCGAAGCCTGGTGGTCGCTGCTGTCGCCGACGCGGCCGCTGCAGATCCGCTGGCAGCCGCGACACACGGCGCTGTTCGCGCCGCTGCAGGGCAGCTGGTATGCGGAGCGCGTCGCCTGGTTCAGCCACGGCTTCTATGCGCTGCGCGAGCAGGATGGGCAGACGCTTATTGCCGATTTACGCATGGGGGAAGAGGGAAGGTATACCTTTACCTTCGGGCTGGGCACGCCGCAGTCGCCCGCCGCGCATCCTGAGCGGCTGCCTTCCGCGCGTCCTTCCCTGGGGCAGAGTTTTAAAAAAATTGGGGAGCGATTGTAAAAGCGGCAATGACGCACCTCCTCCCTGAGGTGCGGTTCAGCGCGTTGCTCTCCCGGTTGATGCCTCCCGCACGTTAACGGCTGAGCCCTGTTGAGCGCGGTTTAAGGCCCGGGATCAACGCGATTAACGGGCGGCGCGACGGCGCAGCAGCCAGCCCATGGTCAGCATGACAAACCACAGCGGGGTGACCATCAGCGCCTGACGGGTATCCTCCTGCAGCGTCAGCAGTACCAGCACGAAGGCGAAGAACGCCATCACCACCCAGCACATGAACTTGCCCAGCGGCATCTTAAAGCCCGACGCCGCGTGGCGCTCCGGATACTTCTTGCGGTAGGCCAGATAGCTGCACAGGATAATGGTCCAGACGAACATAAACAGGATCGCCGACACCGTGGTCACCATAGTGAACACCGTCATCACGTCCGGGATCAGATAAATCAGCGCGACGCCGACAAGCAGGCAGAGGCAGGAGAAAAAGAGTCCGGCAGTCGGCACCGCACGCGCGGAGAGTCGACCAAAGGCGCGGTGCGCCACGCCCTGCTGCGACAGGCCGTAGAGCATACGGCTGGTGGAAAAGATGCCGCTGTTGGCGGAAGAGGCCGCCGAGGTCAGCACCACAAAGTTCACGATGCTGGCCGCCGCCGGCAGACCGATTAGCACGAACATCTCAACAAAGGGGCTGCGATCCGCCAGCACCTGCGTCCAGGGGGTTACCGCCATGATCACCATCAGCGCCAGCACGTAGAACATAATCACGCGCAGCGGAATGGCGTTAATGGCGCGCGGCAGCACCTTGTGGGGATCGTGCGTTTCCGCCGCCGCCGTACCGACCAGCTCAATGCCGACAAAGGCGAACACCGCAATCTGGAAACCGGCGAAAAAGCCGCTCAGCCCTTTCGGGAACAGGCCGCCGTGATCCCAGATATTGCTCAGCGACGCGGTGCCGCCGCCTGGCGACGGATAGTGCAGGGTCACCAGCACGATGCCGGTGATAATCAGCGCCACGATGGCGACGATTTTGATGATGGCGAACCAGAACTCCATCTCGCCAAACATTTTCACCGTGGCGATATTCAGCGCAAGGAAGACGAAGACGCACAGCAGGGCGCTCATCCACACGGAAAAGCCGGGGAACCAGAGCTGAAAATAGGCCGATATCGCCACCACGTCGGCAATGCCGGTCACCACCCAGCAGAACCAGTAGGTCCAGCCGGTAAAGTAGCCCGCCCAGGGGCCGAGCAGATCGGCGGCGAAGTCGCTGAAGGATTTGTATTCCAGATTGGAGAGCAGTAGCTCGCCCATTGCGCGCATCACAAAAAAGAGCATAAAGCCGATGATCATATAGACGAAAATGATCGACGGGCCCGCCAGGCTGATGGTTTTGCCGGAACCCATAAACAGTCCGGTGCCGATGGCGCCGCCGATGGCGATAAGCTGAATATGACGGTTATGCAGATTACGCCGCAGCTTGTCAGGATTCTCCTGCTCAGCAACGGCTTCTTTTATTTGATCAACCATAAAATTGTTATTCCTGTCTGGATGTTGTGTCAGCTCTGCTGGCTGTTTGCGATCGCTTGCCTGGAGGCAAGTGGGCATAAGATAGAGGAATAAGGCAAAAGCTCGCTAATTTTTTTGTCCAAATGCGATCTTTACGTCTTATTAACATGTCAGAAAATCTTTACGCAGCACAAACTTGCGGCACAACGCGGCTGTTTTAAGCGAAAAGCGCCATTCCCGGCGCGAAACCGGCGCGTAGCTTCTACACTTTTGTTCTCTAAATCAAGCTGCTGCAAGAGTGATAATGCGCACGATTATTCTGCTGCTGGTGCTAATAGCCGTTGGGTGGTGGAGCCTGCCGTGGCTAAAACAGCATCTGCCGCTCCAGTTCAACCCCTTTACGCCGCTGGCGGTCACCGATCCGCCCGGCTGGATGACGCGCTACAAACTCAAGCGGCTGGCTGGCGATCCCGCTGCCTGCCTCGACGTGATGCGCCGCGCGCAGCAGGCGGGCCTGGTGACGTTTAGCGCGCGTCCCGCCGTCACGGGCGCCTGTCCACTGCCTGACCCGCTGCGCATCCAGCGTTTCGGCAGTGTCAGCCTGAGCAGCAGCTTTCTCGCCAGCTGCCCAATGGCCGTCGCCAGCACTATGTTTGTTCTGCGCAGCCAGCAGCGTCTGGCACAGGCGCAGCCCGGCGCGTCGCTGGCGCGCATCAACCATGTCGGCAGCTACGCCTGCCGTAATATCTATCACCGTACAGAAGGGCGCTTAAGCGAGCATGCCACCGCGGACGCCTGGGACGTCACCGGCTTTCAGCTGGCCGATGGTCAACGCATAGAGGTAGGGAAAAACTGGACGCAGCCGGAGAGCAAGTCGGCTCTGCTGCATCAGCTCTGGCAGGAGGGGTGTAATAACTTCGGCAATGCGCTTGGACCGGATTATAACGCCGCGCATGCCGGCCATTTTCATTTCGGCATGCGCGGAACCGGATATTGTCGATGAATTAAACCGCCGGGTTCAGCCCGCGTTTAATCAGGAAATGATTGGCGGGCCAGGAAAATATAAATCCGGTCATCGTCGCGAGCTGCAGCATAAACCAGAAAGCCGCCATCAGCGGATTGATTTGCTGATGAAGCACAAACTTTAGGGCCAGGCTCATAAAGAGGAAAATACCCGCCTGATAAACCAGCAGCGGGAAAGTTTCGGTGCGAAAGGCGACCAGCAAGGCGCGCCAGACAGAAAATGCTTCGCGCTGCCTGATCGCCATGAATTGTAAAAACAGACCGCTAATCAGAGAAATAGCCAGGCAGATAATTGCCTGCATCCAGAGCGGCGTAGCAAAATGATAGTGGTTTAGCAGAGTGATAATCGGAATCGTAATCAGTTCGCTAAAAATGCAGGCTGCCGCCGAGAGAGAAGTGGTAATAAATATGGTTTGCCAGCCGGCGTAATGATGAATTTTTTGCGGAACCAATAGCGCAAGTTTAAGCTGACGCGACGGTTTTCGACCAAGATACCACCAGGCCAGCCAGCCAAAGAACGGCATGTAGAGTCCGGTCAGTGGCCAGATAATGTTCATTATCCCGACAGGATGTGGATGGCGAAAAATATCCTTAAGGATCATCAGAGCGGTACAGGCTCCTAATACCAGGAAGGGTAATGCCAGCTGATTCAACATAGTGTTTCCCACCTGCAAAGGTAAAAGCGCATCCGTAAAAACGGCCGAAGGCTGCCAGAGGCCTGCATGCCGCGCGTAATGGGGAGGTAAGGGGTCCATGGTTAAGCGTAGCCCAATCGCAACACAAGGAAATGATCTATGCTTAAGCGAGACGGCAAAAAAAAGCACGCATTTCCACTACTGTCGGCAGTTTCGCTTTAGAATACCTTAACTCTATGTTTACAAATAAATTACGCATCTAAACTAATTTAACTTAATAGCTATGCTGAATGATGGCCAATGTATGAGGGATTTATTGTTGTGTTGCAGATTGAATCTGTTTAAGAAAAATCTTATTCTGTTTTTTCAGCGGCTATACTGCTGAGAATGGGATTCTCTTTCGAGAAGCACAGGAAACATGCTTTAAGTAAAACACGCACAATCGGACGTACGTGGTTTTTACTGGCCTGCCTGTTTTTTTCTCAATAAAACTTTTTTCTCTTATAAATTTATTTTTTTTAAAAATGTACAACCTCAATAACCAGACGCGTCAGCGTGAGGATAACGCCGAGGCAATATGACTAACGAAAATTATTTCGTCTGGCGCCGAGAGACGGAAAAAGAATTTCAGGCTCTCACTTCAACTGAAGAATTGAAGATGCTCATTCAGACACAGGCAGTGTCATTAGGGTTCGACAGCTATTCCTTTTTGATTCAGCATCCTGTGCCTTTTACCCGTCCGCGCCTTTTTTTGCATCACACTTATCCAAAAGCCTGGATGAAACGCTATGAGGAAAAAAACTATTACGCCGTCGATCCGGTGTTATTGCTTTGCCAGCAGCCGGGACGAGGGCTGGAGTGGACGGACGACATCTTCGCTGGGGCCGGCGATTTGTGGAAAGAGGCGCAGGAGTATGGGCTAAACAGCGGATTTTCCTGCTCTGCAATGGCGTCAAATCGCGCCATTGGTATATTATCTATAGCATCTCGCCTGGCAAGCAAGACGCAGCATTTGCATACCGAGCTGGAAGTGAAACTGCACTTTCTGGCGGAGCTGAGCTTGCGTGCGCTTCAGCGTTTTTCCGATGATGCGCTAATGGTGCTAAAAAATGATTTCAGTCAGCGCGAGCTGGAGATTTTGAAATGGACAGCTGAAGGCAAAACCTCGGCTGAAATTTCGCTTATTTTAGCTATTTCGCAGCATACGGTAAATTTTCACCAAAAGAATATGCAAAAGCGATTTAATGTTTCCAATAAAACCCAAATTGCCTGTTATGCGGCGGCAATTGGTCTGATATAGAAAAAGGCAACTACTAAATTTAGTAGTTACGTTGCCGGAAGCAGTTGTCTACCCTGCGCCGGGACTTTGCCAGGCGGGCGTAGCGTAAATCAGTGCAAACATGAGGATGTCAGGGGCGCATGATGAAGATAATTCAAACCCAGTTAAAGGATATGCCGTCCTCTCTGCTGGCCGAGTTAGGCAGCTACCGTTATAGCGTATTTGCGCGTGGAGAAGGTTGGTCGATTCCGCCGCGTCTCAGCACGCCGGGTCAGGAGTATGACCGTTTTGATCGTTCAGATGTCACCTGGCTGCTGGCATGGAGCGCGCGCGACGGCATTAGCGGCTGCGCGCGGCTGATGCCGTGGCATGAGCCCGCCCAGAGCGAAGGGCTGGTGGTACCGTTCAGTCATGAAAAAGTGTGGGAGATGTCGCGCTTCTCGGCGAAGCTGGAAGTGGACGCGGAACTGCCGTTCAACCTGTTATGGCACGCAGTACAGCTCGCCGAACTCAACGGCATGGAGTATTTAATTAGCTCGGCGACGCCGATGCTGGAGAAGATGTTTGAGGATCACCAGGTTGCCTATGAGCCGCTCACGCCGGGCTTGATTCAGTCGGAAGACAACCTGTTCGCCATTCGTATTCCAGTGGCGCAGCCGGCGCTGGCGGAAAAGTATCGCGGCACGCGGCGCTTCAGCCCGGAAGAGGTATTGCCGTCGCTGGGCGTCTCCGTCAACTGGCAGTCGCACACCTGACAGCGCGCCCCCGCGTCAGGCGGGGGCGGACGCATCACTGACGATACGCGGTTTTAATCTGCTTAATGGTATTGCTAAACACTTCCGCCTGCGGCTTGTCGCCCAGAGTCTGCACGTAGCGTTCCATATTAATAATCACTTTGCCGGCATCCGCCTGGCCCATTCCTTTCAGAATCAGCGTCACCATCATTTTCAGACAGGCGACTTCGTCGGCCAGCTTCAGCGTGTCGTGCGAGGTAACAAATTCTTCATCGCTCATCGTGTTCTCCTTGGGGGTTAATCGATCGTGCCGGCATGTTCCGCGCAGCCGTGCATCAGTATATCACAGCGCGCCATTTACCTGCGCAAGCGCAGCGTCAGCGCGACCGATTCATCAACAGGATATTATTTAAAGCAGCAGGTGAATAATTTTCACAGCTTGCCTGGGCTGCATTTAAACGGCGAGCGACATTTTGCCTGATGCATAATTCAACCTTATGAAATTTAATGAAAAATAAAAAGATAAAATGATCATATTTTATGCGCCCGACATATTAATTTGGCTGACTGGAAAGCCTTGATGTAAATCATTGAATACGGCCAAACATTCGGGCGATTGATGTTCATTATGACGAAAAGCAGGTATCATGCGCGGATTCATTACCCGAATTATTCCTCATTTTAGCTTGCGGAGTGCTCCCCGTTGATCAGTGTTCTTCTTGTAGATGACCATGAACTGGTACGCGCCGGTATTCGCCGCATACTGGAAGATATGAAAGGTCTTGTGGTCGCGGGAGAGGCCTGTTGCGGCGAGGACGCGGTGAAATGGTGCCGATCTCATCAGGTCGACGTGATCCTGATGGATATGAATATGCCCGGCATTGGCGGACTGGAAGCGACGCGCAAAATCGTGCGCTTCAATCCCGATATCAAAATTATCATGCTGACCATCCACACCGAAAACCCGCTGCCCGCTAAGGTGATGCAGGCAGGCGCGGCGGGTTATCTCAGCAAAGGCGCTGCGCCGCAGGAAGTGGTTAACGCTATCCGCTCCGTACACGCCGGCCAGCGCTACATCGCATCAGATATCGCCCAGCAGATGGCGCTGAGCCAGATCGAGCCGCAAAAAGCGGAATCGCCCTTCAGCTGTTTGTCGGAAAGGGAATTGCAGATTATGCTGATGATCACCAAAGGGCAAAAGGTGACGGAAATTTCCGAGCAGCTCAATCTCAGTCCTAAAACCGTTAACAGCTACCGTTATCGCATGTTCAGCAAGCTGAACATCAGCGGCGACGTAGAGTTAACGCATCTGGCCATTCGACATGGCCTGTTCAATGCGGAGCCGTTAATCAGTAGTGAGTGAAGTTTTCAACGCCAAAGCCTTTCTCAGCACGGTGACCAGCCAGCCGGGCGTGTACCGCATGTACGACGCCTCGGACACCGTGATCTATGTAGGAAAAGCCAAAGATCTTAAGAAGCGCCTCAGCAGCTACTTTCGCAGCCACGTCGGCAGTCGAAAGACCGAGGTGCTGGTCAGCAACATCCATCATATAGACGTCACCGTGACGCACACTGAAACGGAAGCGCTGCTGCTCGAGCACAACTACATCAAGCTTTATCAGCCGCGCTACAACGTGCTGATGCGCGATGATAAATCCTATCCGTTTATCTTTCTCAGCAGCGATACGCATCCGCGCCTGGCCTACCATCGCGGCGCGAAACATGCCAAAGGCGAATATTTCGGTCCGTTCCCGAACGGTTATGCGGTGCGTGAAACCCTGGCGCTGATGCAAAAAGTCTTTCCGATTCGCCAGTGTGAAAACAGCGTCTACCGCAATCGCTCCCGACCCTGCCTGCAGTATCAGATTGGACGCTGCCTCGGTCCGTGCGTCGCCGGTCTGGTGAGCGAAGAGGAGTATGCGCAGCAGACTGAGTACGTGCGGCTGTTTCTCGCCGGTAAAGATGACCAGGTGCTGAACATGCTGGTGAAGCGCATGGAAGAGGCGAGTATCGGGCTGCGCTTCGAAGAGGCGGCGCGTCTGCGCGACCAGATCCAGGCGGTGCGCCGCATCACGGAAAAGCAGTTCGTCTCCAATCAGGGCGACGATCTGGACGTGGTGGGCGTCGCCTACGACGCCGGCATGGCCTGCCTGCACGTGCTTTTTATTCGTCAGGGCAAAGTGCTGGGCAGCCGCAGCTACTTCCCGAAAGTCCCGGCCGATACCGAGCTGGCGGAGGTGGTGCAGACCTTCGTCGGCCAGTTTTACCTGCAGGGCAGCGAAGCGCGCACCCTGCCGGGCGATATCCTGCTGGACTTCGATCTGCCGGAGCGCGAACTGCTAGCCGCGTCGCTGAGCGAGCTGGCGGGGCGACGCGTGACCATTCAGAGCAAACCGCGCGGCGACCGCGCGCGTTATCTTAAGCTGGCGCGCACCAACGCGGCGACGGCGCTCACCACGCGGCTATCGCAGCACTCTACTATCCAGCAGCGGCTGGCGGCGCTGGCGCAGTTTCTCGAGCTGGACAAAATCAACCGCATGGAGTGCTTCGACATCAGCCATACCATGGGCGAGCAGACCATCGCATCCTGCGTGGTGTTCGATCCCAACGGGCCGCTGCGCAGCGACTACCGCCGCTACAATATTGAAGACATTACGCCTGGCGATGATTATGCGGCGATGAATCAGGTGCTGCGCCGCCGCTACGGCAAAGCGCTGGAAGAGGACAAAATACCCGACGTCATCCTGATCGACGGCGGCAAGGGACAGCTGTCGCAGGCGAAGCAGGTATTTGCCGAACTGGACGTGGAATGGGATAAGTCGCGACCGATTTTACTGGGCGTAGCGAAAGGCAGCGATCGTAAAGCGGGCCTCGAAACGCTCTTCTTTGAAGCGGAAGGCGAGGGCGTTTCGCTGCCGCCGGACTCTCCGGCGCTGCACGTTATCCAGCATATTCGTGACGACGCTCACAATCATGCAATTTCGGGCCATCGAAAAAAACGGGCGAAAGTAAAGAACACCAGCGCGCTGGAGAGCATCGAAGGGATTGGCCCAAAACGTCGCCAGCAGCTGCTTAAGTACATGGGCGGCCTGCAACCCTTGATGAACGCTACGGTTGAAGAGATCGCCAATGTGCCCGGCATTTCGTTCGCGCTGGCGGAAAAAATATACCATTCGCTAAAACACTAGCATTGAAACAGGTGAGGCAATGTAGGAACATAGGGGAAATTCTACCCATTCCAGACAGTTACCGGCATATGCAATTTAACATTCCGACGTGTCTCACCCTGTTTCGAGTCGTCCTGATTCCTTTCTTCGTGCTGGCTTTCTATCTGCCGTTCTACTGGGCGCCGTTCGCCACCGCGCTGATCTTCGTGGTCGCTGCGGTAACCGACTGGTTCGACGGATTTCTCGCCCGTCGCTGGAAGCAGACCACGCGCTTCGGCGCCTTCCTCGATCCGGTGGCCGATAAGGTGATGGTGGCGATTGCGCTGGTCCTGGTGGCGGAATACTTTCACTCGTGGTGGATTACTCTGCCGGCCGCGACCATGATCGCGCGCGAAATTATTATTTCCGCGCTGCGCGAGTGGATGGCGGAGATCGGCAAGCGCAGCAGCGTCGCCGTCTCCTGGATCGGCAAGGTGAAAACCACGGCGCAGATGCTCTCACTGGTGGCGCTGCTGTGGCGTCCCGACACCACGGTTATTGCCGTGGGCGTGGTGGCGCTTTATATCGCCGCCGTGCTGACATTCTGGTCTATGTTTCAGTATTTAAGCGCTGCGCGCGGCGATCTGCTCGATAGCTGATCGAAGCGACTTAAAAAGCAGCAAACGGACGCACTGTGAAGATAATTCTGTTGACTCAGTGCGTCAGGTCAGTAGAATGCATCGCATCGAACGGCGGCAAGGCTGCCAGAAGATAAGCAAAATCAGCAAGTTCCATTAGATTGCTGAACAATGCGGGAATAGCTCAGTTGGTAGAGCACGACCTTGCCAAGGTCGGGGTCGCGAGTTCGAGTCTCGTTTCCCGCTCCAGATTTGCAGGTCAGGATCCCCTGACGGCACAGCGGATAAAGGCGCGTTGGCAGAGTGGCCATGCAGCGGATTGCAAATCCGTCCACCTCGGTTCGACTCCGGGACGCGCCTCCACTTTACACCCTGCCCGGGTGGTGAAATCGGTAGACACAAGGGATTTAAAATCCCTCGGCTTATGGTCGTGCGGGTTCAAGTCCCGCCCCGGGCACCATCTCTATCGATTTAAAAAAACCAAATTAAAACAAAGCAGTAGTAAGCAATGTCGTGACCGCCTTCAGGGCGGTTTTTTTGTGCCTGAATTTTCCCGCCAGCTAATCAATATAAGCGTTCCTGTAAATCGCGTTACTTTACTTCCTCACCAACAGGGGAGGTTATGATGGAAACGAAGTACGCTAAAGATGCTATTCATGTGTGTCGTTTGATGTTTGGGCAGGCCGTGCTTGAGCTGCTGGCCGATCGTCAACCGGTGACTAACCGCGCGCTTAAAGAAAAGATTAAGGTGATGCTGCCTGATGCAAAACCCGAACTTGTCTACGAAACCGCGATGGCGTTACTTGATCACTCTCTGCATTGAGTGCGCACGCCTTTAACTCCGACCTGACACCTTTACAGCGGGCGGTACCCTTTCAGACAGAAAGGAAAGTTAAAATAGAAAACCCGGCGTTAACCGGGTTTTTTTCATTATGACTGCGGCTGTCCAACTGGACCTGAGCCCAGCGTGCCGCCCGGCGACGACTGGCCGCTTGGCGCATGAGGTCGGCCATCCGATTTAATCGCGTCGCTGCGGTGCATACAGCCCGCCAGCGCCAGTACCGCCAGCGTAATGCAGATCCCTTTTTTCACGTTGCTCATCGTTGCCACCTCATTCTCCGGTATTGAAAAAGAAAGCATAAAAATGCAATGAAATTAAAGCGTAGCAGGCCAGCGCCAGCGCACCAGCTTTAAACGAATAAATGATCGCATGGCGGTAAAATTTGACCCGTCTCTCATCCGATACAGCCAGAAGTGCAAATCGCCGTGCGATGCGATACTTTTTCGCCTCGACAACGCGGCACGGGCTGCGCTGACTAAAAAGGAAACGAGATGCAGGGCGTCGTGAAATTTATTAAAGGCTGTCTACTGTTTGCCCTGCTGTGGGGCCTGTTTATGTGGTTCTCCTTCTGGCAAAAGGAGGGAATGGAAACAGGGATGGCGATCTTACAAAGTCTCTATGCGGGCGTTCTCTATCAGGCGATGACCACGCTCATCGCGCGCTTCAAGGCGCGCCGACAGGCCAAACCGCTTTAATGGCGATGCGGCTTCCGCCGCATCGCATCATCAGCCGTAAATCACTCGAATTTGCCGGTCAGGCGGCGATGAAAATCGCTGCTGCGGGTATCCAGACCGACAATTGTCACCTGCGCACCGTGGCGCTGATAGCGGTATTCAATGCCGTCGAGCGCGGCCACCGACGAGGCGTCCCAGATTTGCGCATCGGTCAGATCGATCGTCACCTGTTTCGGGTCATGACCGTAATCGAAGTGTTCAAACAGATCGTTGCTGCTGGCGAAAAAGAGCGGGCCGCGCACCCGATAGCGCACCGACTGACCGTCGGCGCTGACTTCGCGCTCGGCGTGGATCACGTGGGCGATACGGCGCGCGAACAGCATCATGGCGGCGATCACGCCCGCCAGCACCCCCAGCGCCAGGTTGCCGGTCCAGACCGTGACGCCAATCGTCAGCGCCATCACCAGCGTCTCCGACCAGGGCATGCGCCTGAGCGTGGCGGGCTGCAGGCTGTGCCAGTTCACCGTCTTCACCGCGACCACCATCATAATGCCCGCCAGCACCACCATCGGAATTTGCGCCATGACGGCGCTCAGCCCGGTGACCAGCAGCAGCAGCACCAGCCCGGCGACCATGGTTGAGACGCGCGTGCGCGCCTTGCCCAGCTCGACGTTGACGATGGTCTGGCCGATCATCGCGCAGCCGGCGATGCCGCCGTAGAAGGCGGCGAAAATGTTGGCGACACCTAATCCCCAGGACTCGCGACGCTTGCTGGAGAGCGTATCGGTCAGGTCGTCTACCAGCTTGGCGGTGAGCAGCGACTCCATCAGGCCGACAAAGGCGATGCTGAGCGCGGTCGGCCAGACGATTTGTAACGTCTGCAGGCTTAACGGCACCTGAAGCGCATTGAGACCGGGCAAGCCGGCGTTCATCGGGCCTTCGTCGCCCACGTTGGGCACGCGCCAGCCCATTAGCAGCGCGACGGCGGTGACCACCAGGATAGCGACCAGCGGCGAGGGCACGCTTTTCAGCAGGCGCGGCAGCAGCAGCACGATCGCCAGCGTCACGGCAAACAGCAGCCATACCAGCGAGCTTTGCCCCCAGACGTGCGGCACCTGCGCGAAGAAGATCAGGACACCCAGCGCATTGACGAAGCCGAGCATCACCGAGCGCGGGATATAGCGCATCATGCGCGCCAGGCCGGCCACGCCAAACAGGATCTGAATCACGCCGCCCAGCACCACGGCGGGCAATATATAGGCCGCGCCGTGCGCATGCACCATCGGGCCGATCACCAGTGCCACCGATCCGGCGGCGGCGGTCACCATCGCCGGACGCCCGCCCAGTATCGAGAGCGTCAGGCAGAGCACTACCGACGCCACCAGGCTGACCTTGGGGTCGACGCCGGCGATCACGGAAAAGGAGATGACTTCTGGGATCAGGGCCAGCGCGGTGATCACGCCGGCCAGACACTCGCGGGTGAGCAGGGCGGGGGAACGCAGCACGCGGCCCATGCTCAGGTCGTTGTCCAGAGATGGGACAACGTCATTAGGTTGACTCATAAACTTGCAGGCTCTTTTTAATTATTCGCTCTCGCGACAGAAGCGGAGAGCGCAGCAGAAATTAAGCTGGAGAGAGTACTGTCTGAAAGGAAAATTTGCCAGCGATGGCGGAACCAGCAGGATAACTCCATCCCTGGAGTCAGGATTACACCGTTAAATCGTCGGGGGTTTTATGCACCACCAGCTCCAGCAGCTGACGATAGATGTCGAGCGTCGCCGGATCCGACTCCAGCTCCAGCCGGTGGATCAGTTTAGCGATAATCGCTTTATTGGTCACAGGATTGCCCGCCTGGAGAATCTCCGCGATTGCTAAACCCAGCATTTCCATTTCGCTAGCGCCGTTGTTGGCCGCGGCATTGAAGCGATCACCCATCTCTTTATCGGTTTGCGAAACAGCGTTTTGCATGTGTCAGCTCTAAAATAGCTCTGGCGTCCAGATCGAATACCAGATCAATTAACGATGAAAATCCCCTTACATGGACAGATGTAAAGGGTGCCAGATCATCAAAAAAAGGACCTCTGAAGGTGGAAATCCACTGACACCTTCAGAGGCGACGCAAACGCATCATTCGTTACGGAATCGTTATCCGATTCATGGGACGTAAAGTTATACAATGAAGGTGTACAGACACAAGGGCAATATTAGTCAATTTGTGCTATTTGTTAATTATCATATGCATAAATGTATACCGTGCGAGTCAAAGCTGTACAAGTTGTTTGTACAATGGAACACTTGTACAGCTAAAATGGGAAAATTCTGCTGCCTTTCTCGCCTCGGTTTAGCTAAAAAGCTTTAACTTCGACGTCAGCTTTCGCACCTGTTGCTTCTCGCCGACCAGTGCCAGGCCCAGCAGGCGCCACTCGCTGGCCGGGATGTCGCGCATCGCCGCGCTAAAGGCCGCGTAGTCGGTGGTGGTCTGACCCTGCTCAGGAAAGAGCACCAGATCGCACGCCAGCTCGGCGCAGCGGGCGCGCAGCCTGTCCATCTCGGCATGGGTAGCTGCCAGCACCGGAATGCCGACCGGGATAAGGCCGGGATAGCAGCAGGCGTCGGCATCCTGTAACGCCTCGCCGACCAGCGCGGGATGGCGCTGGCCGAGAGTCAGCGCGATGACCGCCGCGGCGTTGGCGGCTTTACCAGGGGCGAGATCGTTTTGCAAAATCATGACGCAACGAGGGTCTTGCATAGCACTTCTCCAGACAGAAAAAGGGCATTGTGGCCCGCTCTTCAGCCGGCGTCTGGAAGATTTGTGCAGGCCTGTTGATAGCGCGCCGGGGTCAGATGGCAGGCGCGCTTAAACCAGCGGCCCAGGTGGCTTTGATCGGCGAAGCCCAGCGCCGCAGCGACGTCGGCGGCAGGGACACCCGCCGCCAGCTGGCGGCGGGCCTGGGATAAGCGCCACTGGACCAGCCAGGCGTGCGGCGGTAAACCCCACTGCGCCTGAAACAGGCGCGAAAGGCGAAAGCGATCCACCTGCAGCGCCTCGGCCATCGCCTGTAAACCTGGATTAAGCGCATGATGAGCGATAAGCCAGTCGCGCGCCTGCTGCGCCAGCCGGCGATCGTTATCCGCCGCGCGCGGTTCGCTGCGCCATAGCGGATGCTGACTCAGCTGCAGGAACAGGCGGTCTAGCGTAGCCTCTTTGATCAATGCCGGATGGTCGTGCCACAGCGCGTCGAAACAGTGCCAGACGGACCAGGCGAGCGCCTGATCGTCGCGCAGCGTGGCGGCGAAGCGGAGTTCGCCGCCGTGGTCAGGGGGGCAGAGCGGCGTCAGCTGCTGCGCGATCTGCTGCGGCGAGAGATAGAGCATACGATAGGTAAAGCCCTGCGCATCCACCGCGTCGCCGTCGTGCAGCTCCTCAGGCTCCAGCATAAATACCGTGCCGGGACGACTGCGGTGCTGTTTACGGCGCGAATGAAACTGCTGCACGCCTTGCTCCGTCACGCCGATCAGATAGCTGTCGTGCCAGTGAGGATCGTAGGCGTGGCCGGTGAAATGCGCGCGGATGGTCTCGATGCCGTGCAAGGCGTCGCGGCGCAGATCTATCCAGTTGCTGTTGCGATCGGGCATAGTAGCTCCAGTTTTACCCCGTCTGGGTAGTAATATGACCTTAAAACCCGACGACATACGCGTCATTATTTAACGCCCTGTGCTATTTTCATTAGCAATTTGCTCGGCGTATAATAACGCACTCATTTAGTTAGAACTCTAATAATCAGGTCGCTACGCTTTGACTCTGCACTATAAAACCTTTACCCATCTCCTCTACCAGACCGCGCACGCGTGGCGGCTGGCCGTCGATCGTCACCTTAAACACAGCGGCTTGAGCATGAGCAGCTGGATGGCGATCGGCCTCATCGCCAGTGAAACGCGGCCGCTGACCCAGACGGAACTGGCGCAGATGCTTGGTCTGGAGGACGCCAGCATGGTGCCGCTTATCGACCGTCTGGTGAAACAGGAGTTGCTGACGCGCGTGCAACCGCCGGAAGATCGCCGCAAGCGCCATCTGGTGCTGACTGAAAAAGGCAATCAGGCTTTCGCCTTAGTGAAAAACGAGGCGGACGCGCTGCGCGCCGATCTGCTCGGCGATATCGATCCGCAGGCGCTGGCGACGACGGAGCAGGTGCTGCAACAGCTGCTGACGCGTATGGGAAATATGTAGCGGTGGCACGACGCAATCCCTATGCGCAGCGCGAATGGTTGCCGCATGAAAAACCCATGCTGCCGGGCTCGCCCTCGACCCCGATTCATTCGCCGCCGAAACGGATTGCCTTTGGCCTGATAGGCCTGCTTATCTCGCTTACCGGCGCGCTCAGCAACGCGCTGGTTACCGCTAACCTGACTAACCTTCAGGGCACGTTCGGTGCCTACTCTAACGAAATCGCCTGGCTGCCCGCCGTCTATGTGATGGGCAATATCTCTATCAATCTGCTGCTGGTAAAGTTTCGCCAGCAGTTTGGCCTGCGCGTGTTTACCGAGGCTTTTCTGGTGCTCTACGTGCTTGTGGCCTTTTTCCATCTCTTCGCCAACGATCTCAGCTCGGCGATCATTGTGCGTACCGCCCACGGCATGGCTGGCGCGGCGCTCAGTTCGCTGGGGATCTACTACCAGGTGCAGGCGTGGCCGGCAAAGCACCGGCTGAAGGCGCTGGTGATCGGCCTGACCGTCTCGCAGTTCGCCATTCCGATGGCGCGGCTTTTTTCATCCGAGCTGCTGCAGCTGGAAGAGTGGCGCGGGCTCTATCTGTTTGAGCTGGGTCTGGCGATGATCGCGCTGGGCTGCGTGCTGGTGGTGAAGCTGCCGCCGGGCGATCGCATTAAAGCTTTTGAAAAGCTCGATTTCGTCACCTTTATGCTGCTGGCGCCGGGCATGGCGCTGCTCTGCGGCGTGCTGTCGCTGGGGCGCATTGAATGGTGGTTCACCACGCCCTGGCTCGGCGTCTGCCTGGCGATCGCGCTGGTGCTGATCGTCGCGGCGATCGTTATTGAGCACAACCGGAAAAATCCGCTGATCAATACGCGCTGGCTCAGCAGCGGCAACATGGTGCGTCTCGGCATCGTGATGATTATGATACGCATCGTGCTGGCGGAGCAGAACACCGGCGCGGTGGGCTTTTTGCAGCAGCTGGGGCTCCTCAACGATCAGATGCGCGGCCTGTCGCTGGCGATTATCGGCGGCATGACGCTCGGCATCGCCATCAGCGCGCTGACCATCCGGCCCGCGCATCTTAACTGGCCGATCGTCACCTCGCTGGCGGTGATGATCGTCGCCTCGCTGATGGATGCGCAGGCCAGCCCGGTCACGCGCGCCAACAATATGTATCTCAGCCAGTTCCTGCTCGGCTTCAGCAGCACCTTTTTTATGGCGCCCGCAATGCTGATCGGCATCGGCAGCGTGGTGACGCAGCCGAAAAATCTGGTGAGCTTCGTGGTGCTGTTCGGCATGAGCCAGAACCTGGGCGGCCTGATTGGCTCCGCAATCCTCGGCACCTTTCAGGTCTGGCGCGAGAAGTACCACTCCAGCCTGATCGGGGATCAGCTCTCGCTGCTCGATCCCAACGTTACGGAGCGTCTTAGCCAGTACGGCGCGCTATTCAACAGCCAGCTGGCCGATCCTGCGCTGCTGAGCGCGCAAAGCACCAGCCAGCTGCAGGTGGTGGCGACGCTGCAGGCGAACGTGCTGGCCTATAACGATACCTATTTACTGACGGCGGCGCTGGCGCTCATTACCCTGATGTGGGCGCTGTGGCGTCTCTCCCGTCAGCGATACCTCAACTGGCGACAGGCGCGTTTTAATCTGATGGAGCAGCGTCTGGCGGCAGCGTCACAAGAATCTATGGAGTCAAGATGAGTCAGCAGGATGAACTTCAGGCGGCAGAGCGCGAGCGCGCCAGTCGCCGGCGCATTCTTTCTATTGCGGCGGGAAGCGGCATCGCCATTCTGGGCGTACTGATCATTTTATACGCCTGGCAGCTCTGGCCCTTCACCAGCGCCATACAGAGTACTGAGAACGCCTACGTGCGTGGCCAGGTGACCTTTATCAGCCCGCAGGTCAATGGCTATCTCACCTCGGTGGAGGTCGTGGATCTTCAGCCGGTGCGAAAAGGGCAGCTGCTGATGACCATCGACGATCGCATCTATCGTCAGCGCGTGCATCAGGCGGAGGCGCAGCTGGCGATGAAGCAGGCGGCACTCAGCAACAACCTGCAGCAGCGCCGCAGCGCGGAAGCCACCATCGCCAGTAATAAGGCCGCGCTGGAGAACGCCAGAGCGCAGGCGCTGAAGGGGGGCTTCGATCTGAAGCGCGTCGAAAATCTGGCCGCCGACGGCTCGCTCTCGGTGCGTGAACGCGATGCGGCGCGCGCCGCCAACGCGCAGGCGCAGGCGGCGGTGCGTCAGGCGGAGGCGCAGGTAGCGGTAGCGCAGCAGAATCTGCAAACTGTAATCGTTAATCGCGCGTCGCTGGAAGGCGACGTCGCCAGCGCCCAGGCGGCGCTGGAGCTGGCGCAGATCGATCTTGCGAATACCCGCATCGTTGCGCCGGACGCCGGGCAGCTCGGTCAGCTTTCGGTGCGCAAAGGCGCCTATGTTACGGCGGGCACGCGGCTGACTTCGGTGGTGCCGGACCATAAGTGGATTATCGCCAATATGAAAGAGACGCAGCTGGCGGATATTCGGCCGGGCCTGCCGGCGACCTTCCGGGTCGATGCGCTCAACGGCAAGCGCTATAACGGCCATGTGGAATTTATTTCGCCGGCGGCGGGATCCGAGTTCAGCGCGATTTCGCCGGATAACGCCACCGGCAACTTCGTCAAAATCGCCCAGCGCATTCCGGTGCGAATCGCTATTGACGCGGAGGATATGCGCGAGCTGCGCCCCGGCATGTCGGTGGAGGTCAGCGTCGATACCGCCGCACAACCGCGCGATAAGGCGGTGAAGTAATGAGGCGGCTGTTATGCGCCGGTCTGGCGGCGCTCACGCTGGCCGGCTGCGCCACCGAGGTAGAGAAAGCGCCCGCGTCGCTGCCAATCCCGCCGCAGTGGCGTAATCAGGTTGGACCCGCCGCCGCGCCGGAAGCGGAGTGGTGGCGCGCCTTCGGCGACGACAACCTCAACCGGCTGGTGACGCAGGCGCTACGCAATAACCTCGATATTCTCACGGCGCGTTCGCGCGTCGAACAGTACCGCGCCGAGCTGCGCGCGGCACAAGGCGACAACTTCCCGACGCTAAGCGCTGGCGTCGGCGCGACGCATCAGCGCGCGCTCTCTGCCGCTACCGGCCAGCCCTACGAGAGCGCCGTCTATCAGGGGCTGCTGCAGGCGAACTACGATGTCGACCTGTGGGGCGCGCGCAGCAGCAGCATCGCGGCCAGCGAAGCGTCGCTGGAGGCGCAGCGCGCGGCGGCGTCGGCGGCGGAGCTGACCGTCGCCAGCTCGGTAGCGTCGGGCTATCTGACCCTGGTGGCGCTGGACGAGCAGCTGCGCGTCACCGAGGCGACGCTTGAGACGCGCGGCAATTCGCTGCAGCTGGCGCAGCGCCAGTTCGAAACCGGCTACAGTTCGCGGCTGGAGTGGATGCAGGCGGCGTCCGAGTTCCAGACGGCGAAGGCGCAGGTGCCGCAGCTCAGGCATCAGATCGCCCAGCAGGAGAACGCCCTGAGCATTCTGGTAGGGATGAACCCGCGCGAGATCGCGCGTCGCCCGCAGTTCAACCAGATTATGCTGCAGCAGATGCCGCAGGTGCTGCCGTCGCAGCTGCTTAACCGGCGCCCCGATATCGTCGAGGCGCAGCGCCTGCTGCTGGCGGCAGACGCCACGCTCGCCTCGTCGCAGGCGAAGCTGCTGCCGTCGCTTAACCTGACCGCGAGCGGCACCCTGCAAAGCAGCGAGCTGCATCAGCTGATCGATAATCCGTTCCGCCTCTGGAGCATCGGCGGCAGCGTGCTGGCGCCGCTGCTGAACCGCGAAGCGCTGACGGCGCAGGTGGACGTGTCGATGGCGGCGCGCAACCAGGCGCTTTACGGCTATGAGAAAGTGGTGCGCAACGCCTTCTCCGAGGTGAACGACGCGATGGACGCCATTCTGCAAGGGCAGGCGCAGCTGGCAGAGCTGCAGAAGCAGGAAGAGTACGTCTCGGAGGCGCTGCGCATCGCCCGCAATCGCTATCAAAACGGTTACGCCTCCTATCTTGACGAGCTGGACGCGCAGCGCACGCTGTTCACGACCCAGCTCAATCTGGTCTCGGTGAAAAACAACCTGCTGCTGGCGCAAATCGCCCTGTACCGCGCGCTGGGCGGCGGCTGGCAGGCGCAGTAGGCCATTTTCGCGCGGCGGCGCAGGCCGCCGCGTTTTCAGCATCCTGCTTTCCATAAAACCCTTTCAGCATAACCCCTCAGACGCTTCATGTTTTTGTCCTTCAAGATTTCGCTTGCAATAAAAGCAAGGCTGCGCATAATCGCAAACCGCAATAATAATGATTATCAGTAATCTTCGTATTAGGGATCGACTATGCGCCTTTCGCTTTCTTCCCAGGGATATAAACCGACGCTGCTGGCCTTACTGGTCAGCGCCGGTTGTTTGCCAGTGATGGCTGCTACCACCAACACCCGTGATTCCGCTTCAACCGCCAGTAGCGACGAGCAGGTCCTGACCGTCACCGCCGCGCCGCAGAGCGATTTCAAACCCGGCGGCGATCAGCTGGTGCCTGCTTATCTTGATGGCCAGGTGGCTCACGGCGGCCGTCTCGGCATGCTGGGCGAGCAGAGCGCCATGGAGGTGCCGTTCAACGTTATCGGCTTCACCTCGAAGATGATCCAGGATCGGCAGGCGAAAACTATCGCCGACGTGGTGAAAAATGACGCGGGCGTGCAGAGCCTGCAGGGCTATGGCAACTTCGCCGAAACCTACCGCATCCGCGGCTTTACGCTGGATGGCGACGATATGACCTTCGGCGGGCTGCCGGGCGTGGTGCCGCGCCAGGTGATGGACGCGTCGCTGATCGACCGCGTCGAGATCTTCAAAGGCGCCAACGGCCTGCTTAACGGCGCCGCCAGCAGTGGGGTAGGCGGCATGATCAATCTTGAGCCGAAACATGCCGAGGATCTGCCGCTGACGCGCGTCGGCGTCGACTACACCTCGGCGCAGCAGATCGGCGCAACGACCGATATCAGCCGCCGTTTCGGCGATGATAATCAGTTCGGCGTGCGCCTGAACGCGGTGCATCGCGAAGGGGAAACCGGCGTCGACGGCGAGCAGAAGCGCACCACCGCCGCGTCGCTTGGGCTGGACTACCGCGGCGAACGCCTGCGCACCTCGCTGGACGTCGGCTATCAGAAAAAGACTTTCCACGATGCTGATAACGGCGTCAACATCAGCGGTATCGACTTTATTCCAGAGCTGCCGTCAAACAGCCACAACTACAGCCAGGATTGGGTCTACAGCGATATCGAGTCAGAGTTCGGTATGGCGCGCGCCGAGTATGACGTTACCGACAGCTGGACGCTCTACGGCGCAGTGGGCGCGCAGCACTCTCACGAGCTAGGCGACTACGCGTCGCCGAAGCTCACCGATGCAGACGGCAACGCGCAAATCGGCCGTCTTGACACCAACCGCATCATCAACAACTTCAGCGGCATGGCCGGACTGCGCGGCCGCTTCGATACCGGCTTTATCAGCCATAAGGTCAACGTCGGCTATTCCGCCTACACCTCGCGCAACAACACCGCATGGCGCATGGCCTATGGCGCGAACACCGAGTCGACCAATATCTATCACACCGACAAGGTGCCGAACCCGACCAACAACCTCACCGGCGGCGACTACGGCGATCCGCTCACCACCGGCCGCAACCGCACCCAGGGCTACCTGCTGAGCGACACGCTGGGCGTGCTGAACGACAGCGTGCAGCTGACTTTAGGCGCGCGCCATCAGAAAGTGGTGGTGCGCAACTACAGCAACGCCACCGGCGCGGAAGATACCTCGAGTCGCTACACCGACAGCCGCTGGATGCCGACCTACGGCATTCTTTATAAACCGCTTGAGTCGGTGGCGCTCTACGCCAACCACACCGAGTCGCTGCAGCCGGGCGAGGTGGCGCCGAACAACGCCACCAACTACGGCACCACGACCGGCATCGCTCATGCGAAACAGAATGAGGTGGGCGTGAAGGTCGATTTCCAGCGCGTGGGCGGATCGCTGGCGCTGTTCGAGATCAAGAAGCCGTCGGGCATTCTTAACGGCGACGGCAGCTATGGCCTGGACGGCGAGCAGCGCAACCGCGGCGTGGAGCTGAATATCTTCGGCGAACCGGTGCTGGGCGTGCGTCTCACCGGCAGCGCGACCTGGATCGATCCAGAGATGACCAAAACCGAAAACGGCAGCTACAACGGCAAGGACGCCATCGGCGTGGCGCGCTACAACCTGGTGTTCGGCGGTGAGTATGACATCAGACCGGTTGACGGCCTGACGGCGACGGCGCAGCTGCAGCGCACCGGATCGCAGTGGGCGGACGCCGCCAACAGCAAAAAGATCGACAGCTATACCACGCTGGATCTGGGCATGCGTTACCGCATGAAGGTGAAAGAAAACGATCTGGTGTGGCGCGTTGGCCTCGATAACGTGACCAATGAGAAGTACTGGTCCTCTGTCGACGATACCGGCACCTACCTGTTCCGCGGCGACGGACGCACGCTGAAGGCTGGCGTCAGCTACGACTTCTGACCCGCTAACGGGACGCGCTTCGCGTCCCGCTTTTTTTTGCTCAAGAAAAGGCTGGCGGCTGGGCCGGTTTCTATTACACTGGTCGCCGCCGCAAGCCTGCGGCGATCCACCGATTTCCGTTGAGAATCTATGCTTCCACTGTCGCCGCACGATCCGCAAGATGAGCCCCTTCGCCAGACAATGGACGATGCTCACTTCGCCATCGTGGTGCTTGCGGTGACCTCTGTTACGCTTATAATCTTCGTCCTGTTGGTGACGCTCTGGATGAGTTAAAGAGAGAATCGTAAGCGGCAGGGAGGTTCAGAAGGAGAAAGTATGGAATCGCGAGATGACAAACTGATCGCCATTATTGGTCTGCTGGCCGCCTGCTTGATCGGCGTGGTATTTCTCTTTGCTATGACCTGGCTCACCGATGTCCGCCATCCCGCCGATCCGTCGCTTGAAGTACAGAGCTGCACGCCGAAAAAACCGCCCGTTCATCCCTCCTGAAATCTTGTCTGAAACTTGATCTGCTGACTGCGCAACACCAGCGCCAGGCCCTCATGCAGCGTGCGGTTGCCGTTGGGATCGCCCAGCCCGAACAGCGCGCCCGGCGAACGACGATCGTCAGCCCAGGCGGGATATTCCACCACCGGATAGAGGGAAACCCCCTCCAGGCCCACTCCCTGATCGAGCGCCAGCATCACCTCTTCGCTGATATGCTGCAGCCAGGTGGCGCGCGCTTCGCCTTCCGCACCGGTTTCCGCCAGCAGCAGCGGGCGCTGGTAGCGCTGCCAGCACTGCGCCAGCAGGCGATGCAGCGGCTGGCGCAGCGGATGCGTGGCCGACATCGGCTCGCCGGGAAAGAACCAGTGATTGTCGGGATAGTAGTTGAGTCCGAGAATATCAAGGCAATCCTCGCTGCCGCCGAGCTCGCTGTCGATGCGGCCAGCCAGCATATCCCAGGCCTCAAACTGCGCCTGATGCTGCACGTCGGCGTAGGGTTTGCTGTCGGGATTATGGGGATCGCTGGCGATCTGCACCAGCGGATCGGTGAGTACGAAGCGCGCGTCGGGATAGACCTCGCGGATAGCGTGGATCGCCGCCAGCGAGGCGCGCACCAGCTGACGCTTCAGCTCTCTGCCGCGGTTGGCGACGTGGGGATTAAACCAGGCGACGTCGGCTCCGGCCCATGACCAGAATGAAATCTGGTTAATGGGCGTGAAAAAGGGGCGCTCGATGCCCTCATCGCGCATCACCTGCGCCATAGCGCGGGCGAAACGGGCGAAATGCTCGATAAACGACGCCTTCCAGATATTCAGATGATCGGGATAGCCGAAGTGCGCCAGCTCCCAGATAATCTCCATCTCATGGCGTCTGGCCGCCTGCACCATCGGCAGGAAGCTGCTCCAGTCGTAGCGGTCCGGCTCTTTTTCAATCAGATACCAGCGTGCGCCGTCGCGCGCCGTATGCAGACGCTGCGCCGCCAGCGCGGCGTAATCTTTATCCAGCAGCATATCGTGGCCGCTGCTGATCACCATGTCCAGCCGCTTGCCCGCGGTGCGGCAGGCGGTAGAGCAGGGGAAGCTGCCCTGAAAAAAACTTTTAAACAGCCGGGGATGATGGCGCTGAAGCAGGGATGAATCTGACGTCATGGTCCGCTCCTGTAACTGGCCGGTCGTGATAGTCTGGCTAAGTCTAGCTGAAAAAACGGCGCTGTCTGGCTGCTCTCAGACTGCGCGTATAGCCATATCCGGCGAAGCGTTAAATAATAAGAGCGTGTCGATTATTCAGGGAACCCCAATGACCGAAGCGTTAAATCTGCTGACCGAACTGCCCGACGTCAGCTGGCTTGAGGAGATTATCGGCCCGCGCAGTGCCCGCCACCCCGGCCTGAGCGGCATTCATCCGCTGGCGGACGGGCTCGACGCTTTCGCGGCCCGCTATCTGCTGATGGGCAAAGCGGAGCGCACGCTGGATGTGCAGTATTACATCTGGCAGAACGATATGTCGGGACGCCTGCTGTTCAGCGCGCTGCTGGAGGCGGCCGGGCGCGGCGTGAAGGTGCGGCTGCTGCTGGACGACAACAACACGCCGGGCCTGGACGATACGCTGGCGCGTCTCGATCGCCATCCCAATATCACGGTGAAGCTGTTTAATCCCTTCTCGTTCCGCACCCTGCGCGCGCTGGGCTATCTCTCCGATTTCGCCCGGCTTAATCGCCGCATGCACAACAAGAGCTTTACCGTGGACGGCGTGGCGACCATTGTCGGGGGGCGCAACGTCGGGGATGAATATTTCGCGACCGGCAGCGAACCGCTGTTCGCCGACCTCGACGTGCTGGCGATTGGCCCGGTGGTGGAAGAGGTCTCGGAAGATTTCGAGCGCTACTGGCAGAGCAAGCCGGTAGCGCCGCTCAAGAGCGTGCTGGATGAGAGCGAGCATCAGGACGGCGCGGTGGCGCTGCCGCCCGACTGGCGCGACAGCGAGGCGGTGCAGCGCTATCTGGCGCGGCTGGAGAGCTCGCACTTCGTCAGCCAGCTGGAGCAGGGCACGCTGAGCATGACCTGGGCGCGCGCGCGTCTGCTGAGCGACGATCCGCGTAAGGGGCTGGGCCGGGCGAAGCGCAGGAACCTGCTGCCGCAGCGCATGCTGGAGGTGATCGGCGTGCCGCAGCGGCAGTTCGATATCATCTCCGCCTATTTCGTTCCCACGCGCGCCGGCGTCGCCCAGCTGCTGGCGCTGAAACGGCGCGGCGTGAAAATCGCGATTCTGACCAACTCTCTCGCCGCCAATGACGTGTCGGTGGTGCATGCGGGCTACGCTAAGTGGCGTAAAAAACTGCTGCGGCGCGGCATTGAGCTCTATGAGCTGAAGCCGCAGTCGGGCGTGCCCGACGCGCCGCACGACCGCGGTCTCACCGGTAACTCCGGCTCCAGCCTGCATGCCAAAACCTTTACCGTCGATCAGGAGACGCTGTTTATCGGCTCATTCAACTTCGATCCCCGCTCGGCGGTGCTGAATACCGAAATGGGGCTGGTGATTGAGAGCGAGGCGCTGGCGCGGCAGACCCATCAGCGCTTTAGCGCCGCAATGCGCGATCGCGCCTGGGCGCTGCGGCTCGACAAGTGGGGACGCGTCAACTGGGTAGAGTATGCGGGGGAAGCGCAGGAGATTGTGCATAAGCATGAGCCACGCTGCACCTGGGTGCAGCGCCTGCTGGTGCGGCTGGTGTGGCGTCTGCCGATCGAGTGGCTGCTGTAGGCGTCGACCGCGCGGACGGCAGGGCGTCCGCGCGGTCGTCTTGCTATTTTTTCTGCGGCTTGCCGGAAAACAGAAAGCGCAGCAGCGGAATGCGCAGGTGGATTTCGTAGAGCAGAAACGCCACGCCGAACACCATCGCCAGCCCGACAAAGAAGCCCAGCGTGTTGTTGCCGATCTGCGGCGTGATGAAAATGCCGTAGAGCAGCGTCAGCGGATGGTGCACCAGGTAGATAAACAGCGAGGCGTTCACCAGATACATAATGCGCGGCGAGTGGGCGTTAAGCATGCGGTGGCCGAAGCTGAAGCAGACGTTGAGCATGCAGAGCCCCATCAGCGTGGTAATCAACGCGTCGAGCTCATAGAGCCAGCCGTCGCCGCTGCTGTAGCGCTGATTAAGGCTATAGGCGATGAAAACCAGAATCGCGCCAAAGCACATCACCGGATTAAAGCGCACGAACAGCTGCTTCAGAGCAGGGTGCTTCCATGCCAGCGCTCCCAGCATAAAGAAGGGCAAAAACAGCAGCGTCTGCATCACCATAATGCTGAACAGGCCATCCATCAGCAGCGCCGGGAAAAAGGTAAAGATCGCGCGGCGGAAAAGGTCCCACAGCAGCGCATAGCCCATAATCGCCAGCGTCACCTTGCCCCAGCCGATGCGGCTGTAATCGATATGCCGATGCTGGCGGCGTAGCCAGTTAAAGGTCAGCATGCCCAGCGCGGTGAGGATCACCAGCACCACCAGGAACCAGAGGTGCGAAATCAGCTCCCACATCAGGTTATTGAACTTGCCGTACAGCGTCAGCTGATCCCAGTTGCTCATCTTGTCCGACAGCGCGCGCAGCATAAAAAACTGCGGCAGCGTAATCAGCGGCACGGCGGTCAGCAGCGGAATGCCGACGCGCTCCAGGCGCACTTTCAGCCAGCGCTTCGCTTCGTAGCGCAGGTAGAGCATGTAGGAGAAGTAGCCGGAAATAACGAAAAAGACCTGCATGCGGAAGGCATGAATAAAATCATTCAGCACCGTCAGCCAGAGCGACGCTTCCTGACTATTAACGGCCCATTTTTGGGTGGAATAGATGAGGGAAACGTGAAACGGCACCCCCAGCAACATCAAATACGCCCGAATCGAATCGAGAAAATATTCACGTTCAGGTTTTACTGTACTCATAAAGTTCCAGTTTGTTAGTACGTTTCGGCCAGTTTCCCCCTGAAACTGGTTTATGCCGCAGGGAAATTCTACCTGCTGTAAACAGCGTATACTATCAGTTGATTCTGGAACGTTTAATTGTCTTAAAAGCAGGCGTAGCCCTGACGAAACCCTGGAACATTCTTTTGGATATGCTGTCGGAAAAGCGAATAATCCTTTAAGATAAATGGGTTTGTACTTAGCACACGAAAGGGGGGGATGTGCTGATTAATGTAGAAAAAAAAGGCGGACTGATGAAGATGCGCTGGCTTGGCGCGGCAGTTCTGCTGGCGTTGTACGCCAATAATAGCTGGGCGTTTAACCTTGATGATGTCGCAAAAGAAGCCAAAACGCTGGCAGGGAAAAGTTTTGAGGCGCCTAAGAGCAATTTACCCTCTCAGTTTCGTGAAATGAAATTTGCTGACTATCAGCAGATCCAGTTTAACCACGACAAAGCGTACTGGGGCAAACTGCGTACGCCGTTCAAGCTTGAGTTTTACCACCAGGGCATGTATTTCGATACGCCGGTAAAAATCAACGAAGTGACGGCCAACGCGGCGCGCGAAATCAAATACAGCCCTGACTATTTCAACTTCGGCAACGTTAAACACGATGCCGACTCGGTGAAAAATTTAGGGTTCGCCGGTTTCAAAGTGCTTTATCCGCTTAACTCGCGCGATAAAAAAGATGATGAAATCACCAGCTTCCTGGGCGCGAGCTACTTCCGCGTTATCGGCGCCGATCAGGTTTATGGCCTGTCGGCCCGTGGTCTGGCAATCGACACGGCGCTGCCGTCTGGAGAAGAGTTCCCGCGCTTTAAAGAATTCTGGATCCAGCGTCCTAAGCCGCAGGATAAGCAGCTGGTAATCTATGCGCTGCTCGATTCGCCGCGCGCGACGGGCGCCTATCGCTTTACCGTCCATCCGGGCAAAGAAACCACTGTCGACGTTCAGTCGAAAGTCTATCTGCGCGATAAAGTCGGTAAGCTTGGCGTTGCGCCGCTGACCAGTATGTTCCTGTTCGGCGCCAACCAGCCTTCGCCGGTGACCAACTTCCGTCCCGAACTGCATGACTCCGACGGCCTGTCGATTCACAGCGGCAACGGCGAATGGATCTGGCGGCCGCTCAATAATCCGCGCCATCTGGCGGTGAGCACCTACACCATTGAAAGCCCGAAAGGCTTCGGTTTGCTGCAGCGCAGCCGCGACTTCAACCGCTATCAGGATCTCGACGATCGTTACGATATGCGTCCAAGCGGCTGGGTTGAACCGCTGGGCGACTGGGGTAAAGGCCGCGTCGAGCTGGTAGAGATCCCGACCGCGGACGAAACCAACGACAATATCGTCGCCTTCTGGACGCCGGAGAATTTGCCGGATCCGGGCAAAGAGATGAACTTCAACTACCGCCTGCACTTTACGCGCGACGAGAGCCAGCTTCACTCCGACGATACCGCCTGGGTGAAAAACACGCTGCGTTCAGCGGGCGACGTGAAGCAGTCTAATCTGGTGCGTCAGCCGGACGGTTCTATCGCCTTCACCATCGACTTCGTTGGTAAAGCGATGAGCCAGATGCCGGATAACAGCCAGGTCGCGCCGCAGGTTAGCGTGGGCGAAAACGGCGAAGTGGTTGAGCAGAGCGTACGCTATAACCCGGTCACCAAAGGCTGGCGTCTGGTGTTGCGTCTGCGCGTCAAAGATAACAAACAGCCTACCGAAATGCGCGCCGCGCTGGTTAGCGGCGACAAGACATTGACGGAAACCTGGAGCTATCAGTTACCTGCCAATGAATAATCCGACATTTATTCCTAAAAACTACGTGGAAGCCCTGCCGCTGGATGCGGCAGGGAAGGCCCGGTTAAGCGCCTCGCTGCAGCACGCCGAGGCGTTTCACTTCATTCACGATACGCTTGGCCAGGATGTAGCCGCCAGCGATCGTCCTGACGATGCGCCGCTCAAGTCGGTCTCGGCCCGCGTCAAAATGGCGTGGCCGGACTCGCTGGCCAACGGCGAGCAGTTCGGCAAAGATTATCTCGATCGCACCACGCTGAAGGCGATGCCGAAGGTTAAACGCTCGCTGATGTTCCCGGAAGCCTGGCGGACCAACCCGCTGGTGCGTGCCTGGAGCTCGCTGCGCGGCGAAAAGCTGACGCATCGCTACGCCAATGCGGAAGAGCAGCGCGCTGAGGAGAAGTGGCGTCACGTCGGCTCCATTCGCCGCTATGTGCTGCTGATCCTTACCCTGTTCCAGACCGTTATCGCCACCTGGTACATGAAAACTATCCTGCCCTATCAGGGCTGGACGCTGCTCGATCCGATGGAGATGCTGAATCAGAACTGGCAACAGTCGGTGATGCAGATCCTGCCCTATGTGTTGCAGACCGGCATTCTGTTCCTCTTTGCCATTCTGTTCTGCTGGGTTTCGGCGGGCTTCTGGACCGCGCTGATGGGCTTCCTGCAGCTGCTGATTGGCCGCGATAAGTACAGCATCTCCTGGTCGACGGTAGGCGACGAGCCGCTTAATCCCGAACATCGTACCGCGCTGATTATGCCGATCTGTAACGAGGACGTGGAACGTGTCTTCGCGGGCCTGCGCGCCACCTGGGAATCGGTCGCGCGTACCGGCAACGCAGAGCACTTCGACGTTTACGTGCTGAGCGACAGCTACGATCCCGATATCGCCATTGCGGAGCAGAAGGCCTGGATGGAGCTGGTGCGCGACGTGGGCGGCGCCGGCAAAATCTTTTACCGCCGTCGCCGTCGCCGCGTGAAGCGTAAGAGCGGCAACATCGACGACTTCTGCCGTCGCTGGGGCAGCAACTACAGCTACATGGTGGTGCTGGACGCGGACAGTGTGATGAGCGGTGAATGTCTTACCGGCCTGGTGCGCATGATGGAAGCGAACCCTAACGCCGGTATTATCCAGTCGTCGCCGAAGGCGTCGGGCATGGATACGCTCTACGCGCGCTGCCAGCAGTTCGCCACGCGCGTTTACGGTCCGCTCTTTACCGCCGGTTTGCACTTCTGGCAGCTTGGCGAGTCGCACTACTGGGGACATAACGCCATTATCCGCGTCAAGCCCTTTATCGAGCACTGCGCGCTGGCGCCGCTGCCGGGCGAGGGCTCTTTCGCCGGATCGATCCTGTCGCACGACTTCGTCGAGGCCGCGCTGATGCGCCGCGCCGGCTGGGGCGTGTGGATCGCCTATGACCTGCCAGGTTCTTATGAAGAGCTGCCGCCGAACCTGCTGGACGAGCTGAAGCGCGACCGTCGCTGGTGTCACGGTAACCTGATGAACTTCCGCCTGTTCCTGGTGAAAGGGATGCACCCGGTGCACCGCGCGGTATTCCTGACCGGCGTCATGTCCTATCTCTCGGCGCCGCTCTGGTTTATGTTCCTGGCGCTCTCCACCGCGCTGCAGGTGGTGCATACGCTGATGGAGCCGCAATACTTCCTGCAGCCGAGGCAGCTCTTCCCGGTCTGGCCGCAGTGGCGTCCTGAGCTGGCGATTGCGCTCTTCTCGACGACGCTGGTGCTGCTGTTCCTGCCGAAGCTGCTCAGCGTAGTGCTGATCTGGTTCAAAGGGGCGAAACCTTACGGCGGCGCGTTCCGGCTCTTTATCTCGCTGCTGCTGGAGATGCTCTTCTCCGTGCTGCTGGCGCCGGTGCGTATGCTGTTCCATACCGTGTTCGTGGTCAGCGCCTTCCTGGGCTGGGAAGTGGTGTGGAATTCGCCGCAGCGCGACGATGACGCTACGCCGTGGAGCGAAGCCTTCCGTCGTCACGGATCGCAGATGCTGCTCGGCATCGTCTGGGCAGTAGGCATGGGCGTGCTGGATCTCAACTTCCTCTGGTGGCTGGCACCGATCGTCTTCTCGCTGATCCTGTCGCCGTTCGTGTCGGTGATGTCGAGCCGCGCGACGGTCGGGCTGAAGAGCAAGCGCGCGAAGCTGTTCCTGATCCCGGAAGAGTATGAGCCGCCGAAAGAGCTGGTGGACACCGACCGCTACCTGCAGCTCAACCGCGAGCGCGCCCTGAAGCACGGCTTTATGCATGCGCTGTTCCATCCGGCGTTTAACGCGCTAGCGACCGCGCTGGCGACCTCGCGTCACCGACAGAGCCAGCTGCTGGATTACGCGCGCGACCGCCGCGTCGATCAGGCGCTGAGCGATGCGCCCGAGAAGCTGAACCGCGAACAGCGTCTGCAGCTGATCAGCGATCCGGTGGTGCTGGCGCGCGTTCACTCACGCCTGTGGGAGAACGGCGATAAGTATCATCAGTGGGTAGAGAGCTATCAGAAGCTGGCGCTCAATCCGCTGGCGCTACCGCCTCAGGCGGGTTAATATTCGCCAACCTAAAGCGGCAGCGATGCCGCTTTTTTTATGCGCGCACTTTAACGCTATTATTACGTTTTGATGGCGTAAGCAGGCGACAAAATAGCTGCGCCATTATCTACACTAGCCGCTGGCTGAAATGAGTATCGCGAGTGAAAAGTTTGCTGAAAACAGTGATGGTCGCGCTGATGGCGCTGATATTAAGCGGATGCGGCAGTATTATCAGTCGCGCCGTGCCTGGCCAGGGACACGGCAATCAATACTATCCTGGCGTGCAGTGGGATGTGCGCGACGGCCCATGGCGCGTGCTGACTATTCTCGATCTGCCGCTGTCGCTGGTGGTGGACACCATGCTGCTGCCGGTTGATGCCCACCACGGGCCCTATGAGTAATCAGAGCAGGCGATCGGACTCGCTGTTGTCATCTTCCCACTCCTGCGCCGCCGCTTCACCTTCTTCGCTGTCGATCGGCGGCTCAAGCTGAAACTCGCCCTCGTCCCATTCGTGCAGCGTATTTTCGGCTAACCACTCCTGGCGCAGCTCGACTTCGTCGAAATCGCCGTCAAATATCGCCTGCGCCGCCTCGCCGCTGCGGATCGGCAGACATTCGCCGCTCTCGCCTTCCTCTTCAAAGAACTCTGCCTGCCACATAATATCGCCATCCTGCATCACATACTTCTGCAGGCCAAACTGACTGATGCTGGCATCCTCTTCTTCAATGTCGGGATGATCGGCGAGAAATTCTTCACGCGCAGCCTCGATGGCTTCTTCTAAGGTGCTGAACATGCTCATTACTCTTCTCCTTGCCTGATTAACGGGATGTCAGAGAAGGATAGACGAAATTTTTCAGGGGAAAGGGTGAAAAAGAGACGGCGGGCGAGAAAGTCCTCCCGCCGTCATCGATCAGAGTGACTTCTGCGGGAAGTGCAGCACCGGTCGCACCGTTTCACGCATAACGGGCGCCGCATAACGAATACAGCATTTAATACAGGGTTTGACTTTTTTAAAATTAATTCGCGCAATAGATAACGCCTGATTCAAATTATATAACGTGCCGATAAAAACGATGTCCTCTTTACCCGGCATACGTTTACACTCTTTGCGGTGTAAATAATGGTAATTATCCTGATCGGTACTGATTGTCACGTAGTAATAGATGCCTTTATTCATTTTTATGTTCCTGCTAGAGATTCGCTGTGTGTAATCTTTTTATATTTTTTGAAGGGCAGTTAAATAATTAACTGTCACGATCGAAATTACCGATATGTGTCTAATTGTTCAAATTCCATAAAAGTATAAAACAGCCATCTAATTGACATAATGCTTATATGCAACAGGTCTAATCAGACAATGCCTTGTAAAATAAGTTAATTTTACTGGATAGATAAGCTAAGGCAAAGAGTTATCATTGAAGAAATAGGAAAAGACCTGGAGTGGGTTTAAATCAGATCCAAATAAGATAAATCGCAATCATTAATTTCTTAGCCGCTTATTAGCCATATTACGGGATAATGCCTGCTTTTGGCCACTATTAATTTAGCGCGCATGAACAATTAAAAAAAGGGATAAATCAATACATGCCTTGCTTTAGTTTAGAGTGGACCTTATTGGCATGTATAAAAGCTTTTTTCATTATGAAACAACAAGTTGTGTGATGTAGCGCAAGGTTTTAAGCGTAAGCGACGATGATGCTTAAGGCCGGCGGACGACAGCGCGTCCGCCGGAAGGAGATCAGTAGCGAGAAGGTTCGCCTTCGGGACGCGTTTTGAAGCGACGGTGCAGCCACATATATTGCTCCGGCGCCAGCAGGACGCCTTCTTCCACCACTTTATTCATCTGCGCGGCGGTGGCGACATCGCTGTCGAGCGGGATCTGCTCGCTGACGTCGGGCAGGATCAACATCTGGTAGCCGCGACCGTGCGGCAGGCGGCGCGGCACGAAGGGAATAACGTGCGGCTTGCCGCTGCGGATCAGCAGATAGGTGCCTACGGTGGTGGCGGCTTTTTCTACCGCGAAGAAAGGCACGAACACGCTGCTGCGCGGGCCGTAGTCATGATCGGGCGCGTACCAGATAATGTCGCCGTTTTTCAGCGCGCGGATCATGCCTTTCAGATCTTTGCGGTCGAGCATACCTTTGTTGGAGCGCATCCGGCCCCAGGTCTGCAGCCAGTCGATCAGCTTGTTGTCATTAGGGCGATAAACGCCGATGCCGGGGTTATAGATGCCGAAAATACGCGCGCCCAGCTCCAGCGTCAGGAAATGCATGCCGATGAGCAGCACGCCGCGCTGCTCATCTTTCGCTTTTTGTATATGCTCAAGGCCGGATACATCGAACCACTTTTTGATGCGCCAGTCGGGCCAGAACCACGCCATGCCGGTTTCAATCAGCCCCATGCCTACCGACTCGAAGTTATGCTTTACCATCGCTTCACGTTCGCTGGTCGGCATATCGGGAAAGCAGAGCTCCAGATTGCGTCGGGCGATGGCGACGCGGCGCTTCAGAAAGCGTATCGCAATACGCCCTAATCCGCAGCCCAGCATATAGAGCAGCGGGTAGGGCAGCAGCACCAGCAGATAAAGAAAGGCAATGCCCAGCCAGGTCAGCCAGTAACGGGGATGGAGAAGTTCTCGGGAAAATTGCGGCAGTTGAGTCATATGAAAAAGCTTATCCTGCGTAATGCGCCTGATGGCGCCAATATCTCGTTGATTTTCCCCTATTGTGCCAGCTTTTCTTCTGCGCTGAAATAAACGCAGGGCGATTGCGTATGGGGCCAGCTGAAAAGAAACCCGCCTGAAGGGGGAATAAAAAGCGATCCAGATCAATTTTCTTTGCATCCTGGCCCATTGCTGTATCATGTGCCGCGCAATTTTTTATCCCAAACAGGAACGAACACCATGCCAGTGTTACATAACCTTGTTAACAATAAAGAGCTGAAGGCGCGCATGCTGGCGGAGACCGAACCGCGCACGACCGTCTCGTTCTACAAATATTTTCACATCGCCGATCCCAAAGCCTTTCGTGACGCGCTCTATCTTGGCCTGACTGAACTCAAGGTCTTTGGCCGCGTCTACGTGGCAAAAGAGGGGATCAACGCGCAGATCAGCGTCCCCGCCAGTCTCTATGAGAAGATGAAAGACTATCTGTATGGCTTCGATCCGGCGCTGAACAATCTGCGCATGAATATCGCACTCGACGACGACGGCAAATCCTTCTGGGTGCTGCGCCTGAAAGTGCGCGACCGCATCGTGGCGGACGGCATTGAAGACGAAAGCTTCGACGCCAGCGACGTCGGCACCTATCTGAAAGCGGCGGAAGTCAACGCGATGCTGGACGATCCCGACGCGGTGTTCGTCGATATGCGTAACCACTACGAATATGAAGTGGGCCGTTTCGATAATGCAATGGAGATCCCGGCCGACACCTTCCGCGATCAGCTGCCGATGGCGGTTGAGATGCTGCAGGAGCAGAAAGATAAAAAGATTGTGATGTACTGCACCGGCGGCATTCGCTGCGAAAAAGCGAGCGCCTGGATGCGTCATAACGGTTTCGACGATGTTTACCATATCGAAGGCGGCATTATCGAGTATGCGCGCCGTGCGCGCGAGCAGGGCCTGCCGGTGCGCTTTAAGGGTAAAAACTTCGTCTTTGACGAACGCATGGGCGAGCGCATCTCCGACGATGTGCTGTCGCAGTGCCACCAGTGCGGCGCGCCGTGCGATACGCACACCAACTGCGTCAACGACGGCTGTCATCTGCTGTTTATTCAGTGCCCGAGCTGCGCCGAGAAGTTCCACAATTGCTGCAGCCCGCTCTGTATGGAAGAGTCGCAGCTGTCGCCGGAAGAGCAGCGCGCGCGCCGCGCCGGTCGTGAAAACGGCAATAAGATTTTCAATAAGTCGCGCGGTCGTCTGACCATGGCGATCCCGTCGCCGGAGAAAGAGTAACGGTCTGAGCCTGACGCGCATGCGTCAGGCTTTTTTATCGCTTCAGCGGGTAAAGCGAGCGAGCGAGAAGGGCGTGAGATCAAACGAAAAGGGTTTATCGAGCGCGAACTCCGTCGCCAGCTCCCCCAGCACGCTGGCGAACTTGAATCCATGTCCGCTCAGGCCGGTGATAATCAGACGATTCGGCTCGTCCGGCAGCGTATCGATAATAAAGTCTTCATCCGGGCTGATGTCGTAGCTGCAGGCCTCGCCGTGCAGACAGACCCCGACGCCAGGCAGAAATTTACGCAGAAACGCAAAGGCGTCGCTACCGTCTTCGGCAAAGCTGCCGAAGGGTTTGCGATCCTCCGGCTGGCTCATCGGCTGGCCGCCGTCGTGACGTCCCACCTTCAGCGCGTTGTTGTCCGCCGGAAAGCCGTAAAAGTGGCTGCCGTTTTCCATCTCTACCGTAAAGCCGGGAAACTTATTGTTTTCGCTGTAGCGGCCGTCGGCCTGATACCAGGCGAACACTTTACGCGTTGGCTTGAGCGGCAAATTCGGCACCAGCTTGCCGACCCAGGTTCCGGCGCTGATCAGCATCTTGCGCGCGCGGAAGGTGCCGTCTGCCGTTACCACCTGCTGCAGGTCGCCGTCGCGGCCAATCTGCGACACGCCGCAGTTAAACAGCTGTGCACAGCCCGCCTTCTCGGCGAGGGCGATCCAGCTGCGCACCGCCTGCTCGCACTTCAGGTAGCCCGACTGCGGTTCGAAAACGCCGATATAGCCATCCGGCACGCTGATCTGCGGCCAGCGCTGGCACACCTCTTCCGCCTGCAGCAGCTCTACGTCCAGCTTCCAGGCCTGCGCGCTGTCGATGACGTTGCGGATAAATTCAGAGTGAATGGGGGCGAGGTTAATAATGCCGCTGCGGTGCATAATGCGTTCGCCTGCCTGCTGTTCCAGCTCGTCCCAGAGGGTCTGCGCGCGTAGCACCAGCGGAACATAGCGTTCGCCTTCGCCGTAGGCGTGACGGATCAGCCGCGTTTCGCCGTGATGCGCGCCCTGGGTATGCGGCGGATGGCTGGAATCGATCATCAGCACCGACAGGCCCGCCTGGGTGGCGTAAAAGCCCGCGGCGGCGCCAACGGACCCGCTGCCCACCACAATCAGATCATAAATCATTGAAGAGTAACTCCTGAAAGCCGTAACACGCCCAGCAGCATACCAGAATCAGAAATGAAAAAGGCACCCCTGAGGGTGCCCGTTCATCTGGCGGAAACTAATGTTTGGACTGGTAGCGCCCCATTAGCTCGGCCGATTCGATCTTGGCAATGCCAGCTTCAAGAATAGAAATAAACTGTCTTGCCACGTCTGTTGTCAGCCAGTAAGTCGGTCCGACGTCTGCTTCTTCTTCTTTTTGATCCTGCGAGGAGAGCGAATGCAAACGGATCATCATAGCGTCGTAGCTGTCTACGGTACTGATATCCCAGCCCACCAGCGGGTGAGTCTGAATAACATCTTTATGATTACTGTCCATTATAACCTCCTTATTACTCGTTAAACGAAGTGCATGATGAGGTTCAATGCGGCTTTTTTATCCGATAGAGAGACAATTATAACAGAAAAAGCGCTCTATCCGATTAAAATGTGCGGCGAACAAAAAGTGAGCGAAATATTCGGCGTTAAAAAAGCGAAAAAAAAAAATAAAATGCCTGACGCATCAGGCAGTTTTTTTACGCGCTCGCGCACCAGTAAAAATCAGGCCAGGGGGTCAGCCGGCTGTACGCTGTGAGGCTTTTGCAGCGTCAGCGCCAGACGGGCGAAGTGCTGCTGCAGAGGTTCGTCGTGATTCTGATTTTGCGCCTCAAGCGTCAGATGATGCACCAGCAGCTGAGCGGCGCGCTCGTCGAGGCAGAGGGTAAGGCTGGAGAAGGCGCTTTCCAGCACCGTCAGGCGACGTTGCTGATCGGCGATTAGCGCCAGCAGTTCACCGAAGGTCATAGCCTCTTCCGGGTTTTCTGTCATCATTTCATCTCACCTCCTGTTAAGCATAACGAGCGCAAGAATAGGCGATTGATCGATCAGAGTCTAGATGCAGGAAAAAGTTCTGGCGAGGGGGGAGAGTGATAAAAAAGCCGGATGGCGACACCCGGCAAAAACTGCGCAGTGGCGGTTAATCGGTAATGAACCAGTCGTCAGCGCTTTCCCAGGTTTCCTGTAAAATATCGCTGATTCGATCGCGCGTCTCTTTGCCGCCGCCCAGCACGCTGAGCTGGTTCGCGGTGGCATAGCGCACTTTGACGTGGTTCTGGCCGTCGGGAAATTCTTCATCGATACGGCGGGAAAGTTCTGCCGTCAGCGCTTCCATTGCGCCGGACGGAAGCGGGGACGTTTTGGCAACGGTAATTTCAACACGCATAGCAGCCTCCGGATTAGATGCTGTATATATTTACAGTATATTCAGACCGGAGGCAAGCGAAAGCGCAGATCAGATTTTCACGCGCCAGTTCAGGGTTTCGCCGGCGAGGAAGGGCACCAGCGCGTGCTCGCCCATGCTGATGCTCTCTTCGACTTTCCAGGGTTCGCGCACCAGCGTCACCGTTCCTTCGTTCAGCGGCAGGCCGTAAAAGCGCGGGCCGTTCTCCGAGCAGAAGGCTTCCAGGTGCGCCAGGGCGTCCAGCTCTTCGAAAACGGCGGCGTAGGCGGGCAGCGACGTCGGCGCGTTGAAAACGCCCGCGCAGCCGCAGCTCGCCTCTTTGAGATGGCGCAGGTGCGGCGCGGTGTCGGTGCCGAGGAAGAAGCGCGGATGGCCGCTGGCGACCACCTTGCGCAGCGCTTCCTGATGCACGTTGCGCTTGAGGATCGGCAGGCAGTAGAGGTGCGGCCGCACGCCGCCCACCAGCATATGGTTGCGGTTAAACATCAGATGCTGCGGCGTAATGGTGGCGCCCAGCTTATCGTTGGCCGCCTCGACGTACTGCGCGGCTTCGCGCGTCGTGATGTGTTCGAACACCACTTTCAGTTCCGGATACGTTTTGCGCAGCGGCTCCATTACGCTGTCGATAAAGCGCGCCTCGCGATCGAAAATATCGATGTCGGCGTGGGTCACTTCGCCATGAATCAGCAGCGGCATGCCGATCTTCTGCATGCGCTCCAGCACGCTGCTGATGGCGGCGATGTTGGTAACGCCGTGGCTGGAGTTGGTGGTGGCATGCGCCGGGTAGAGTTTAGCGGCGGTAAACACGCCCGCGTTGAAGCCCTGTTCGATCTCATTGGGATCGAGCGAGTCGGTAAGGTAGCAGGTCATCAGCGGGGTGAAGCGATGTTCCGCCGGCAGCGCGGCCAGGATGCGGTCGCGGTAGGCGACGGCGGCAGCGACGCTGGTGACCGGCGGCACCAGGTTGGGCATCACGATGGCACGTCCGTTAACCGCGCTGGTATAGGGCAGGACCGTATTCAGCATCGCGTCGTCGCGCAGGTGAATATGCCAGTCGTCAGGGCGGCGGATAGTAAGTTGCTGAGGGTGTGCAGTCATCAGTGAAGCTCCGGCTAGTCAGGAAACGTAGAGGCGCGTTTTGGCCGGGTACAAAGCATAAGGTGTCGGGCAACCGTTTGCACCTCTTTTCTTGCAGGGAGGGGGAAAAGAACAGCGGGCACGGCGCCAGACCGCAGATGAGCTTACAGCGCGGGTGACATGGACCGAAGAGCAAAGCGTCCCGCGCAAGGGACTGCGCGGGCCGAGCCGCCAGGGATGGCGCTTTTGCGTCTTTGCGATCGGGCCATGTCACCCACGCCTGCACCTTGTCACTGCGTAAACGGAATCACCAGCTGGCCAGGCTCGACCTGAAGGCCCTTCGCGAATTTCTTCGCCAGCGCCTCGCCTTTGCTGCGATCGGCGCTCAATACATAAGCCGGCTTCTGATTAAAGTAGCTTTTCAGCGACTGATTCAGATAAGGGGTCAGGCTTTTCATCACCGCCGCCATCTTTTCCGGCTGCACCTGCGCGTCGACGATCTCCAGATCGCGCAGATAGACGGCGCCCTGCTGCGCGTCGAATACCGGCTGCGCCTTCATCTTCAGCTGCATATCCGCTTCCTGCGGGCCAAACAGCGAAGTGACGTTGATTTTTGCCTTGCCGGTCAGCGTCACGCGGTCCGGCTCCTCGCGGCCAATCTGGCTATTGAGGTCGGTCAGCAGAATATGGGCGTTCACCAGGCCGGCGACGCCGATATCTTTCTCATAATTGTTGTGCTTCGCCAGCGCCTGATTCACTTCCTGCTCGCTGATGGTGTACTGCGTAAGCTGATTGCAGCCGCTAACCAGCACGGCGAAAAACAGGGCCGTCAGCCCCAGAAATGCCTTTTTCATTGTGTCCTCATCCAGATTGATGCTAATGCAGCGCATAGGGTGCCTGAATGCGGATGAGGTGTCATTAAGAAGGCGATGAGAAACGCCGGCGCGCCTCTCATCGAACCGCGTCAGAGAGCGATAGAGGAGAGCAGGTTGACCTGCGTCTGCTTCGCCATGTTGTCGCGATAGTCAGCCACGCGGCTTGGCCAGTCGATGCCGGCCACCAGCGTCAGCGAACGCAGCAGCGGAAAGAGGTGGATATCATCTTCCGACAGCTCGCCGTTGACCGCGTTGGGTTTCACGATCAGCTTGTCGAGCTGGCGTAGATCGTCGCCGATCTTTTTGATCAGGCCCGGCGCATGGCTCTTCAGCTCGGTGAAATCGCCGATCGCCGCCTCTTTCTTCTGGCGAAAATAGTCGCGCGCCTCCGGCGTGGCGAATTCGGCGAAGGCGGCGTCCGCAATGCGCGGCAGCAGCAGCTTATTAACGTAGCCGTTGACGCTGCGCAGCCAGTCGCCGATCGCCGGATTGATTTTGCCGTTCAGCAGCGGCTCCCGGTCGCTTTTATCGATAAAGCGCACAATATCGAGGCTTTCCGGCATTGCGCTGCCGTCATCTTTTTGCAGGATGGGCGCTACCTTCTGGCCCACCAGCTTTTTCGGCGTCGCTTCATCGTCGTTAAGCATCACGATGAGCTCTACCGGCAGGTTTTTCAGGCCGAAAATCATGCGCGCTTTGACGCAAAAGGGGCAGTGGTCGTAGATGTAGAGTTTCATCCCGGTCTCCTTTAGATAGTCAGGGCGACGGGCGTCACCCTGATTGAGGGCGTGTCGGAAGTATGGAAGAGATTCCGGGCGAGGGCAAACCGACGCCGCGAGCGGACCGGGATTTGCAAAATAAAATCAAGGCGTTTCACGCCGGTCGTTAACGAATATTTTACCGCGGCAGGGGCGGCGGTTATAGTGAAAGCAATGTTGTTGGCACCGCTTTCCTTAAGCCTCAGATTTCAGGAGTCATGATGTTTGGCTATCGTTCTGCCGCGCCCAGGGTGCGATTAACCACCGACCGACTGGTGGTGCGTCTGGTTCACGAGCGCGACGCCTGGCGACTGGCGGATTACTACGCTGAAAACCGCGCCTTCTTAAAACCCTGGGAGCCGGTGCGCGACGAGAGCCACTGCTATCCCTCCGGCTGGCAGGCGCGCCTGGGCCTGATCACCGATATGCATAAAAGCGGCTCCGCCTACTATTTCATTCTGATGGATCCCGAAGAGTCTGAAGTGCGCGGCGTCGCCAACTTCAGCAATGTGCTGCGCGGCTCGTTCCACGCCTGCTACCTCGGCTATTCGCTGGGCGAAAAGTGGCAAGGACAGGGACTGATGTTCGAGGCGCTGCAGGTCGCTATCCGCTATATGCAGCGCCAGCAGAACATTCACCGCATTATGGCGAACTATATGCCGCATAATCAGCGCAGCGGCGCGCTGCTGGCGCGTCTCGGCTTTGAGAAAGAGGGTTATGCGAAAGACTACCTGTTAATCGACGGCCGCTGGCAGGATCATGTGTTGACCGCGCTGACTCGTCAGGAGTGGACGCCGGATCGGCGTGGCTAATAAGGAGATCGGAATGAAAATGGCGCTTTCGCCGCTGGCGTTGCGTGTTTTGGGTTGCCTGCTGGAGAAGCAGGTCACCACGCCGGAGCAGTATCCGCTATCGCTGAATGCGGTGGTGACCGCCTGCAACCAGAAGTCGAACCGCGAGCCGGTGATGAACCTGACCGAAAGCGAAGTGCAGGAGGAGCTGGACCGGCTGACGAAAAAGCATCTGGCGACCGCCAACAGCGGCTTCGGCCAGCGCGTGGCGAAGTATGAGCAGCGCTTCTGCAATTCGACCTTCGGCAATCTGCAGCTCAGCAGCGCCGAGGTGGCGATTCTGACGCTGCTGTTCCTGCGCGGCGCGCAAACGCCGGGCGAGCTGCGCACGCGCAGCGGCAGACTGCACGAATTTGCCGACGTTGAGGAAGTGGAAAGCGTGCTGGCTGGGTTAACCGAACGCGAGATGGTGACGCGCCTGCCGCGCGAGCCGGGCAAACGCGAAAGCCGCTACCTGCATCTGTTCGGCGACGAGCAGTCCGTCAGCCAGGCGGAAACGCCGCAGGAAGATAACGGCGATCTCAGCGCGCGCGTCGCCGTGCTTGAGCAGTCGCTCGCCGCCTTACAGGCGCTGGTGCAAACGCTGCTGCATAAAGGAGGCTGAGATGAAACTGCGAATTGGCGTTGTCGGGCTGGGTTCGATCGCGCAGAAAGCCTGGCTGCCGGTGCTGGCACAGGCGGAAAGCTGGACGCTGGTCGGCGGCTTTTCGCCGAATCAGCAGAAGGCGCAGACGGTGTGCGACAGCTACCGCATGACCTGTTTCTCCTCGCTGAACGCGCTGACGGACGCCTGCGACGCGGTGTTCGTTCACACCAGCACCGTCACCCACTACGAGATTGTCAAAGCCCTGCTGCTGGCGGGCAAAGATGTGCTGGTGGATAAGCCGCTGGCCGATAATTTCAGTCAGGCCGAGGCGCTGGTGGCGCTGGCGGAAAAGCGCGGACGCAAACTGATGGTAGGCTTTAACCGCCGCTTTGCGCCGCGCTATCAGCAGCTGCGGCTGGCGATGCCGCAGGCCGCCAGCCTGCGCGTGGAGAAACACCGCAGCGACAGCGTCGGACCGAACGATCTGCGCTTTACGCTGCTCGACGACTATCTGCACGTGGTGGATACCGCGCTCTGGCTTGCGGGCGATCGCGCCGTCCAGCGTCATGGCTACATCCACACCAACGAGCGCGGCGAAATGCTCTATGCCGAGCACCACTTCGCGGCTGGCGCCGTGCAGATCGCCACCAGCATGCATCGCCGCGCGGGCAGCCAGCGCGAGCGCGTAAGCCTGGTCGGCGACGGCCGCTGCATCGACGTGCTGGAGATGCGCGACTGGCAGGAGGAGCGCGGCGACGGCGTGCGTATCGATCCGCCGCCCGCCTGGCAAAGCCATCTGACCCAGCGCGGCTTCAGCGGCGCGGCGCACCATTTTATCCAGTGCGTGCAAAATCAGACGATGCCTGAAACCGGCGGCGAACAGGCGCTGCTGGCGCAGCGCGTGGTGGAAAAAATGTGGCGTGAGGCGGAGAAGGAATAACGCCTTGTAACACTCCGCGCTGGTCATTTCCCGCCGTGGCAGTAGACTATCGCCGGGCGCCGCTGGGCGCCCGCGCTAAGTAGCTCATTTTGCCGACTCTTTTCAGGACGCGCGCCAATTATGAATCTGTTGAAATCGCTGGCAGCGGTCAGTTCCATGACCCTGTTTTCCCGCGTATTGGGTTTTGCCCGTGACGCCATTGTGGCGCGGGTGTTCGGCGCCGGGATGGCCACGGACGCCTTTTTCGTCGCCTTTAAGCTGCCTAACCTGCTGCGGCGTATTTTCGCCGAAGGCGCCTTTTCGCAGGCGTTCGTACCGATCCTCGCCGAGTATAAAAGCAAGCAGGGCGAAGAGGCGACGCGGCTCTTTATCGCCTATGTCTCCGGCCTGCTGACGCTGGCGCTGGCGCTGGTGACCATCGCGGGGATGTTCGCCGCGCCCTGGGTGATTCTGGTCACCGCGCCCGGCTTTGCGGATACCGCCGATAAGTTCGCGCTCACCAGCGCGCTGCTGCGCGTGACCTTTCCCTATATTTTGCTGATCTCGCTGGCCTCGCTGGCAGGCGCCATCCTCAATACCTGGAACCGCTTTTCCGTTCCCGCCTTCGCGCCCACGCTGCTGAATATCAGCATGATCGGCTTCGCGCTCTTCGCCGCGCCGCACTTCCATCCGCCGGTGATGGCGCTGGCATGGGCGGTGGTCGTGGGCGGCGTGCTGCAGCTTTTCTACCAGCTACCGCACCTGAAGAAGATCGGCATGCTGGTGCTGCCGCGCATTAACCTGAAGGATGCGGGCGTCTGGCGCGTGATGCGGCAGATGGGACCGGCGATCCTCGGCGTTTCCGTCAGTCAGATTTCGCTGATCATCAATACTATTTTCGCCTCGTTTCTCGTCTCCGGCTCGGTCTCCTGGATGTATTACGCCGATCGCCTGATGGAGTTTCCGTCGGGCGTACTGGGCGTGGCGCTCGGCACCATTTTGCTGCCGTCGCTGGCGAAGAGCTTTTCCAGCGGCAATCACGATGAATATTCCCGCCTGATGGACTGGGGCCTGCGCCTCTGCTTTTTGCTGGCGCTGCCGAGCGCGGTGGCGCTGGGTATTCTCTCCGGTCCGCTCACCGTCGCGCTGTTTCAGTACGGCAAGTTCACCGCTTTCGACGCCCTGATGACGCAGCGCGCGCTGATTGCCTATTCGGTGGGGCTAATGGGGCTGATCGTGGTGAAGGTGCTGGCACCGGGGTTCTACTCGCGACAGGACATCAAAACGCCGGTGAAGATCGCCATGATTACCCTGGTGATGACGCAGCTGATGAACCTGGCCTTTATCGGCCCGTTGAAGCATGCCGGTCTGTCGCTCTCTATCGGCCTGGCGGCCTGCCTTAACGCCGCGCTGCTCTACTGGCAGCTGCGTAAGAAGAATATCTTTCAGCCGCAGCCGGGCTGGGCAAGCTTTCTGCTGCGTCTGGTGATCGCGGTCATCGTGATGGCGGCGGCGCTGTTGGGCATTCTTTATTTGATGCCGGCGTGGGAAGAGGGCGCGATGGTCTGGCGTCTGCTACGTCTGGCGGCGGTCTGCGCGGTGGGCGGCGGCGCCTACTTCCTGACGCTGGGGCTACTCGGCTTCCGGCTGCGCGACTATGCGCGCCGGGCGCACGCGTAAAACAGCAAAATCCTGCTCTAAAGGCAGGATTTTTTTTGCCTGCGGACTGGGTGCAGACGCGGATGGTATGGCCCGATCGCAAAGACGCAAAAGCGGCATCCATGCCAGCTCGGCCCGCGTGCTACGCACCTCATCCCTGAGGTGCGCCCGTTAACGGGCCAACGCGCTGCGTTGTTCAAAAACGCTCCCGGCGTTTTTGTCCCTGGCGCGGGACGCTTGCTCTTCGGTCCATACCACCCGCGTTTCCACTTCCGCGTTGTCTGTAAAAAAAATCCCGCCTTCTGGCGGGATTTTTTTATGCCTTCCGGCTTAGCGTCGCCTGACCTTTACCCAGCCCGTCCGGGCCGTAAAACGCCTGGGTCTGATGCGGCTTAAGCACGGTCAGCGCCTCTTCGGTAAAGCGGATCTGCTGATTGAGCAGCAGGCCGTTATGGGTATTGGCGTCGTTTAAGCGACGCGTCATCAGGCCGATACTCTGCCAGCGGCGCGTCATATCACTGTGACCAGCATAAGGCGCCTGGGTGCCGAGCTGTCGCTCGGTGCTGCGACGCATCTCATCAAGATAGCTTAGCGTCGCCAGCAGCGCGCCTTTATCTTCGGTAATGCGCTGCAGCAGATTATTGTTAATCCTGCCTGCGGCCAGTTGGTGCTGCTCCTCTTCGAGAACGCTCGACAGCGAGGAAAGCACTTCCTGCATCTTATCTAGTGTGGTCAACAGGTTGCTCATGGGGATTATTTACCCTCTAAATACGCCTTAGTGTCGGCAATCAGCGCATCGGCGATCTTGCCGGTATCCATTTTCAGTTCGCCATTGCGAATGGCGGTTTTCAGTTGTTCGACGCGCGCCACGTTAATGTCCTGGCTGCCCGGCTGGGTCAGCTGCGACTGCGCATTGCTCAGGCTGACCTGGGCTGCGGCGGGCGTGGTTGCGGTAGCGTTCGACGCCTGGCGCGTTTTACCGGTTGCGGACTCGTTGCTTTCACGGGTTTGCACGGTAGCGACGGGCTTCAGAGGTTGCGTTCTGTCGATGCTCATATTCGGGCTCCTGTACGGTCAGGGGAAACTGCCACCTGAATCAGAATAGCGTAATCGCTTAATTGATTTCTCTATCGGCAGAAAAACAGCGTTCTTTAGCGCCTTATAGCGATATCAGAATATTCCCATCCGCATCCACTTTCCCGCTCACCACCTGACCGTTGCCCATGCGCACGCGCACCGACTGCGCCAGAATCGCATTGTTTAACGCTTTGCCTTCGCCGCTGGCGTTAAAGCCTTCGCCGCTGGCGATCACCATCACGCTCTGGCCCGCCTTCACGCGCCACGGCTGACGCACCATCGACAGCGTCACCGGCTGGCCCGGCTGAATATCGCGCAGCACCACCGCATCCGCGACCGAACCGACGTCAAGCATGGCGCGCGCCGGCAGAGTGTCGAGACGGCCGCTCTGCAGGCGGAAATCGTCGGCGCTGACGGTCGAGCCGCGCGCCAGCAGACGCGTCGCCACCAGATACTGGCCGGTAACCTGCACCTGCACCTGAAGAAAACGTCGCGTATCGCCGCAGGTGGCGGCCACGCTCATGGGTCCCCACAGGCGGCTATTGCCGGGCAGGGTGAACTGCGGCGCGTCGCAGTTCGGCCACTGCGCCTGCGGCGTCTTAATCTCAACCGTCATGCCCGCCGCGTGCTGCGCGTCGCGAGCCTGAAAAAAGCCCGTCAGCTGGGCGGAAAGATCGGCGGCGTCGGCGGGCAGGGCGAACAGCGCCAGCAGGCTGGCCAACAGGGCGGTAATAGTACGCATCACATGACTCCTTGCTGCTAATGGCGACGAGTGTACTCGCGCCGCGACAAAATCAAGGCGAAAAATAGCCGTGGTTTTTAACGTTATTCAGACGATGGCTATTGCTTTTCCCCACATAAGCTGTCCGCTCGAAATTCTCATTTGCGGAGGAAGCATGCTCGACAAACTGGATGCTGCGCTGCAGTTCGGCACTGAAGCTCTCAATCTGCGTGCTCAACGTCAGGAGATCCTGGCGTCAAATATTGCCAACGCCGATACCCCAGGCTATCAGGCGCGGGATATCGACTTTGCCAGCGAGCTTAGTCGGGTAATGAAAAATGGTCGCGCCGAAGGCAGCGGCATGTCGCTGAAGGTGACTTCACCGCGCCATATCGAAGCGCAGGTCAACTCGGCGGCGTCGGCCAACCTGCTCTATCGCATTCCCGATCAGCCTGCAGCCGACGGTAACACCGTCGATATGGATCGCGAACGTACCCAGTTCGCGGACAACAGTCTGAAGTACCAGACCGATCTCACCCTCATCAGCAGCCAGATCAAAGGCATGATGAGCGTGTTACAAGGGCAATAAACATGGCATTGCTGAATATTTTTGACATTGCCGGGTCAGCGATGACCGCGCAATCCCAGCGCCTCAACGTCAGCGCCAGTAACCTGGCGAACGCCGACAGCGTCACCGGTCCTGACGGCAAGCCTTACGTGGCGAAGCAGGTGGTGTTCCAGACCGATGCGGCGCCCGGCGCGGCGACCGGCGGCGTTAAAGTGGCGCAGGTGCTGGACGATCCCTCTCCGGCGAAGCTGGTGTACGACCCAGGCAATCCGCTGGCGGACGACAAGGGCTACGTAAAGATGCCGAACGTGGACGTGGTAGCGGAAACCGTCAACACCATGTCGGCGTCGCGCAGCTACCAGGCCAACGTCGAAGTGCTGAACACCGTGAAATCAATGATGATGAAAACCCTGACCATGGGTTCCTAACGGAGAAACGACATGGGCATCGCAGTAGGCGTCAACGAGAAACTGGACCCCACGGTCCTCAGCTCATCCAGCAGCGGCACCAGCAACAGCGCGCAGGATCTGCAGAACCAGTTTCTGACCATGCTGGTTACGCAGTTGCAGAATCAGGACCCCACCAATCCGATGGACAATAGCCAGCTCACCACGCAGCTGGCGCAGATCAACACCCTGAGCGGAATTGAAAAACTCAATACCACGCTGGGTTCGATCTCCGGCCAGATCAGCACCAGCCAGTCGCTGCAGAGCTCGACGCTGATCGGCCACGGCGTGATGGTAAACGGCACGCAGGTGCTGGTCGGCAAAGGCACCACCACGCCGTTTGGCGTCGAGCTGGCCACCGCGTCGACCGCCACCACCGCCACGGTGAAAGACGCCGGCGGCAACGTGGTGCGCACCATCGATCTGGGCGCGCTCTCGGCTGGCGTGCACACCTTCTCGTGGGACGGCACCCTGGCGGACAGCTCCACCGCGCCGGACGGCAAATATACGGTTTCAATCGCCGCCAGCAATGGCAGCACGCAACTGGTGGCCCAGCCGCTTAACTACGCCTACGTCAACGGCGTGTCGACGGCAGATAACACCACCAAACTGGATCTCGGCACCATGGGCTCCGCAACCCTTGATGAAGTACGTCAGATTCTCTGATTCATCTCTAAACAGGAGAAATAAACATGTCATTTTCCCAAGCGGTGAGCGGCCTGGGCGCTGCCTCCAGCAACCTGGACGTTATCGGCAACAACATCGCCAACTCCGCGACGGCGGGCTTTAAATCCAGCACCATCGCCTTCGCCGATATGTTCGCCGGTTCCAACGTCGGCCTCGGCACCAAGGTGGCGGCGGTGATCCAGAACTTTAACGACGGCGCCACCACCACCACCAGCCGCGGCCTTGACGTCGCGCTGAGCGGCAACGGCTTTTTCCGCATGGCTGACGCCAGCGGCGCGGTTTACTACTCGCGCAACGGTCAGCTGACGCTGGATGAGAACCGCAACCTGGTGAATACCCAGGGCCTGAAAGTCACCGGCTATCCGGTAAGCGGCACGCCGCCGACGGTGCAGACCGGCGCCAACCCGGTCGCGCTGAGCATTCCGACCACGCAGATGTCGGCGCGCGCCACCACCACCGCAACCCAGGTGGCGAACCTGAACTCTACCAGCACCATTCCGACCGTAACGCCGTTCAACGCCGCTAATGTCGACAGCTACAACGCGAAAAGCACCATGACGATCTACGACTCTCAGGGCAACGACCACAACCTCGACATGTACTACGTCAAAACCGCCGACAACAACTGGACGGTGCACGCGATTGACTCCACCACCGGCACCAGCGCAGGGGATTTCACCGCGGCGTTCGACGCGAGCGGTAATCTGACGGGCCTTAACGGCGGCACGACGTCAACCGTCAACCTGACCATCAACGGCTCTAACGGCGCGGCGGCGGGCCAGGTCATTTCGCTGAGCATGCTGGGCAGCCTGCAGCAGAACACCGGCACTACCACCTTCGGCAACCCGGCGCAGGACGGCTACGCGCCGGGCGATCTGACCAGCTACGCCATTAACGACGACGGCACCATTACCGGCAGCTACTCCAACAAAAAGACCCAGCTGCTGGGCCAGATCGTGCTGGCCAGCTTCTCTAACCCGGAAGGGTTGCAGTCGCAGGGCGACAACGTCTGGTCCGCGACCAGCTCCTCTGGTCAGGCGGCGATCGGTCTGGCGAACACCGGCACCTACGGTTCGCTGACCTCCGGCGCGCTGGAAGCGTCGAACGTCGATATGAGCAAAGAGCTGGTGAACATGATCGTGGCGCAGCGCAACTATCAGGCGAACGCCCAGACCATCAAAACTCAGGACCAGATTCTCAACACCCTGGTTAACTTGCGTTAATTCACTAACGGGATTGCTTTATGGATCACGCGATATATACCGCAATGGGCGCGGCCAGCCAGACGCTGGATCAGCAGGCCGTCACGGCCAGCAACCTCGCCAACGCCTCAACGCCGGGCTTTCGCGCGCAGCTCAATGCGCTGCGCGCGGTGCCGGTCAGCGGCTGGTCGCTGCCGACGCGCACCCTGGTAGCCGCCTCGACGCCTGGCGCCGATATGAGCCAGGGCGCAATGGACAATACCGGACGCACGCTGGACGTGGCGATGGGGCAGGACGGCTGGCTGGCGGTGCGTACCGCTGACGGCAGCGAAGCCTATACCCGCAACGGCAATATGCAGATCAGCTCGACCGGCATTCTGACCGTCCAGGGCAATCCCGTCATGGGCGACGGCGGCCCCATCGCGGTGCCGCAGGGCGCCGAGCTGACCATTGCGGCGGACGGCACCATCACTTCGCGCAACGCGGGCGATGCGCCAAACGCCACGGTGCAGATCGGTCGCCTGAAGCTGGTGAAAGCCACCGGCAAAGAGATGCAGCGCGGCGACGACGGCATGTTCCGTCCCAACCAGCAGACCCAGGCGACGCGCGGCGCGGCGCTGGCCGCCGACGCCACGGTGCAGGTGATGCCGGGCGTGCTGGAGGGCAGCAACGTCAAGCCGGTAGAGACCATGGTCGATATGATCGCCAACGCCCGACGTTTCGAGATGCAGATGAAAGTCATCACCAACGTCGACGAAAACGAACAAAAAGCCAACCAGCTGCTGAACATGAGCAGCTAAGGCAGAGGAAAACAGATGATTCGTTCCTTATGGATCGCCAAAACCGGTCTTGACGCCCAGCAAACCAATATGGACGTCATCTCCAACAACCTGGCGAACGTCAGCACCAACGGCTTTAAACGTTCGCGCGCGGTGTTTGAAGATTTGATGTACCAGACCCTGCGTCAGCCGGGCACGCAGTCTTCCGAACAGACTACGCTGCCGTCGGGCCTGCAGATCGGTACCGGCGTGCGTCCGGTCACCACCGAGCGCCTGCATACCCAGGGCAACCTGTCGCAGACCAGCAACTCCAAAGATGTGGCGATCAACGGCCAGGGCTATTTTGAAGTGCAGCTGCCGGACGGCACCTCCGCCTACACCCGCGACGGCTCGTTCCAGGTGGACCAGAACGGTCAGCTGGTCAACAACGCCGGCTATCCGGTGCAGCCGGGCATCACGATCCCGGCCAACGCCACCAGCATCACCATCTCGCGCGACGGCGTGGTGAGCGTGACGCAGCAGGGCCAGACCAATCCGGCGCAGGTCGGACAGCTCACTATCAGCACCTTTATTAACGATGCCGGTCTCGACAGCATGGGCGAAAACCTTTACCAGGAAACCCAGGCGTCAGGCGCGCCGACCCAGAGCACGCCGGGCCAGAACGGCGCGGGCCTGCTCTATCAGGGCTATGTGGAAACCTCTAACGTCAACGTGGCGGAAGAGCTGGTCACCATGATCCAGACGCAGCGCGCTTATGAAATCAACAGCAAGGCGATCAGCACCTCCGATCAAATGCTGCAGAAGTTAACGCAGATTTAATGTCGGTTATCAGGGCCAGCGCTGGCTGGCCTGAAGTCAACACATCTATAAGGTCGTGACTCCGTGGCGAAGCAACTGAACATAAAGCCTGGACATTGGTTGGCGGCGACAATGCTGCTGACCCTTAACGGTTGTGCGTTAGTGCCGCGCACGCCGCTGGTGGAAGGGGCAACGACGGCGCAGCCGCTGCCTTCCGCGCCGCCGGTGGTCAACGGCTCTATTTTTCAAGGCGTCGCGCCGCTCAACTACGGCTATCAGCCGCTGTTTGAGGATCGTCGCCCGCGCAATATCGGCGATACGCTCACTATCGTCCTGCAGGAAAACGTCAGCGCCAGCAAGAGCTCTTCCGCCAACGCGACGCGCGACGGCAGCGCCAGCTTCGGCCTCGACGCTATTCCGACCGGCCTGAACGGCCTGGTGGGCGCAGACGGCTCGAAAGCCAACGTGGGCGCCAACGGCAAAAACGATTTCGCTGGCAAAGGTGGCGCAACCGCCAACAACACCTTTACCGGCACCATTACCGTCACCGTGAATCAGGTTCTGTCGAACGGCAACCTGCGCGTGGTCGGCGAGAAGCAGATCGAGATCAACCAGGGCACCGAGTTTATTCGTTTCTCTGGCGTGGTGAACCCGCGCACGATCAGCGCCAGCAACTCGGTACTGTCGACGGCGGTGGCCGACGCCCGCATCGAATATGTCGGCAATGGATATATTAATGAAGCGCAGACCATGGGCTGGTTCCAGCGTTTCTTCCTGAACATCTCGCCGATGTAATGAGGTCATGATGAAAAGTGTGAAAAGTTTACTGCTCGGCCTGAGCCTGACGCTCGGCCTCTGCCTGAGCGCCCATGCGGATCGCATTCGCGATCTGACCAGCGTGCAGGGCGTGCGCGACAACCAGCTGATCGGCTATGGCCTGGTCGTGGGCCTCGACGGCACCGGCGACCAGACCACCCAGACGCCGTTTACCACGCAAACCGTCAGCAACATGCTCTCCCAGCTCGGCATTACCGTGCCGCAGGGCACCAACATGCAGCTGAAAAACGTCGCGGCGGTGATGGTGACGGCGCAGCTGCCGGCCTTCGCCCGTCAGGGGCAGACCATCGACGTGGTGGTCTCCTCGCTGGGCAACGCCAAAAGCCTGCGCGGCGGCACCCTGGTGATGACGCCGATGAAAGGCGTCGACAATCAGGTCTACGCGCTGGCGCAGGGCAACATTCTGGTCGGCGGCGCGGGCGCGTCGGCGGGCGGCAGCAGCGTGCAGGTCAACCAGCTTAACGGCGGGCGCATTACCGGTGGCGCCACCGTCGAGCGCGAACTGCAAAGCAACTTCGGCAGCCAGAACACCCTTAACCTGCAGCTGAACAATGAAGATTTCTCGATGGCGCAGCGTATCGCCGACGCCATCAACGGACGCGGCGGCTACGGCCAGGCGACGGCGCTTGACGCCCGCACCGTACAGGTGCGCGTTTCGCCCAACAACAGCTCCCAGGTGCGCATGCTGGCGGAGATCCTGAACATCGACGTTTCGATTCCGATTGAAGACGCCAAAGTGATCATCAACTCGCGCACCGGGTCAGTGGTGATGAACCGCGAAGTGACGCTGAGCACCTGTGCGGTGGCGCAGGGCAACCTGTCGGTCACGGTCAACCAGTCGCAGAACGTCAGCCAGCCGAATACGCCGTTTGGCGGCGGTCAGACGGTGGTGACGCCGCAGACGCAGATCGATCTGCGCCAGAGCGGCGGCGCGCTGCAGCGCGTCAGCGCCAGCGCCAATCTGAACAACGTGGTGCGCGCGCTCAACGCCTTAGGCGCCTCGCCGATCGAGCTGATGTCGATTCTGCAATCGATGGAGAGCGCGGGCTGCCTGCGCGCCAAACTGGAAATTATCTGACGATGGATACGCAATCGCTGACGAAGGCGGCCTTTGACAGCCGCTCGCTGAACGACCTGAAGCGCGAAGCCAGCACCGACCCGAAAGGCAAGGCGCTGCAGGTAGCGAAACAGGTCGAGGGAATGTTTGTGCAGATGATGATGAAGAGCATGCGCGAAGCGCTGCCGCAGGACGGCATCTTCAGCAACGAATCGACCAAAATGTTCACCTCGATGTACGATCAGCAGATTGCGCAGGAGATCGGCAAGCGTGGTCTGGGCATGGCCGATCTTATCGTCAAGCAGATGCAGCCGGCGCAGGAGCCCGACGAGCGCGCCGGCACCGTGCCGATGCCGCTCGACGACAGCTTTATCTACAGCGCGGCGGCCTCCAGCCAGCTGGAGCAGATGGTGCGCAAGGCGGTGCCGCGCCTGCCGGTCTCGCCGGCTAACCTGCCTGCCGACAGCAGCGAGTTTATCGCCCAGCTGGCGCAGCCTGCGCAGGCGGCCAGCGCCGAGAGCGGCATTCCGCACCACCTGATTCTGGCGCAGGCAGCGCTGGAGTCGGGCTGGGGCCAGCGCCAGATCCTGACCCGCGACGGCAAACCAAGCTACAACGTGTTCGGCATCAAGGCGAGCGGCAACTGGACCGGCGAAACCACCGATATCATGACCACCGAGTATGAGCAGGGCGAGGCGAAGAAGGTGCGCGCCAGCTTCCGCGTCTACCACTCCTATTTCGAGGCGCTTACCGACTACGTCAAACTCCTCTCGAACAACCCGCGTTACGCCGCCGTCACCAGCGCGCAGACCGCCGAGCAGGGCGCGCACGCGCTGCAGGCCGCCGGTTACGCCACCGATCCGAAATATGCGCAGAAGCTGGTAGGAATGATCCAGCAATTCAAAAGCATGGGCGAGAAAGTGGTGAAGGCGTACAGCAAAGATTTAAACGATCTCTTCTAGCGGCTCAGCCTCAAGTTTCACTCAGGCGCGCCGATAATATCAGCAGATGCCAGACGCGTTTTCGCGCACGGGCGAGCATTGATGAGTGCGAGCCCGCTTAACGGGAAAGAAAGGAACCGAAATGTCCAGCATAATAAACTCTGCGATGAGTGGGCTGAGCGCCGCACAGGCGGCGCTCAGCACCACCAGCAACAACATCACCAACTACACGGTCGCGGGCTATTCGCGGCAGACGATTCTGCTGTCGCAGGCGAACAGCACCCTGCAGGGCAGCAGCTATTACGGCAACGGCGTAAACGTTACCGGCGTGCAGCGCGAGTATGACGAGTTCATTACGGCGCAGCTGCGCAGTTCCAGCGCCACCTACAGCGCGGCCAACACCCAGTACTCGCAAATCTCCAACATCGACGATCTGCTTTCAACCTCAACCACTAGTCTCTCGACGTCGATCCAGGGCTTCTTTACCAACCTTCAGAACGTGGTGAGCAACGCCAACGATCCGTCGGCGCGTCAGTCGATGCTGAGCAACGCCCAGGGGCTGGTAAACCAGTTCCAGACCACCGCGCAGTATCTGACCAATATGCAGAGCAGCGTCAATACCGATGTCGCCTCGAACATTGACCAGATCAACACCTTTACCAGCCAGATCGCCGACCTCAACAAGCAGATCGGCAAGCTAAGCACCGCAAGCGGCGCGCAGCCGAACGATCTGCTGGATCAGCGCGACCAGCTGGTCAACAGCCTGAATAATATCGTTGGGGTAACCGTCTCTAAGCAGGACGGCAACTATATCGTCGCCATGGGCAGCGTAACGCTGGTCAACGGCAACAAATCCACCAGCCTGGTCGCGATGCCCTCCAGCAGCGATCCGACGCGCACCGCCGTCGGCTATGTGGATAACAGCGCCGGCAACGTCGAGATTGCTGAAAAGAACATCACTACCGGCTCGCTGGGCGGCCTGCTGGCTTTCCGCTCCCAGGACCTGGACAGCGCGCAGAACCAGCTCGGCCAGCTGGCGGCCGCCTTTACCACCAGCTTCAACGCGGTGCATAAGCAGGGCTACGACAGCAACGGCGATCAGGGCACGGACTTTTTCACCATCGGCAGCCCAACGGTGCAGAGCAACAGTAAAAACAGCTCCGCCACGACCCTGACGGCGAGCTGGACCGATACCAGCGCGCTGAAAGCTTCTAACTATACCGTCAGCTATGACGGCGCGAACTGGAACGTCACGCGCGCGTCCGACAATGTGAAAATTACCGCCACGGCCGGCACCGACGCCTCCGGCAACGCCACGCTGAGCTTCGACGGCGTGCAGCTGACCGTGAACGGCACGCCGAACGCGCAGGACAGCTTCCTGGTGAAGCCGGTGCAGAACGTTATCAGCGGCATGTCGGTCGCGATTACCAAGGAGTCGCAGATCGCTGCGGCGGGCGCGGCGGGCGGCGAGAGCGACAACCGCAACGCCCAGAAGCTGCTGGCGCTGCAGGATGCGAAGGTGGTGAATGGCAACGCGACGCTGTCGCAGGCTTACGCCAGCATCGTCAGCACCGTCGGCAACAAAACCAGCACGCTGGAAACCGCCAGCACCACGCAGAAAAACGTCGTGACGCAGCTGACCGATCGCCAGCAGTCGGTATCTGGCGTCAACCTCGATGAAGAGTACGCCAACCTGACCAAGTATCAGCAGTACTACATGGCGAACGCGCAGGTGCTGCAAACCGCCAGCTCGATTTTCGACGCGCTGCTTAATATCCGCTAAGGAAAAGAACCATGCGACTCAGTACCAATATGATTTTTGACCAGCAGGTGCGCGGCATCAGCGATTCGCAATCCTCCTGGCTGAAAGTGGGCGAGCAGCTCTCCAGCGGCCGCCGCGTCAACAATCCCTCGGACGATCCTATCGCCGCGTCGCGCTCGGTCGTGCTGGCGCAGACCCAGGCGCAGAGCAGCCAGTACTCACTGGCGCGCACCTTTGCGACTCAGGGATTGTCGATGGAAGAGAACACGCTCACCGGCGTGACCAGCACTATCCAGGATGCGCAGACGCTGATCGTAAACGGCTCGACCGGCACGCTGAGCGACGACGACCGCGGCTCTATCGCCACTCAGCTGGAGGGCCTGCGCTCGCAGCTGCTGAACCTGGCGAACAGCAAAGATGGCAACGGCCGCTATATCTTCGCCGGCTATAAAACCGACAGCGCGCCTTTCGTCGACAACGGTAGCGGCGCGGTCACCTATGCGGGCGGCAGCGACGCCATTACGCAGAAAGTGGATACCAGCCGCACCATGACCGTGGGGCACACCGGTGATGACATCTTTATGTCTATCACCGGCAACGCCAAAAAAGAGCCGGACGGCAGCGCCAGCGAAACCAATATCTTCAATATGCTCGACAGCGCCATCGCCGCGCTGAAAACGCCGCTGGCGGACGCCGACGACGCCGCTAAAAAGACGTTTCAGGATGCGATGGATAAAACCAACCGCGGCCTTGGCAATGCGCTGAACAATGTTCTGACCGTGCGCTCCGAGATCGGCACCCAGCTCTCTGAACTGAGCACGCTGGATGGGCAGGGCGGCAATCGCGACGTTATCCTGAGCAGCGAAATGAGCGACCTGGTCGACACCGACTACACCTCGGCCATCTCCAGCTATACCATGCAGCAGACGGCGCTTCAGGCCTCTTATAAAACCTTTACCGACATGTCCAAGATGTCGCTGTTCCAGCTCAACGCCTGACAAAACCTGATTCGAGCATGCCTGAACCGGACATGCTCATTTTGTCCCACGACCCTGACCGGCATCGTGGGATTTTTTTTTATCCGTCAGAAATAAAAAACCCCGGCAAGCCGGGGTTTTTTGTAGGTCGCGTCAGGTCGTTACGCGCTCTCAGGTCGGGTCGCCGGAGCGGTCGCCTGATGCGTGGCGCTGTGACCGCCCGCTGCGCCTTTGCCTTCGAAGGCGAACGGCGCGCGCACCCAGTCGCTGTGGCGTGCCGGCTCCGGCTGCCAGGCTGGCGCCGGTGCTTTGGTCATCGGCGCGGAGGCGTGATGCGCAAAGCGGACGGCGGATTCCTGTGGCGCGGCGTCGCGTGCCGGAACGGGCGCATGCGGCTCGCTAATCGGCTCAGGCGTGCTCTCTGCCGCAACCGGCGCGTTCAGCACTTCCTCAACCTGCGCTTCTGCTTCCGGCGTCACGTCGTGCGCTGATTCAGCAGCGATCTCGGTGGCGTCGGCGGCTGGCGTTGCTTCTTCAACAGCCGGCGCAGCTGGAACAGCCTGCTCGGCGATCGCTTCCGCTACGGCTTCGTCGGCGGCCGGGATCACGGCAGGTTCATGATTTACCGGCGCCTCAATCGGCGCGGTGTTATCAGTATTAACCAGCGTGACCGGTGTTTCCGCCTGAGGTTCAGCCTGCTGCACCTCATCAGCCGGTTGCGCTTCAGCGGCATTGATCTGCGGCGCAACGTCAGCCTGCGGCGCGGCTTCGATGGACGGCGCGGCTTCGACAGCGGCAACCGGCAGGGCGATAGCGCCTGCGGTTTCTTGCTGGCTGTAGTCCGGCGCATCCTGCTGCGGCTCCTGCATCTCTACCGGCTGAGCGACCGGATAGCGTACCCAGACCTTGCCGGATGCCATTTCTGGCGACGCTGCGGCGGCAGCCAGCGGCATGGCTGACTCGGTCGGATAACGCTCGTCGCGATAGCGACGGCGACGCTGTCCGCTGACGCGCAGGTGGCGCGGCGAACGGCGCGAACGGCGCGGCATATTGCCGTTGTCGCGGTTTTCCGTCTCATCCTGCTCGAACTGCGCTGGCTCTTCGATCTGCGGCGCATTGCGTACGGCCTCTGGCTGCGTGTCCACAGCTTCCGCTGTCGGCTGCTCCGTCTCGCCGCCGATACGCACTTTCTGCGTCAGCTGGCGCGGCTTGCGGCGCGGCATGACCTGAACGCGCTCATCTTCCTGCGCTTCCGGGGTCTCGACGACGTCAGCGACGGCGGCGGTTTCAACGGCTTTGCTCGCTTCCTGCTGCGCGCGCTTCTCTTCCTGGCGACGACGCTGGCGCTCGGCGCGCTGTTCGCGACGCTGCTGCTGTTGCTCTTCGCGCTGCTGGCGCGCTTCGTCGCTCAGAACCGGGCTGCGCTCTTCGCGCGCTTCGTTCTGCGGTGACTGGCGCTTGTTGCGACGCGCATCGGCGTTGTCGCGCGGTTCGCGGCTTTCGCGCGGTTCGCGATTTTCACGCGGCTCACGGCTTTCGCGCGGTTCGCGATTCTCACGCGGCTCGCGGCTTTCGCGCGGTTCACGGTTTTCACGCGGCTCGCGGCTGTCGCCGTTGCGCGGCGTACGCTCGCGACGGTTGTTGTTGCGGCGATTGTTGCGACGATCGCCGCGCTCCTTGGCGCTACTGTCGTTGTCGCTCTCTTCGCTGCTGGCCTGCGGCGCCGGCGTCGGTTCCGCGGCTGGCGTCGGGGCGGGCTCGTCGCCGCCGAACAGTTTTTTCAGCAGACGGCTAAAGAAGCCGGTACCGCTGGCGGCGGCTGGCGCGGCGGCGGCCGGTTTGGCTTCAGGCTGCGGCTCAACGGCTTTAGGCTGCTCGGCTGGGGTCTCGGCCGGCGCCGGCGGCGCGTCAGGCATTACAAAGGCGGCCAGCGCAGGTTGTTCAGGACGACGGCGCTCGGCGTGTTCCTCTTCCGACGGCATCGCCATTTCAGCTTCATGCAGCTTCGGCAGGTGATAGCTGAGGGTCTGCGTCTCTTCGCCTTTGCGCACGCGCAGCACGGAGTAGTGCGGCGTTTCCATGCGATCGTCCGGCACGATAATCGCGCGAACGCCGCCCTGGCGCTTCTCAATTGCGTTCACCGCTTCACGTTTTTCGTTCAGCAGGTAAGAGGCGATCTGCACCGGGACAATGGCGTGCACCTCTTTGGTGTTGTCTTTCAGCGCTTCTTCTTCAATCAGGCGCAGAATCGACAGCGACAGCGATTCATTGTCGCGGATGGTGCCGGTGCCGCTACAGCGCGGACAGACGTGATGACTCGACTCGCCCAGCGACGGGCTGAGGCGCTGACGCGACATCTCCAGCAGGCCGAAGCGCGAAATATGGCTGATCTGAATGCGCGCGCGATCCTGACGCACCGCTTCGCGCAGGCGATTTTCCACCGCGCGCTGGTGACGCACCGGCGTCATATCGATAAAGTCGATAACGATCAGACCGCCCAGGTCACGCAGGCGCAGCTGGCGCGCGATCTCATCGGCGGCTTCCAGGTTGGTGTTGAACGCCGTCTCTTCGATATCGCCGCCGCGCGTGGCGCGCGCCGAGTTGATGTCGATGGCGGTCAGCGCTTCGGTGCTGTCGATAACGATCGAGCCGCCTGACGGCAGGCGCACTTCGCGCTGGAAGGCGGACTCAATCTGCGATTCGATCTGATAGTGGCTGAACAGCGGGATCTCGCCGGTGTAGAGCTTGATCTTGCTGCTGAAATCGGGACGACCGAGGGCGGCGATATGCTGGCGCGCCAGCTCGAGCACTTTCGGGTTGTCGATCAGGATTTCGCCGATGTCCTGGCGCAGGTAGTCGCGGAAGGCGCGCACGATAACGTTGCTTTCCTGGTGGATCAGGAAAGGCGCAGGGCGGTTTTCAGCGGCTTTTTTGATCGCTTCCCAGTGTTTCAGACGGAAGCTCAGGTCCCACTGCAGCGCCTCGGCGGATTTGCCGACGCCTGCGGTGCGAACGATCAGACCCATGCCGTCCGGCAGCTCCAGCGACGAGAGCGCCTCTTTCAGCTCGGTGCGATCGTCGCCTTCGATGCGGCGGGAGATACCGCCCGCGCGCGGATTGTTCGGCATCAGCACCAGATAGCTGCCCGCCAGAGAGATAAAGGTGGTCAGCGCCGCGCCTTTGTTGCCGCGCTCTTCTTTATCGATCTGAACGATCACTTCCTGACCTTCGCGCAGCACCTCTTTGATATTCGGACGGCCTTGCGAGTTATAGCTGGATGGGAAGTATTCGCGGGAGATTTCTTTCAGGGGGAGAAAACCGTGGCGCTCGGCGCCGTAATCGACAAACGCAGCTTCGAGGCTGGGTTCAATGCGGGTGATCTTACCTTTGTAGATGTTGGCTTTTTTCTGTTCGTGTCCGGGGCTTTCAATATCCAGATCGTACAGGCGTTGTCCATCAACCAGGGCAACGCGCAACTCCTCCTGCTGAGTTGCATTAATTAACATTCTTTTCATCGTTTCTGACTCGTTATTCTCACATGAGTGATAAAGCTGCGGGCATAGTTACCCTGGACGAGTTCTGACCGATGGCCCCGTGACTAAGTGCCTTACGTCAACCTCCCGGTTGTCGACTGCGCGAGGGGCGCAAATAACGTCGGTGGCCTGTTTTTCATAAGGAAAAACAGCGCCGTTGCGCTAAAATGCCTGAGAGAAATTGATAACTCCTGCATTTCAAACTTCCGTCCAGGCCGCAACCCGCAGCCCGCTAAGTGCCTGAATAAAAATCACGTCTTACGCCATTGCTGCGTGTGCGTTTCATTCGGCAAAATGACTAATTAGCTCTTTTTCTGGCCTGAAATGCATCAGACGAGAAACTCAAGCATTATTCCATTGCTAACCTTCATATAGCAAGGCGACTTTTACCGCCAGATGAAGATTAGTGATGCATAACACCTTAATATGTCGGACGAATGAGCAGGCTGCTGAAAAAGCCAGCGCACGCTGCGCTTTTTCGCGCGACAAGAGGAGAGTTAAGCACAGAAAAAGGGGTGGCGCTATCACAGGACACTATTTAGAATCGCCGCCATGAAAACAGAGAATCCTGGCGTACAGCTTGTCGCCATTTCGGCTGAAAATGCCGGACAACGCATCGATAACTTTTTACGCACCCAGCTTAAAGGCGTGCCGAAAAGCATGATTTACCGCATCCTGCGCAAAGGCGAGGTGCGGGTGAATAAAAAACGCATTAAGCCGGAATATAAGCTGGAAGAGGGCGACGAGGTGCGCATCCCGCCGGTGCGCGTCGCCGAGCGAGAAGAGCAGGCGGTGTCGCCGAAGCTGGAGAAAGTTGCGGCGCTGGCGGAGGCGATCATCTTCGAAGACGATCATATTCTGGTGCTCAATAAGCCTTCCGGCACGGCGGTGCACGGCGGCAGCGGGCTGAGCTTCGGCGTGATCGAAGGGCTGCGCGCGCTGCGTCCCGAAGCGCGCTTCCTCGAACTGGTGCATCGCCTCGATCGCGACACCTCCGGCGTGCTGCTGGTCGCCAAGAAGCGGTCGGCGCTGCGCTCGCTGCATGAGCAGCTGCGCGAAAAGGGGATGCAGAAGGATTATCTGGCGCTGGTGCGCGGCAGCTGGCCGTCGCACCTCAAGAGCGTACAGGCGCCGCTGCTGAAGAATATCCTGCAGAGCGGCGAGCGCGTGGTGCGCGTCAGCAGCGAAGGGAAACCGTCGGAAACGCGCTTTAAAGTGGAAGAGCGCTTCGCCTTCGCCACGCTGGTCAAGGCGAGTCCGGTCACGGGCCGCACCCATCAGATTCGCGTGCATACCCTGCATGCCGGACATCCTATCGCCTTCGACGATCGCTACGGCGAGCGCGAGTTCGATAGCCAGCTGGCTCCAACCGGACTGCGCCGTTTGTTCCTGCACGCCGCCGCCCTGACCTTTACCCATCCCGGCAGCGGCGAAACGCTGCGTTTAGAGGCGCCGCTCGATAACGAGCTCAAGCGCTGCCTGCAGGCGCTGCGTCAGCAAAAAAGCTGACGCGCTTTCGGCGTCACTCCAGCGGATTGATGCCGACCGCCCGCAACATGCCGCTGAGCGCAATCAGCGGCAGCCCGACCAGGGTATTTGGATCGCGCCCCTCCAGCCGCTCGAACAGGCAAATGCCCAGCCTTTCGCTCTTGAAACTTCCGGCGCACTGCAAAGGCTGCTCCTTCTCTATATAGGCGCGGATCTCCGCATCGCTGAGAGAGCGGAAGTGCACCACAAAGGGCTCGCAGCACTGCATCAGCGTCCTGCTGCGCGGCTGGTAGAGCGCCAGCCCGGTATAAAAGGTGATGGCGTTGCCGCTCGCCTGACGCAGCTGCGCAAAGGCGCGCTCGGGCGTGTGCGGCTTGCCGGTGATGGCGCCGTCGAGCACGCATACCTGATCCGAGCCGATAATCCAGCTGTCGGGATAGTCGGCGGCCAGCGCCTGCGCTTTGGCCACGGCGAGGCGCGTCACCAGGGCGTCGGCGGCTTCGCCTGCGCGCGGCGTTTCGTCAACGTCTGGCGCAGCGGTAATAAAAGGCAGGCCGAGTTTGCCCAGCAGCGCCTGACGAAACGGCGAGGTTGAGGCTAAAAGAAGAGAGTCAGGCATTTTTTCACAATAGTAATGGCGAATTGGTGACACTCATTTTAAACTGTGCGCCGCACTGGATGCGAATAACTGGTGAAAGATGCTGTGAAACGGCCTTTTTCTTTGACTCTATGACGTTACAAAGTTAATATGCGCGCCCTATGCAAAAGGTAAAATTACCCCTGACGCTGGATCCGGTCCGCGCCGCTCAAAAACGCCTGGATTATCAGGGCGTTTACACCCCTGAACAGGTGGAGCGCGTAGCCGAATCAGTTGTTAGTGTGGACAGTGACGTGGAATGTACCATGTCGTTTGCGGTTGACAGCCAGCGCCTCGCCGTACTGCAAGGTACAGCGGACGTGCAGGTTACATTGCGCTGTCAGCGCTGCAACCAGACATTCCCTCACGCTGTCCACGTAAGCTATTGCTTCAGTCCTGTCTCAACCGATGAGCAGGCCGAGGCACTGCCGGAAGCCTACGAGCCGATCGACGTCGATGATTTTGGCGAAGTCGATCTGCTGGCGGTGATAGAGGATGAAATCATTCTCGCGCTGCCGGTCGTTCCGGTGCATGATTCTGAACACTGTGAAGTGTCCGAGGCGGACATGGTCTTTGGCAAATTGCCTGCAGAGGCGGAAAAACCAAACCCATTTGCCGTATTAGCCAGTTTAAAGCGTAAGTAATAGGAGTAAGGTCCATGGCCGTACAACAGAATAAACCCACCCGTTCTAAGCGTGGTATGCGTCGTTCGCACGATGCGCTGACCACTGCAACTCTGTCTGTAGATAAAGTTTCTGGCGAAACGCATCTGCGTCACCACATCACTGCGGATGGTTACTACCGCGGTCGCAAGGTTATCACCAAGTAAGACTTGCGCTTAGCAAGGTGATACTTTGACACGTTTGACCCTGGCTATTGATGCCATGGGCGGGGATTTCGGTCCCTGCGTGACAGTGCCTGCAGCGTTGCAGGCACTGGCCTCTCATTCGCATCTCAATCTTCTTCTGGTCGGCATTCCCGACGACATCACTCCATTGCTTGCCAAAGCGGATTCCTCGTTAACAGAACGTTTGCAGGTCATTCCTGCGGAGTCAGTTATTGCAAGCGATGCGCGGCCCTCTCAGGCTATCCGCGCCAGTCGCGGCAGCTCAATGCGTATTGCGCTGGAGCTGGTGAAAGAGGGACGAGCGCAGGCCTGCGTCAGCGCTGGCAACACCGGCGCCCTGATGGGGCTGGCGAAATTAATGATAAAACCGCTGGACGGCATTGAGCGCCCGGCGTTAATGACCGTGCTGCCGCATCAGCAGCGCGGCAAAACGGTGGTGCTCGATTTAGGCGCCAACGTGGACTCCGACAGCGAGATGCTGGTGCAGTTTGCCGTAATGGGCGCGGTGATGGCGGAAGAGGTGTTAGCGATCCCCAATCCCCGCGTCGCGCTGCTCAATATTGGTCAGGAAGAGACCAAAGGGCTGGAGAGCATACGCGCCGCCGCCAGCATGCTGAAAGCGTCCGGGCAGATTAACTATATTGGTTACCTGGAAGGCAACGACCTGCTTACCGGCAAGACAGATGTGCTGGTGTGTGACGGTTTCGTCGGCAACGTCACGCTGAAAACCATGGAAGGCGTGGTAAGAATGTTCCTTTCCCTGCTGAAGTCTTCAGGGGAGGGGAAAAAACGGTCATGGTGGCTGAAGCTGCTGGGGCGCTGGATTCAGAAACGTCTGGCTAAGCGCTTCGGGCATCTCAACCCCGACCAGTACAATGGCGCTTGTCTGTTAGGATTGCGCGGAACAGTGATCAAAAGCCATGGCGCGGCCAATCAACGCGCCTTTGCCGTGGCGATAGAACAGGCAGAGCAGGCGGTGCGACGGCAGGTTCCCGAACGAATCGCCGCGCGTCTTGATGCTGTATTAGCCAGGAGTGACAAAGCCTAGATGTTTACCAAAATTATCGGTACGGGCAGCTATTTGCCTAGCCAGGTGCGTTCGAATGCGGATCTGGAAAAAATGGTGGAGACGTCGGACGAGTGGATCGTAACCCGCACCGGCATCCGCGAACGCCGCATTGCCGCGCCGGATGAAACCGTCGCCAGCATGGGCTTCGCGGCTGCGCAGCGCGCGCTGGAGATGGCGGGCGTAGAGGCAGACGACATCGGACTGATTATCGTCGCCACCACCTCGTCCAGCCACGCTTTTCCCAGCTCGGCCTGCATGATCCAGCAGATGCTGGGCACCAACGACTGCGCCGCCTTCGACCTCGCGGCCGCCTGCGCAGGCTTTACTTATGCGCTGAGCGTCGCGGACCAGTACATTAAAAACGGCGCGGTGAAGCATGCGCTGGTGATTGGCTCCGACGTGCTGGCGCGCACCCTCGATCCCAACGATCGCGGCACCATTATTCTGTTCGGCGACGGCGCGGGCGCGGTGGTATTAGGCGCGAGCGAAGAGCAGGGCATTATCTCTACGCATCTGCACGCCGACGGCCGCTACGGTCAGCTGCTGACGCTGCCTTACCAGAATCGCGCCAACCAGGACGAGCCAGCCTATCTCACCATGGCCGGCAACGAAGTGTTCAAGGTGGCGGTAACCGAACTGGCGCACATCGTTGACGAAACCCTGCAGGCCAATAATCTCGATCGCGAAATGCTCGACTGGCTGGTGCCGCATCAGGCTAACCTGCGCATCATCAGCGCGACGGCGAAAAAACTCGGCATGGGCATGGATAAAGTGGTGGTCACGCTGGATCGTCACGGCAATACCTCGGCGGCGTCGGTGCCCAGCGCGCTGGATGAAGCCGTGCGCGACGGCCGTATCAAACCCGGACAACTGATTCTGCTGGAAGCCTTTGGTGGCGGGTTCACCTGGGGTTCCGCACTGGTTCGCTTTTGATTCACAGGAAAGAAAGATGACGCAATTTGCCTTTGTTTTTCCCGGTCAGGGATCGCAGACCGTCGGCATGCTCTCTGAGCTGGCGGCAACTTATCCGCTGGTGGAAGCGACCTTCCGCGAAGCGTCTGACGCGCTGGGATACGATCTGTGGCAGCTGGTTAGCGCTGGCCCGGCTGAAGAGCTGAACAAGACCTGGCAGACGCAGCCTGCGCTGCTGGCCGCTTCCGTAGCGATCTATCGCGTCTGGCAGCAGCAGGGCGGCGCGCAGCCGACGCTGATGGCCGGCCATAGCCTCGGCGAATACTCCGCGCTGGTGTGCGCCGGCGTGCTTGATTTCGCCGACGCCATCAAGCTGGTGGAGCTGCGCGGCAAGCTGATGCAGGAAGCGGTGCCGGAAGGCACCGGCGCGATGCAGGCGATTATCGGCCTCGACGACGCCTCGATTCGCAAAGCCTGCGAAGAGAGCGCGCAGGGCCAGGTGGTCTCGCCGGTTAACTTTAACTCGCCGGGCCAGGTGGTCATCGCTGGAAATAAAGAAGCGGTAGAACGCGCAGGCGCAGCCTGTAAAGCCGCAGGCGCCAAGCGCGCGCTGCCGCTGCCGGTCAGCGTGCCGTCGCACTGCGCGCTGATGAAGCCTGCCGCAGACAAGCTGGCGGTAGCGCTGGAAGAGATTGCGTTCAACGCGCCGTCCGTTCCGGTGGTGAATAACGTTGACGTAAAATGCGAAAGCGACGCGGCGGCGATCCGCCACGCGCTGGTGCGCCAGCTTTACAGCCCGGTTCGCTGGACCGAGAGCGTAGAATTTATGGCGTCGCAGGGCGTTACCCAGCTGCTGGAAATGGGGCCGGGCAAAGTGCTGACGGGTCTGACCAAACGCATTGTGGACAGCCTGACGGCGGCAGCGGTCAACGACCCAACGTCGCTTTCTGCAGCACTTGAACAGGAATAAGAGGATAAACATGAGCTTTGAAGGTAAAGTTGCGCTGGTAACAGGCGCGAGCCGCGGCATTGGCCGCGCGATCGCTGAAACGCTGGTCGCGCGCGGCGCTAAAGTTATCGGCACCGCGACCAGCGAAAGCGGCGCAGAAGCCATCAGCGCTTACCTCGGCGATAACGGCAAAGGTCTGCTGCTGAATGTGACCGATCCCGCATCGATCGACAGCGTGCTGGAGAAGGTTCGCGCAGAATTTGGCGAAGTAGACATTTTGGTCAATAATGCAGGCATTACGCGTGACAATCTGTTGATGCGCATGAAAGACGACGAATGGGCGGATATCCTGGATACCAACCTGACGTCGGTTTTCCGCCTTTCCAAGGCGGTATTGCGCGCCATGATGAAAAAACGCGTGGGTCGTATCATTACCATCGGTTCCGTTGTTGGCACCATGGGCAACGCGGGTCAGGCAAACTACGCAGCAGCCAAGGCGGGTTTGATTGGCTTTAGCAAATCACTGGCGCGCGAAGTTGCGTCACGTGGCATTACCGTAAACGTCGTGGCTCCGGGCTTTATCGAGACGGACATGACGCGTGCACTGAGCGAAGATCAACGTTCCGGCATTTTGACGCAGGTTCCCGCAGGTCGTTTAGGCGACGCGCAGGAAATCGCCAATGCTGTTGCATTCTTAGCCTCTGACGAAGCAGCCTACATCACGGGTGAGACGCTGCACGTCAATGGCGGCATGTACATGGTCTGATAATCACGAAATCATTTGCATTGTTTGCGGTAAAAACCGCAAAATAGCGTAAAATCGTGGTTCGACCAGCCGGGATTTTGTTGCATCTTTTTCAACATTTTATACACTACGAAAACCATCGCGAAAGCGAGTTTTGATAGGAAATTAAATAGTATGAGCGATATCGAACAACGCGTTAAGAAAATCATTGCTGAGCAGCTGGGTGTGAAAGAGGACGAAGTAACAAACTCTGCATCTTTCGTTGAAGACCTGGGTGCTGATTCTCTTGACACCGTTGAGCTGGTAATGGCTCTGGAAGAAGAGTTTGATACTGAAATTCCAGACGAAGAAGCTGAGAAAATCACTACCGTTCAGGCAGCGATCGACTACATCAATAGCCACCAAGGCTAATGAATATCTTCAGGCGGTCGCTCGACCGCCTGAGTTTTATGCTAGTTCCTTAGAGTTTTTATTCCCCCTCCCTGGAGGACGAACGTGTCTAAGCGTCGTGTAGTTGTGACCGGTCTTGGCATGTTGTCTCCTGTCGGCAAAACCGTAGAGTCTACCTGGAGTGCTCTCCTTGCCGGTCAGAGCGGCATTAACCTGATCGACCATTTTGATACGAGTGCCTACGCAACCCGTTTTGCTGGCATCGTAAGAGATTTCAATTGTGATGAAATCATCTCGCGCAAAGATCAGCGCAAGATGGATGACTTCATCCAATACGGCATTGTTGCCGGCGTGCAGGCTATGCAGGATTCGGGTCTAGTCGTGACCGATGAAAACGCTGGACGCATCGGCGCGGCAATTGGTTCCGGCATCGGCGGACTGGGTCTGATCGAAGAGAACCATACCTCGCTGGTCAACGGCGGTCCGCGCAAAATCAGTCCGTTCTTTGTACCTTCGACCATCGTGAACATGATCGCCGGCCATCTGACGATTATGTATGGCATGAAAGGTCCCAGCATCTCTATCGCCACTGCCTGTACTTCCGGCGTGCACAACATCGGTCATGCGGCGCGTATCATCGCCTATAACGATGCTGACGTGATGCTGGCGGGCGGCGCAGAGAAAGCCAGCACCCCGCTGGGCGTGGGCGGCTTTGGCGCAGCGCGCGCGCTCTCTACGCGCAACGATAACCCGCAGGCGGCAAGCCGTCCGTGGGATAAAGATCGTGACGGCTTCGTGCTGGGCGACGGCGCGGGCATTATCGTGCTGGAAGAGTATGAGCACGCGAAAAAACGCGGCGCGAAAATCTATGCGGAAATTGTCGGCTTCGGCATGAGCAGCGATGCTTACCACATGACGTCGCCGCCGGAAAACGGCGCTGGCGCCGCGCTGGCGATGGAAAACGCGCTGCGCGACGCGCAGCTGTCGGCAGAGCAGATCGGCTACGTCAACGCGCACGGCACCTCTACGCCAGCGGGTGACAAAGCGGAAGCGCAGGCGGTGAAAACCATTTTCGGCGCCTCGGCGAAAACCGTTATGGTCAGCTCGACCAAATCGATGACCGGCCACCTGCTGGGCGCGGCAGGCGCGGTAGAGTCAATCTACTCGATTCTTGCGCTGCGCGACCAGGCCGTTCCGCCGACCATCAACCTGGATAACCCGGATGAAGGCTGCGATCTTGACTTCGTGCCTCACACGGCGCGTCAGGTTAGCGGTCTGGAGTACACGCTGTGTAACTCCTTCGGCTTCGGCGGCACGAACGGCTCATTGATTTTCCGTAAGATCTGACGATTCACGTTCTGGCAAAAGGCCCGCAAATGCGGGCCTTTTTTCTATCTGGAAAGGCTCTGAAACGGATTATCACACCACAACGCGCTACCATAGCGTTTTTGCCTGCGGGAGAGCCCTATGTGGATAAATGGAACGGAGCAGCGCACGCTGCCTGTCAGCGATCGCGCGACGCAGTTCGGCGACGGCTGCTTTACCACGGCAGCGGTGCATAACGGCCACATTCAGCTGTTGGCGGCGCATCTGCGCCGTCTGCGCGAGGGATGCGAACGCCTGATGATGCCCGACGTCGACTGGGCTCTGCTGGAAAAGGAGATGCGCACAGCCGCGCAGCCACACGCCCAGGCGGTCCTGAAAGTCATTCTCAGTGCCGGCGCTGGCGGACGCGGCTACAGCCGTAATGGCAGCAGCGGCACCACGCGCATCGTCTCGGTTGCGCCCTGGCCGCACCACTATCAGCCGCTGCAAACGCTGGGCGTCAGGCTGCAGACCAGTCCGGTGCGGCTGGCGCAGAACCCGCTGCTGGCGGGCATCAAGCACCTGAATCGCCTGGAGCAGGTAATGATTCGCGCGCATCTCGAGCAGAGCGATGCCGACGAGGCGCTGGTGCTTGACACTGCGGGCTACGTGGTGGAATGCTGTGCGGCCAATTTATTCTGGCGGCAGGGCGAACGCATTTTTACGCCCGATTTGACGCACGCTGGCGTCGACGGCGTGATGCGGCGCTATCTGATGGCGCAGATGGCCGCTGCAGGTCTGCATTGCGATGTGGCGCGCTGTGAAGCGGCGCAGCTGCAGGCGGCCGACGAAATCGTTATCTGCAATGCCTTGATGCCGGTGTTGCCGGTACGACAGCTGGACGACAAGGCGTTCAGCGAGCGCGCGCTCTACCGCCGGTTTCAGTACAGCTGCTATTTAATGGAAGCAAAATGAGTCGAACGAAAAAAATTTTCGCCGTCGTCGCGGCGGTTCTGGTGCTGGCGGCAGCCTTCAGCTACTGGCAAATCCAGCGCTTCGCCGCGACGCCGTTAACCATTGACCAGGAAACGATCTATACCTTACCAGCGGGCACCGGCCGGGTGGCGCTGGAGGCGCAGCTGGAGAGCCAGCATCTGATCCCGCAAAGCGTCTGGTTCGGTCCACTGCTGAAGCTCGAGCCGGATCTGGCGCGCTTCAAAGCGGGTACCTACCGGCTGGAGAAGGGGATGACGGTGCGCGCGCTGCTGCAGCTGCTTGCCAGCGGCAAAGAGGCGCAGTTCCCGCTGCGGCTGGTAGAGGGCCAACGCCTGATCGACTGGCTTGCCGAGCTGCGCTCCGCGCCCTATATCAAACACCAGCTGAAAGATGACCAGTTCGCCACGCTGGCGAAGACGCTGAACATCGATCCACAGGCGCTGGAAGGCAGTTTCTATCCGGATACCTATCTCTATACCGCCAACACCAGCGATATCGCGCTGCTGCAGCGCGCGCACGCCCGCATGACGGCGCTGGTGGATCAGATCTGGAAAAATCGCATGCCGGACCTGCCCTATAAAAATCCGCAGGAGATGGTGACCATGGCGTCGGTGATTGAAAAAGAGACCGCCGTCAGCGCTGAACGCGCGCGCGTCGCTTCGGTGTTTATCAACCGGCTGCGCACCGGTATGAAGCTGCAAACCGATCCGACGGTGATTTACGGCATGGGCGAGAAGTATACGGGCACGCTGACGCGTAAAGACCTTGAGACGCCGACCGATTACAATACCTATACCATAAACGGTCTGCCGCCTGGCCCCATCGCCGCGCCGAGCAAAGCCTCGCTGGAAGCGGCCGCGCATCCCGAAAAAACCGATTACCTCTATTTTGTCGCCGACGGCAAGGGCGGTCATACCTTTACCACCAACCTTGCCAGTCATAATCAGGCGGTACAGGCTTACCGGCAAACGCTGAAGGAAAAAGATGAAAAGTAAGTTTATCGTCATTGAAGGCCTGGAAGGCGCCGGAAAAACCACGGCGCGCGAGGCGGTAGTCGCCGTGCTGCGCGAGCGGGGCGTTGAGGATATCGTCTTTACCCGCGAGCCGGGCGGCACGCCGCTGGCGGAGCAGCTGCGCGTACTGGTGAAGCAGGGCATTGAGGGCGAACAGGTCACGGACAAAGCGGAGCTGCTGATGCTCTACGCCGCCCGCGTGCAGCTGGTGGATACCGTGATCAAGCCTGCGCTGGCGCGCGGCGCCTGGGTCATCGGCGACCGGCACGACCTCTCTTCGCAGGCCTATCAGGGCGGCGGACGCGGGCTGGACGCCGCGCTGATGCGCACGCTGCGCGACGCCGTGCTGGGCGATTTTCACCCCGATCTTCAGCTTTACCTCGACGTCACGCCGGAAATCGGCCTGCAGCGCGCCCGCGCGCGCGGCGAGCTGGATCGCATCGAGCAGGAGTCGCTGCGCTTTTTCGAGCGCACTCGCGAGCGCTATCTGGCGCTGGCTGCCGAAGACGAGCGCATCCTGACCGTAGATGCCACGCAGCCGCTCGACAGCGTCACCCAGGCGATTAAAACGACCCTGACGCGCTGGCTGGATCGGCAGGCATGAACTGGTATCCGTGGCTGAATCAGCCTTACCGCTACATTATCGGCCAGCATCAGGCGGGGCGCGCGCATCACGCGCTGCTGATCCAGGCGATTGACGGCATGGGCGAGGAGGCGCTGGTGTGGGGCGTCAGCCGCTGGCTGATGTGCCAGCAGAAGGATGGGCTAAAAAGCTGCGGCCAGTGCCACGGCTGTCAGCTGATGCAGGCGCAGACGCATCCCGACTGGTATCGCCTGGAGGCGGAGAAGGGCAAAAGCACCCTGGGTATCGACGCGGTGCGCCAGGTGACCGAGAAGCTCTACCATTTCGCCCAGCAGGGCGGCGCGAAAGTGGTCTGGCTGCCCGATGCCGCGCAGCTCAGCGAATCGGCGGCTAACGCGCTGTTGAAAACCCTGGAAGAGCCGCCGGCCAACAGCTGGTTCTTTTTAGGCAGCCGCGAATCGTCGCGTCTGCTGGCCACGTTGCGCAGCCGCTGTATGGCGCTCTCGCTGGCGCCGCCGGACGAGGCGCAGAGCCTGCAGTGGCTGAGCAAGCAGCTGCCGCACGAGCCTGTCGCGCTGCAGACCGCGCTGCGCCTCAGCGCGGGCGCCCCGGCGGCGGCGCTGCAGCTGCTGGAGCCGGCGCGCTGGCAGGCGCGCCAGAACCTGTGCGACGCGCTGCCCGCCGCGCTGCGGCAGGATATTTTGCTGCTGCTGCCGCTGCTTAATGCCGAGGATGTCGCCGCGCGCATCAGCTGGCTGATGGCGCTACTGGTGGATGCGATCAAATGGCAGCAGGGCGCCGTGCGCTGGCTAAGCAACCCCGATCGCGAAGATGTGGTCGCGCTGCTGGCGGACACCTTTTCCGCCCGCGCGCTGGATGAGAGCGCGCGCGCGTGGATGCAGTGCCGGGAACAGCTGATCCACGTGGCCGCCGTTAACCGCGAACTCCTGTTAACCGACCGACTTCTGAGCTGGGCCGATCAACGCAAGCCTGGCGTAGTCGCTTAACGACCAAACGAGACACTTTATGTTTATTGTGGATTCACACTGCCATCTTGATGGCCTGGATTATGAAAAGAACCATCGCGACCTCGACGATGTGCTGGCCAAAGCCGCCGCGCGCGACGTGAAGTTTATGCTGGCGATCGCCACCACGCTGCCGGGTTTTCATACCCTGAAGGCGCTGGTGGGCGAGCGTGAAAATATCGCGCTCTCGGTCGGCGTGCACCCGCTGAATCAGGAAGAGCCCTACGACGTCGAGGAGTTTCGTCGTCTGGCCGCCGATCCGCGCGTGGTGGCGCTGGGCGAAACCGGCCTCGACTACTATTATCAACAGGAAACCAAAGCGCAGCAGCAGGCGTCGTTCCGCGAACATATCCGTACCGGCATCGCACTGAACAAGCCGATTATCGTGCATACGCGCGACGCGCGCGACGATACGCTGGCGATTCTGCGCGAAGAGCAGGTTGAACGCTGCGGCGGCGTGCTGCACTGCTTTACCGAGGATCAGGCGACGGCGGCGAAGCTGCTTGATATGGGCTTCTATATCTCGTTTTCCGGTATTGTTACTTTCCGTAACGCCGAACAGCTGCGCGAAGCGGCGCGCTATGTGCCGCTGGATCGCATGCTGGTGGAGACCGACTCTCCCTATCTGGCGCCGGTACCGTATCGCGGCAAAGAGAACCAGCCAGCCTATACGCGCGACGTGGCGGAATACCTTGCCGTGCTGAAAGGGGTCGATATCGAGACGCTGGCCGCTTCGACTACGCAAAACTTCTCGACGCTTTTCCAGGTGCCGTTGAGCCGGCTCGGCGGTTAAGGTTTTATTTCAAAGCCTGTAATAATTCGGTAATACCGACTGATTGCCCTGCTTTTTATCGCAGGGCTGCTCTTTTATGGCGGCAAAACGGGCGCTGTCAGTCAGAATATACTGATATCAGGGCAAGCCGATCCAGGAAACGTGATAGTCGTCAAAGTAACGCTGGCTGATTTATTTTACCCTTCGTAATAATTAAAAGGCGGTCACCGTCAAACGGGTTGCGGATCCTCCCCCGCGACCCAGCGCACTGCGCAAAATCGCACTCATACTCAGGAGCTTCAGGCTATGTTCAAAAACGCATTTGCGAACCTGCAAAAGGTCGGTAAATCGCTCATGCTGCCGGTATCGGTTTTGCCGATCGCCGGCATTTTATTAGGTGTTGGTTCGGCAAACTTTAGCTGGCTGCCGGCCGTCGTTTCCCACGTGATGGCGGAAGCGGGCGGTTCGGTGTTTGCTAACATGCCGCTTATCTTCGCTATCGGCGTGGCGCTCGGCTTTACCAACAACGACGGCGTCTCCGCGCTGGCGTCGGTGGTGGCGTACGGCATCATGGTGAAAACCATGGCGGTGGTCGCGCCACTGGTGCTGCATCTCTCCGCTGAGGAGATTGCTGCGCACCATCTGGCGGATACCGGCGTACTGGGCGGCATTATCGCCGGTGCGATAGCGGCCTATATGTTCAACCGCTTCTACCGTATCAAGCTGCCGGAATATCTCGGCTTCTTCGCCGGTAAGCGCTTTGTGCCGATTATCTCCGGCCTGGCGGCGATCGTGCTGGGCGTGCTGCTCTCCTTTATCTGGCCGCCAATTGGCTCGGCGATTCAGGAGTTCTCGCAGTGGGCAGCCTATCAGAACCCGGTTGTGGCGTTTGGTATCTATGGCGTCGTTGAGCGTGCGCTGGTGCCTTTCGGCCTGCACCATATCTGGAACGTACCTTTCCAGATGCAGATCGGCGAGTTCACCAACGCGGCGGGTCAGGTGTTCCACGGCGATATTCCGCGCTATATGGCGGGCGATCCGACTGCGGGCAAACTCTCTGGCGGCTTCCTGTTCAAAATGTACGGCCTGCCGGCGGCGGCCATCGCCATCTGGCATTCAGCGAAGCCTGAAAACCGCGCCAAAGTGGGCGGCATCATGATCTCCGCCGCGCTGACCGCGTTCCTGACCGGGATTACCGAGCCGATCGAATTCTCGTTTATGTTCGTTGCGCCGATCCTCTACGTGATCCACGCAATTCTGGCCGGTCTGGCGTTCCCGATCTGTATCCTGCTCGGCATGCGTGACGGCACCAGCTTCTCGCACGGCCTGATCGACTTTATTGTACTGAGCGGCAACAGCAGCAAAATCTGGCTCTTCCCGATCGTCGGCATTATCTACGGTCTGGTTTACTACACCATTTTCCGCGTGCTGATTGTGAAGCTGAACCTGAAAACCCCAGGCCGTGAAGAGACCACCACTGAGTCCTCTTCAGCCACCGGCAGCGAAATGGCGGGCAAGCTGGTTTCTGCCTTCGGCGGCAAAGAGAACATCACCAACCTGGATGCCTGTATTACTCGTCTGCGCGTCAGCGTGGCGGACGTCAGCAAGGTTAACCAAAACGAGCTGAAAAACCTCGGCGCCCGTGGCGTGGTGGTAGCAGGCTCTGGCGTTCAGGCGATTTTCGGCACCAAGTCCGATAACCTGAAAACCGATATGGATGAATACATTCGCAGCATGTAATGCGTATGTAAGAAAAAAGCCCCGCAGATGCGGGGCTTTTTTTTATCTGCGTTTTGCTCTCAGAGGTAAACGCGTAAATACTCCGTCAGGCACAGCAGCGCCATCGCCTGACCGTAGGGCATCGAGGTCAGCGGTACGTTGCGGTAGTAGTCGAGATCGCTGCCCATCGCGGTGCCGAATGAAACCTGTTTCAGTTCGCCGTCCTCGTCGATATTGGCGATCACGCCGCGCAGCGCGTTCAGGCCGGTGGGCAGATAATCCGCGCTGAGGTAGCGCTTGCGCACCGCCTTGATAATGCCGTAGGCGAAGCCTGCGGTTGCCGACGCTTCCAGATAGCTATCTGGATCGTCCAGCAGCGTATGCCACAGGCCGCTCGAATGCTGGCAGGCGCGCAGCGCTTTCACCTGGCTCTCCAGCACCTGCAGCAGGAAGCGGCGCGTCGCATGCTGTTCCGGCCAGTTCATCATCTCCAGGAAATCGGGAATAACGATGGTGAGCCAGCTGTTGCCGCGCGCCCAGCGCGCATTGGCGAAGTTATGGCGGCCCTCGAAGTTCCAGCCGTGGAACCAGAGCCCGGTCTGACGATCCATCAGATATTGCGTATGCAGCAGGAACTGATAGCTCGCCTCTTCGATAAATTCCTGACGATTCAGCAGCTGGCCGATTTTCGCCAGCGCCATCACGCTCATCATCAGCGTATCGTCCCAGAGCTGTTGATGGTTTTCATTGTTGTAGACGATATGCTGCAGGCCGCCCTGTTCGGTGCGCGGCATCTCATACATCACCCATTCCGCCCAGCGCTCCAGCACCGGCCGCCAGGCGGCGTTGCCGGTCTCTTCGTAGCGATAAGCCAGCGTCAGGAAAGGCGCGACGGTATTCACGTTCTTGGTCGGCGTGCCTTCCTCAAGGCGCGCGGCAAACCAGTCGTCGATAATGCTCAGCGTCTGCTGGTCGCCGGTTTGCTGGTAATAGTGCAGCATGCCATAGAGCCCGATGCCGTGGGTCCACTCCCAGCCTGCCCAGCCTTTGGTATCAATCACGCGTCCGTCATCGAGGCGCAGCAAAAATTCTCCCGTCTCGTCGGTGATATTCACCAGGTTTTGCGTCAGCTTGTGAATCAGTTGCAACAGCTCCCGGCGCGGCAGCAGAAATTCTGGTTGGCACAAAAGAGCACTCTGTTTCACAGGAAATACAGTCATGGTTCATTCCTATCGTTTCAAGGTCGTAGTAAGGGAAGAAGCGATCGGACGCGCGGCCTTGAGCGGCGGCGCGGCCGGTTTATGCCGGTTAAGGAAGCCGATGTTGTTGTTGCCCCACAGATTCTCATAAGGCATGCCGGCCAGGGTTTCGACGATGTCCCGCGCTTCCGGCGTGATGCGCTCTGGCAGGACGCGGTCAGCTTCGCGCATCTTCAGCGTCTCTTCGCGCAGCACGGTATGGGTCTGCAGATTGAGTTTAAAGCGCAGCGAAACCAGGAAGCCGCATGCCAGTACACACAGCGTGCCGAGGCTGAGAATGCCGAGAATGGTATGGCTGACGCCCGGCGGCTGCGTCGCCTGCCCGGAGACGAAGCCGGAGAGTTGCAGCACGATGCCGACCAGCATCACCGCCCCTGCCTGGGAGGCTTTGCGGGTCAGGGTCATAATACCAGCGAAAATTCCCTCGCGGCGCTGACCGGTAATTACCTCGTCGACGTCAGCGATATAGGTGTAGATATTCCAGGGCACATAGTTGATGCCGCCGCGTCCCAGACCTGCCAGCGCGGAGATCAGCAGCAGCAGCGAGAAGCTGTCGTTCATGCCCGCATACCAGAGGCCGGCGTAAGAGAGGGCAGCAATGCCGAACAGCGTGACGACCAGACGGTAGGCTGGCGCCGGCCCCATGCGGATGCAGAGCGGGATCATGCCCATCACGGCGACAAACTGCAGCACCGCCATGGTGCCCATCAGGTTGGAAGCGATCTGTGCGCTCTGCATCAGCACGAACACCACATACCAGGTGAAGACGGCGTTAAAGACATCCTGCGCGATATAGCCGCCCAGATACATGCCGAGATGCTGACGAAAGATGCGGATGCGCAGCGTAGAGGCGAGTTCGACATAGAGACGCTTCAGGCTCTGCATCAGCGACAGCTGCCGCTTCTCCTCTTCAGCGCGGCGCGACTCCTCGGAGAAATCGCCGGGATCGCGCTCCCAGGTAAAGAGCCAGACCAGCGTCAGCACCAGCGCGCAGATAATGGAAAATACCAGGCTGGCGTAGAAAAAGGAGAGCGGATTATCTTTGCCCAGCGCGCCGATTAAAATGCCCGGCAGGAAGGCGGCAAGGATTGCCGACAGCTGCGCCAGCGCAATACGCGCGCCGGAAAAGCGAGTCTTCTGTTTGAAATCGTCGGTCATCTCCGGCACCAGGGTTTCATAGGGCACCAGAATCATGGTGTAGACCATATCGAACAGCAGATAGGTGGCGAGATACCACCAGAAGCTCATATCGCCGATCCACATCAGGCTGTAGCTGAAGACGCAGGGAATGCCGAGCAGAATAAAGAATTTGCGGCGGCCGAAGCGCTTGCCCAGCCAGGTCGAGCCGAAGTTATCGGTCAGGAAGCCCATTAGCGGGCTGACCACCGCGTCCAGCACGCGCGCGGCGGCGAAGATAAAGGTCGCTTCGATAGGCGTCAAACCGCAGAAGGTGGTATAAAAATAGAGCAGCCAGGCGGCGGTAAGCGCCGTGGTGCCTGCGCCGAGGAAATCCCCAGAGCCGTAAGCCAGATAGTGGCCAAAACCAATTTTACGTGAGCGCATACGGATGCTCCTTTATAGCCATAGTCATTACATCCCTTGTTATCCGGACGACACACTCGGAATAGATAGAAAGTAGAGCCGCAGCGCGGGGCAAACCTTCGCAATTTCGACAGGCGTCGCCCCTGGCTGGCAATGACGCAAAGAAAAGGGCGGCGCGTTTCTAATTTATGAAACGGCGTTTCATTTTAACTTCAGGCGGGGCGGGAATTTGCGAAGCGACGCACAGTTAAAAGAAGCGACGAAAATGGCGCAAAGGCAGGCAGTTAATCGGGGAAAAGTGGTCCTGAGCTTGAAAGAAAACAAATTCCTCACGCATACTGATTGACTGTCCATCAGGCTTAAGGAAATGCACCATGGCTGAAGAAACGATTTTCAGTAAAATCATCCGTCGCGAAATCCCTGCCGACGTGGTGTATCAGGATGAACTGGTCACTGCGTTTCGCGATATCTCTCCCAAAGCGCCGACCCATATTTTGATTGTCCCCAACGTGTTGATCCCCACCGCTAACGACGCGCTGCCCGCCCACGAGCAGGCGTTGGGCCGCCTGTTTACCGTCGCCGCGAAAATCGCGCGCGCCGAAGGCATCGATCAAGACGGTTATCGCCTGATCGTTAACTGCAATCGTCACGGCGGGCAGGAGGTTTATCACATTCATATGCATTTACTCGGCGGACGTCCGCTGGGTCCAATGCTGGCCGACTGATCCTCCATACGGAAGCGAGTTATGCGTCAATGGCTGACAGGCCTGCCGCTCCTGCTGACTCTGGCAGGTTGCAGCAGCGATAAACCGATGATCGACACGTCGCAGTCGCTGGTGATGGAGTCCTCTGTGCTCTCTGCCGGCATCATCACCGACGAGCCGGTGGTGGACGAGCAAGATGGGCAGCAGCGCGCGCGCAGCGTGCTCTATAATCAGCGCGAGACGCCGGTGGTGATCCACTATCGTTATTACTGGTACGACGACAAAGGGCTGGAAATTATGCCGGGCGAACCGGCGCAGCGGGTCACCGTTCCGGCGCACGGCAGCATTGTCGCCGCTTCCCAAATGGGCAACCTGACGGCCAGCAAGGTTCGTCTCTACCTTTATCTCTGAGGATTGTTAAGTGATTCGCCGACTCCCTCGTTCCGGAGCGCTCCTGATGGCGCTCATTCTTTCCGGCTGCGTAATTAAACAGCAGCAGCCTGCGCCCGTTGAACCGACGCAGCCCGCCGAACCTACCCAGCCGCAGCCCGTGCCGCAGCCGCAGCCCGTGCCGGAGCCGACGCAGCCTGTGCCGCAGCCGCCGAAGCTGAAAACCATTAACTGGGACGCCAGCGTGCAGCCGCTGGTGGCGCAGATGCTGCGTTCCGCCAACGGCGTCACGCCGGGCAGCGTGCTGATGGTGGATCGCATTAAAAACAGCACCAACGGCGCGCTGCAGAGCGAAAAAGCCACCGACGCGATTCAAAACGCGCTGGCCAACAACGGCAAGTTTACGCTGGTGACCAGCGATCAGCTGGCGCAGGCCAAGCAGACGCTGGGCCTGTCGCCGGACGACAGCCTGAACTCGCGCAGCAAGGCGATCGGCCTGGCCCGCACGCTGAACGCGCAGTATGTGCTCTACAGCACGGCGCAGGGCGACGTGAAAACGCCGACGCTGCAGATGCAGCTGATGCTGGTGCAGACCGGCGAGATCGTCTGGTCAGGCAAAGGTGTTGCCCAGAATTGATCCCTTGCTGCTGGCGCGCATAGAAAAACGGCTGCCGGGCGTCGCGCTGGAGAGGACTGCGCCGCTGCAGGGGCTCACCGGCCACAGCAGTAAACTGGAAAGCGGGCAGGGCGCGTTTGTCGCGCGCCCTGCGCCGCAGCCGCCGATCCCCTTTGTCGATCGCCAGCGCGAAGCCCGCCTGCTGCGCAAACTGCATCCATGCGGCCTGACGCCGCGCCCGTTGCTCGGCGACGCGCAATTGCTGCTGCTGCCGTGGCGCGCGGGGGAACCGCTGTCGCCGCAGGCGTTTCACCAGCGGCGCGACGAGGTGGTGGCGCTGCTGCTGCTGCTGCATCGCCAGCCGCCGACGGGCTACCGCCTGCAGCTGCTGCCGCTGCTGCTGCGCTACTGGCAGCTGTGCCGACAGCGGCATCTGGGCTGGCAGCGCGCTCTGCGTCGGCTGGCGCGTGCGGGCGAACCCGCGCCGCTGCGGCTGGCGCCGCTGCATATGGATGTCCACGCCGGCAACCTGATCGCGGATGCGGAAGGGCTGCACCTGATTGACTGGGAGTACGCCGCCGATGGCGACGTGGCGCTGGAGCTGGCGGCGCTGTGCGCCGCCGATCCTGAACGGGCAGAGAGCTGGCTGGTGGCCTATGCCGAGGCGGCGCGCCTGCCGCCAGCCGCGCTGGCGCGGCAGGTTGCGCGCTGGCAGCCCTGGCTGCGGCTGCTGATGGCCAGCTGGTATCAGCTGCGCGCCGAGCAGAGCGACGATGCGGCACTGCGCCAGCTGGCGCGGCAGAGCTGGCAAACCATTTAATTCGCGCGGCGAGAGCGCCGCGCCAGGAACTGATTATGACGACACAACTTCCCGGCCCGCTGATGCTGGATGTCGAAGGTTTTGAACTGGACGCCGAAGAGCGCGAGATCCTGCGGCATCCTACCGTCGGCGGCGTGATCCTTTTCGCGCGCAACTACCACGATCCGGCGCAGCTGGCTGAACTGGTGCGCCAGATCCGCAGCGCGTCGCGCTCGCGGCTGGTGGTAGCGGTCGATCAGGAGGGCGGACGCGTCCAGCGCTTCCGCGACGGCTTCACCACGCTGCCCGCAATGCAGTCTTTCGCGGCGCTGCACGATGCGCAACGTGGCGGCGAGCTGGCGCAGCAGGCAGGGTGGCAGATGGCGGCGGAGATGATCGCCATGGATATCGACATCAGCTTCGCGCCGGTGCTGGACCTCGGCCATATCAGCGCGGCGATCGGCGACCGCTCCTTCCATGAGGATCCGCAGATTGCGCTGGCGATGGCGCGCCGCTTTATTGCCGGCATGCATGAAGCGGGCATGAAAACCACCGGCAAGCACTTCCCCGGCCACGGCGCGGTCAGCGCCGACTCCCATAAAGAGACGCCGCGCGACCCGCGCGATCTGGAGACGCTGCGTCGTCACGACATGGCGATTTTCCAGGCGCTGTTCGACGAGGGCGCGCTGGATGCGGTCATGCCGGCGCACGTTATCTATACTGAGGTGGATCCGCTGCCCGCCAGCGGTTCGCCTTACTGGCTGAAGAGGGTGCTGCGGGAAGAGCTGGGCTTTGACGGCGTCATCTTCTCTGACGATCTGTCGATGGAGGGCGCCGCCATCATGGGCAGCTATGCGGAGCGCGCGCAGCAGTCGCTGTCGGCCGGGTGCGACATGATTCTGGTCTGCAACCACCGCGCAGGCGCGATCAGCGTGCTGGATAATTTGATCGCGATCGGTGCCGAACGCGTGCCGCGGCTGTACCATCGGGGAACCTTTACCCGCCAGAGCCTGCAGCAGAGCGCGCGCTGGAAGCAGAACGCGCAGCAGCTGAGCAATCTGCAGGCGCGCTGGCTGGAACACAAAGCGTCAGGGAAGTAATCTCTCCTCCCGGCGCGCACAACGCTGAGGAGTGTCATGATTATCTATCTGCACGGTTTCGATTCCAACAGTCCAGGCAACCATGAAAAGGTGCTGCAGCTGCAGTTTATCGATCCTGACGTCAGGATGATCGGCTACAGCACCCGCCACCCTAAACACGATATGCAGTTCCTGCTGAAAGAGACCGACAAGCTGCTGACGCGCGGCGGCGGCGCCCAGCCGCTGATATGCGGCGTCGGGCTGGGCGGCTACTGGGCGGAGCGTATCGGCTTTCTCTGCGGCATTCGCCAGGCGATTTTCAATCCCAATCTCTTTCCCTTCGAAAATATGGAGGGAAAAATCGACCGGCCGGAAGAGTATCTCGACATCGCCACCAAATGCGTCAGCGACTTTCGCGAAAAGAACCGCGATCGCTGCCTGGTGTTTCTGTCTCGCCGCGACGAGGCGTTAGATAGCCAGCGCAGCGCAGAGACGCTGCACCCTTTCTACGAAATTGTCTGGGATGAGCACGAAGGCCATAAGTTCAGGAACATCTCCCCGCATCTTCAACGCATTAACGCTTTTAAAACATTAGGTTAAGCATGCGGGCGCCATCCAGGCGCCCGCGCGTTTTGCGTAATAATCTGAGTTATCTGCCGAGTAATTGATGTAAATCAATTTTGGTATGACCATCTTCCCTGCCCATGCTATTCTGCCCTCAGCAGCGATTTTAACTTCGCCAACCCTATGTTTATTAAGGTTTAATTTAACCATTGATTAACTATTGGTTCACATTTTGAGGGGGTCTTGTTGACTACATCCATGAAAAAAATCGTTATTGTCGGTGGCGGCGCGGGCGGGCTGGAGATGGCAACGCAGCTCGGTCACAAGCTGGGCCGCAAGAAAAAGGCCGAGATTATTCTGGTGGATCGCAACCACAGCCACCTGTGGAAGCCGCTGCTGCACGAAGTGGCGACCGGATCGATGGACGAAGGCATCGACGCGCTGAGCTATCTGGCGCATGCGCGCAATCATGGCTTCCAGTTCCAGCTCGGCTCGCTGACCAACATCAATCGCGAGCGCAAAACCATTGAACTGGCGGAGATGCGCGACGACAACGGCGAAGTGCTGGTGCCGCAGCGCGAGGTGGCCTACGACACCCTGGTGATGGCGCTCGGCAGCACCTCGAACGATTTCGGCACGCCGGGCGTGAAAGATCACTGCATCTTCCTCGACAACCCGCACCAGGCGCAGCGTTTCCACAATGAGATGCTGAACCAGTTCCTGAAATTCTCCGCCAGCGAAGGCCGGCTGGAGAAGGTCAATATCGCTATCGTCGGCGGCGGGGCGACCGGCGTCGAGCTGTCAGCCGAGTTGCACAACGCGGTCAAGCAGCTGCACAGCTACGGCTATAAGGGTTTGAGCAGCGAAGCGCTCAACGTCACGCTGGTGGAAGCGGGCGAGCGTATTCTGCCTGCGCTGCCGCCGCGCATCTCTGCCGCAGCGCACAGCGAGCTGACCAAGCTGGGCGTGCGCGTGCTGACGCAAACCATGGTGACCAGCGCCGATAAAAACGGCCTGCACACCAAAGGTGGCGAATTTATCGAGGCGGATCTGATGGTATGGGCGGCGGGCATTAAAGCGCCGGACTTCCTGAAAGAGATTGGCGGGCTGGAGACCAACCGCATCAACCAGCTGGTGGTGAAAGAGACGCTGCAAACCACGCTGGACGACGATATCTACGCCATCGGCGACTGCGCCTCCTGCGCGCTGCCGTCGGGCGGCTTCGTGCCGCCGCGCGCCCAGTCGGCGCATCAGATGGCATCGCGCGCGATGGAGAATATCCTCGCCCAGCGTAGCGGCAAGCCGCTGAAGGCCTACGTCTATAAAGATCACGGCTCGCTGGTATCGCTGTCGCGCTTCAGTACCGTGGGCAGCCTGATGGGCAACCTGATGCGCGGCTCCATGATGGTAGAGGGCCGCATCGCGCGCTTTGTCTACATCTCTTTATATCGTATGCATCAGATTGCGCTCCACGGCTATTTCAAGACCGGCCTGATGATGCTGGTAGGCAGCCTTAACCGCGTGATCCGTCCGCGCCTCAAGCTGCACTAATGATTCCCAGGCGGCGCAAGCCGCCTTTTCTTTTCTCAGGCGCTGGTTAAACTGCTGACACATAACACAAATTAATTAAACGCCTGTTGTCTGCCTTGCTCAGAACTCTCCGAAAAGCTGGTCCTGATCCGCTTCCGGTGCGTTTTCCTCCATTAATCTGATGTTGCAATTTCGGGCCATCTGCAAAACTTCCTGCAACGATACGGCGGGTCGTGCACGCCGTTCTGTGCCATAGCGACAGGGGACATCGTCGCGGCACGCATGCACGGTAACAACTTCAGGAGGACAATCCTGTGAATAAATCAATGTTAGCGGGTATCGGTATCGGCGTTGCAGCAGCTTTGGGTGTGGCCGCCGTTGCCAGCATGGATGTATTTGACCGTGGTCCGCAGTATGCGCAGGTGCTTTCAGCGACGCCAATCAAAGAGAGCATTAAGCAGCCGCGTCAGGAATGTCGCAACGTAACGCTGACCCATCGTCGCGCGGTACAGGATGAGAACCGCATCGCCGGTTCGGTGCTGGGCGCGGTAGCGGGCGGCGTGCTGGGTCATCAATTCGGCGGCGGACGGGGACGCGATGTGGCGACGGTCGCAGGCGCACTGGCGGGCGGCTATGCCGGCAACCAGGTGCAGGGCGGTTTGCAGGATCGCGACACCTACACCACTTCAGAGCAGCGCTGCAAAACGGTATACGATAAGCAAGAAAAGATGTTGGGTTATGACGTGACCTATAAAATAGGCGACCAGCAGGGCAAAATCCGCATGGAAAACGACCCTGGCACCCGCATCCCGCTGGACCGTAACGGCCAGCTCATCCTGAACAGCAATCAGGCTTAACTGGGCAAAGATTCCCACACAGCACACACATAGTAAAAAGGCACATCTTGCGATGTGCCTTTTTTTTAGCGGCGCTCTTCGAGCCGTCTCACTCGCCTGCGAGAGCGATCAACCTATGGTCATCAGGCTGGCGTTGCCGCCGGCCGCCGCGGTGTTGACGCTCAGCGAGCGCTCAATCAGCAGACGCTCCAGCAGCAGCTGCGTATCGCCGCGGGCGAAGCCCTGCACCGACACAATCGCGCCGTCTCGCGCCGCGATCTGCTCGCACAGCGTGCGCAGCTGATCGGCGTCGCCGTGGTAGATCACCGCGTCGAAGTGGGTGGCAAACAGATCTTTCGCCAGCGCGATGCGCGCCTGTACCGCCTGCGGCAGCGCCTGGCGCAGCGTGCGGTGCAGCTCATCGTCCGGCCAGAGCGCCTGACTGCCGACGCTGGTCACCGCTGCCAGCTGCACCAGCGCGTCCTGCTCGTTATCGGCGAGGCAGAGCACGCGTTCGCGCGGCAGCAGCGAGAAGGTGTTGCGCTCGCCGGTTGGACCGGTCAGCAGCCGCACGGTGCCCGCCTGCGCCAGCGTGGCGTAGCGCTGACAGATCGCGGCCAGCTCCGGTTTGTCCTGCTGCGCCCAGGCCGTCAGGGCTTTATGCGGCTCCAGCAGCGCCTCGCGCAGCGTGCCGTCCGCTGGACGCTCGGCGTCCTGGCGTTCAAAGGTAGCGCTGAGCGCCGTTTCCGGGCGGCTGGCCAGCAGACGGTAGAGATAGAGCGGACCGCCCGCTTTCGGGCCGGTACCGGAGAGTCCCTCGCCGCCGAACGGCTGCACGCCGACCACGGCGCCCACCATATTGCGGTTAACGTAGAGGTTGCCGACTTTAGCGCTGGCGGTGACCTGCGCGATGGTTTCATCGATGCGGGTATGCACGCCCAGCGTCAGACCGTAGCCGGCGGCGTTGATCTGGTCGATCAGCTGCGGCAGCGCGCTGCGCGCGAAGCGCACCACGTGCAGCACCGGGCCGAAGATCTCTTTATCGAGATCGCTGACCTGATCGAGCTCGATCAGCGTCGGCTTGATAAAGGTGCCGCTTTGCCACTCCGCGCGATCCTGCGGATGCTCCTGCACCGCCTGGTAGACAGCATTGCCTTTGTTGCGCATCGCCTGGATATGACGCTCGATATTGGCCTTCGCCTCGGCATCGATCACCGGGCCGATATCGGTAGAGAGACGCTCCGGATTGCCCATGCGGCATTCGGCCATCGCGCCGCGCAGCATTTTCAGGGTGTGATCCGCCACATCCTCCTGGATGCAGAGCAGACGCAGCGCCGAACAGCGCTGTCCGGCGCTGTCGAACGCCGAGGCGAGAATATCGACCACCACCTGTTCGGTCAGCGCGGAAGAGTCGACGATCATCGCGTTCAGACCGCCGGTTTCGGCGATCAGCGGCGTCGGACGGCCCTGCGGATCGAGACGGCCGGCCAGGTTGCGCTGCAGCAGCGTCGCCACGGCGGTAGAGCCGGTAAACATCACGCCGCGCACGCGCGGGTCGCGCGTCAGCTGGGCGCCGACGGTTTCGCCGTCGCCCGGCAGCAGTTGCAGCACGCCCGCAGGCACGCCAGCATCCAGCAGGATGCGCACCGCCTGCGCGGCGATCAGCGGAGTCTGTTCCGCCGGTTTGGCCAGCACGCTGTTGCCAGCCGCCAGCGCGGCCGCGATCTGGCCGGTAAAGATCGCCAGCGGGAAGTTCCACGGGCTGATGCAGACCACCGGGCCAAGCGGGCGGTGCGTTTCATTATCGAAATCGTCACGCACCATGCCGGCGTAGTAGCGCAGGAAATCAACCGCTTCGCGCACTTCGGCGATGGCGTTGTTATAGGTCTTGCCCGCTTCGCGCACCAGAATGCCGATCAGCTGCTGCATGCCGTCTTCCATATACTGCGCGGCGCGATCGAGGATCGCCGCGCGCTCGTCCGGCGGCGTCGCAAACCAGATTGGTCCGGCGTTCACCGCCGCATCCAGCGCCAGCGACACTTCCGCTTCGCTGGCTTCGCGCACCTGGCCGACGATATCGCCCGGCGCGGCCGGATTGATGACCGGACGGGTTTCGCCGTCGCCCAGCTCGCCGTCGATAATCGGCTGCGCCAGCCAGGGCTGCGCGGCGCTGCTCAGCAGGGCGCTGGAGAGCGACGCCAGACGATGTTCGTTGGCCATATCGATGCCCGCCGAGTTGCTGCGTCCCGCGCCGTAGAGATCGCGCGGCAGCGGGATCTTCGGATGCGGCAGGCCAATCGCCCCTTCGCTCGCGCCCAGTTTTTCCACTGCCGCCACCGGATCGGCCACCAGCTCGTCAATCGGCAGCGAGGTATCGGCGATACGGTTAACGAAAGAGGTATTGGCGCCGTTTTCCAGCAGGCGACGCACCAGGTAGGCGAGCAGGGTTTCATGAGTGCCCACCGGCGCATAGATGCGGCACGGACGATTGAGCTTGCCGTCCGCCACTTTACCGACCACCTGCTCATAGAGCGGTTCGCCCATGCCGTGCAGGCACTGGAACTCATACTGGCCCGGATAGTAGTTATTGCCCGCCAGCTGATAGATGGCCGCCAGCGTATGGGCGTTGTGAGTAGCGAACTGCGGATAGATCAGGTTTGGCACCGCCAGCAGCTTGCGCGCGCAGGCGAGGTAAGAGATGTCGGTGTAGACCTTGCGGGTATAGACCGGATAGCCTTCGAGGCCTTCCACCTGGGCGCGTTTGATTTCGCTGTCCCAGTAGGCGCCTTTCACCAGGCGGATCATCAGGCGGCGACGGCTGCGCTGCGCCAGATCGATCAGCGAGTCGATCACGAACGGGCAACGCTTCATATAGGCCTGGATCACGAAGCCGATGCCGTTCCAGCCCTCCAGCTCCGGCTCAAAGCAGAGCTTCTCCAGCAGATCGAGCGACAGCTCGAGGCGATCCGCCTCTTCGGCGTCGATATTGATGCCGATGTCGTAAGAGCGCGCCAGCAGCGTCAGAGATTTCAGAATAGGGTAGAGCTCCTCCATCACGCGATCGTACTGCGCGCGGCTGTAGCGCGGGTGCAGGGCGGAAAGCTTGATCGAGATGCCGGGGCCTTCATAAATGCCGCGGCCGTTAGAGGCTTTGCCGATAGCGTGGATCGCCTGCTGGTAGGAGACCAGGTAGGCTTTGGCGTCGCTGGCGGTCAGCGCCGCTTCGCCCAGCATATCGTAGGAGTAGCGGAAGCCTTTCTCTTCCAGCTTGCGCGCGTTGGCCAGCGCCTCGGCGATGGTTTCGCCGGTAACAAACTGTTCGCCCATCAGGCGCATCGCCATATCGACGCCTTTGCGCACCAGCGGCTCGCCGCTCTTGCCGATAATACGGTTCAGCGAGCGCGACAGATTAGCTTCGTTGTGCGTAGAGACCAGACGTCCGGTAAACAGCAGACCCCAGGTGGCGGCGTTAACGAACAGGGAAGGGCTGCGGCCCAGATGCGACTGCCAGTTGCCGTTGCTGATTTTGTCGCGGATCAGCGCGTCGCGCGTCGGCTTATCGGGAATGCGCAGCAGCGCTTCCGCCAGGCACATCAGCGCTACGCCCTCCTGAGAGGAGAGCGAGAACTCCTGCAGCAGGCTTTGCACCATGCCGGCGCGTCCGGTTGCCCCTTTCTGGTGCCGCAGCTTGTCGGCGAGGCTGTAGGCGAGCTGATGGGTTTTCTCCGCCAGCGCCGCCGGCAGACGCGCCTGCTCCAGCAGCATCGGCACCGCGTCGGTCTCGGGACGACGCCAGGCGGCGGTAATCGCGGCGCGCGCCACCGACTGCGGCAGAATATGCTCGGCGAAATCGAGGAAGGGCTGATGCGTCTCTTCCGGGGCGATCTCTTCCTGCTCTACCTGCGCGCCCGCCGTCATGGGGACCTCCGGCAGGGCGTCGCCGCTCTCCAGCTGGCCGAGGTAGTTGAAAATCGCCTGCTTAATCAGCCAGTGCGGCGTGCGGTCAACCTTCTGTGCCGCCAGTTTAATACGTTCGCGGGTGGCCTCATCCAGCTTCACCCCCATCGTTGTCGTGCCCATGACCTGTCTGCTCCTGTCTTTAACTCTCACACTGCGTGGCCAGCACTATCTCTGATGTTGCAACTTTGTGCAACCGTGTTAAGTGTGACCTGCTTAACAGCCTTTTTAATGATTAATTTGTTAACGCTACAAAAGGCGGCATGGAACTTGCTGCAAGAATCTCGCCACAATTGCGCGACGCTAACTCACTGCACTGTCGGCGGTTTACCGGGGTGCAACTGTGGAACTGTGAGCGAGTGCAACCTGTTAACAAAATTTAGTGATTAACAGGTGAAATCGCTGTAATGCCTGTGTTAAATCCATTGTGCGCATCGCGCCTTTCCGGCAGGATACCGCGCCTCAGGAAAGAGCAGGCGCCTGAATCTGGAAAAAACCTGCGGCCCCGTCCCGTTCCGACGCGGCCACAGCGTGCGGTTTCTCTCGGGAAATCAACTATAAAGTGGAGAGACGAATGAGTGTAAGCACACCGATGCTGGTGACTTTTGTAATTTATATCCTTGGGATGGTGCTGATAGGCTTCATCGCCTACCGTTCCACCAAAAACTTCGACGATTACATTCTGGGCGGCCGCAGTCTGGGCAGTTTTGTTACCGCGCTGTCAGCGGGCGCCTCTGATATGAGCGGTTGGTTGCTGATGGGGCTGCCGGGCGCAATTTTTCTCTCTGGCATTTCGGAAAGCTGGATCGCCATCGGGCTGACGATCGGCGCCTGGCTAAACTGGAAGATCGTAGCCGGGCGTCTGCGCGTGCAAACCGAGCACCATGACAACGCCCTGACGCTGCCCGATTTCTTTACCAGCCGCTTTGAAGATAAAAGCAAAATCCTGCGCGTCATCTCTGCGCTGGTGATCCTGATCTTCTTCACCATCTATTGCGCCTCGGGCGTGGTAGCGGGCGCACGCCTGTTTGAAAGCACCTTTGGCATGAGCTATGAAACCGCGCTGTGGGCCGGTGCGGCGGCGACCATCCTCTATACGCTGGTGGGCGGCTTTCTGGCGGTAAGCTGGACCGATACCGTGCAGGCGAGCCTGATGATTTTCGCGCTGATCCTGACGCCGGTGATCGTGATTGTCGCCGTTGGCGGACTGGACGACTCGCTGGCGGTCATTGAGGCGAAAAGCATTGAAAACCTCAATATGCTGAAAGGGCTCGATTTTGTCGCGGTGATTTCGCTGCTGGGCTGGGGGCTGGGCTACTTCGGCCAGCCGCACATCCTGGCGCGCTTTATGGCGGCGGATTCGCATCGCTCGATCCGCACCGCGCGCCGCATCGGCATGGCGTGGATGGTGCTCTGCCTGGCAGGCGCGGTGGCGGTCGGCTTCTTCGGCATCGCCTACTTCCAGAATCACCCGGATCAAGCGGCTAACGTCAGCGGCAACGGCGAGCGCGTCTTTATCGAGCTGGCGCGCATCCTGTTTAACCCGTGGATCGCCGGCATTCTGCTCTCGGCCATCCTGGCGGCGGTGATGTCGACCCTCAGCTGCCAGCTGCTGGTCTGCTCCAGCGCGCTGACCGAAGATCTCTATAAAGGCTTCCTGCGCAAAAAAGCCAGCCAGAAAGAGCTGGTGTGGTTCGGCCGCGCCATGGTGCTGCTGGTAGCGCTGATCGCCATCGCCCTTGCCTCGAACCCGGATAACCGCGTGCTGGGACTGGTAAGCTACGCCTGGGCCGGTTTCGGCGCCGCCTTTGGTCCGGTGGTGCTGTTCGGCGTCTGCTGGAAGCGCATGACGCGCAACGGCGCGCTGGCGGGCATGGTGATCGGCGCGGCGACGGTTCTGATCTGGAAACAGTACGGCTGGCTGGGCCTGTACGAAATCATTCCGGGCTTCGCCTTCTCCAGCATCGCCATTGTGCTCTTTAGCCTGCTGGGCCGCGAGCCGTCCGCCGCTGCGCAGCAGCGCTTCGACGCGGCCGAGGCGGAATACCTGACTAAATAATTCATTACAACATACAAGCCCGCTTCCCGCATGGGAGCGGGCTTTTTTGCGTCTTCAGCTGGAGAAATAATTTCGCTGCATTACTTGTTTTTTCCTCCGCGATAATGATAATCGGTATCGTTCGCATTTTACCTAACTTTACCTGCGATTGACGCTGCTTAACATTCAAGAGGTCGGCGATGTTTGTTCCCTTTCTTATCATGCTGCGCGAAGGCCTGGAAGCGGCGCTGATCGTCAGCCTGATCGCCAGCTATCTGAAGCGTACCGGCCGTACCCGCTGGTTTCCCGCGCTGTGGGCGGGCGTATTTATCGCGGCGGCGCTCTGTCTCGCGCTCGGCATCATCATCAACCAGACCACCGGCGAATTCCCGCAGAAGCAGCAGGAGCTGTTCGAGGGCATCGTTGCCGTGGTCGCGGTGGCGATCCTGACCTCGATGGTGTTCTGGATGCGCAAAGTGGCGCGCAATATGCGCGTGCAGCTTGAGCAGGCGGTCGATCAGGCGCTGAATCAGAGCGGACGCGGCGGGCTGGCGCTGGTGCTGATGGTGTTTCTCGCCGTGGCGCGTGAAGGGCTGGAGTCGGTGTTCTTTCTGCTGGCGGCCTTTACCCAGGATGTCGGCTACGCGCCGCCGGTGGGCGCCGTGCTCGGACTGGCGACGGCGGTGGTGCTGGGCATGCTGCTCTACTGGGGCGGCGTGCGCCTGAATATGGCGCACTTCTTCCGCTGGAGCAGCCTGTTTATTCTGTTCGTCGCCGCCGGGCTGGCGGCAGGCGCTGTGCGCGCCTTTCATGAGGCGGGCCTGTGGAACCATTTTCAGACGGTCGCTTTCGACCTGAGCAACGTGCTCTCCACCCATTCGCTGGCGGGCACGCTGCTTGAGGGCGTGCTGGGCTATCAGGAGACGCCGAGCGTCAGCGAAGTGGCGGCCTATTTTCTCTATCTTATTCCGGCGCTGCTGCTGTTTTTACTGCCGGCGCGTCCGGCGCGCCAACTCTCGACTAAACAGGGATAACTCTATGATGATTCGCTTTCGCCGCAAAACCCTGCTGGCTTCGCTGCTGGCGCTGACGGGAACCGCTGCGGCCGCCGATATTCCGCAGGTCGCCGTCAGCGTGACGGATACCCAGTGCGAACCGATGCAGCTGACGGTCAAGCCAGGCAAAACTCAGTTTCTGATCAAGAACAACAGTCAGAAAGCGCTGGAGTGGGAGATTTTGAAAGGCGTGCTGGTGGTGGAAGAGCGCGAAAATATCGCGCCGGGCTTCAGCCAGAAGCTCACCGCTAACCTTGAGCCGGGCGAGTATGAGATGACCTGCGGCCTGCTGAGTAATCCGAAAGGCAAACTCATCGTGCAGGGCGAGGCGTCGCCAGCCGCGAAAGCGGGCAAACCCGACGTGCTGGCACTGGCCGGTCCCATCACCGCCTATAAAGCTTACGTGACGCAGGAAGTGGCGCAGCTGGTGGCGAGCACCGAAGCCTTTACCCATGCGGTGAAAGCGGGCGATATCGAGAAAGCGAGAGCGCTCTATGCGCCGACCCGTCAGCACTACGAGCGTATCGAGCCGATCGCCGAGCTTTTCTCCGATCTTGACGGCAGCATCGACGCGCGCGAAGACGATTACGAGAAGAAAGCGGAAGATCCGAAATTCACCGGTTTCCACCGCCTGGAGAAAGCGCTGTTCAGCGATAACAGCACCAAAGGCATGGAGGGCTACGCTACTCAGCTCAACCGCGACGTGCAGGATCTGCAGACTCGCATCAGCGAGCTGGCGTTTCCGCCGGTGAAAGTGGTCGGCGGCGCGGCCGGCCTGATCGAAGAGGTCGCCTCCAGTAAAATCTCCGGCGAAGAAGATCGCTACAGCCGCACCGACCTGTGGGATTTCCAGGCGAACATCGACGGCGCGCAAAAGATTGTCGATCTGCTTCGTCCACAGCTGCAGCAGGCGAATCCGCAGCTGCTGGCGAAAGTCGACGGCAACTTCAAAAAAGTCGATGCCATTCTGGGCAAGTATCGCGAAGGAGAGGGCTTCGCCTCCTACGAGAAGCTCACCAGCGCGGATCGCAATGCGCTGAAAGGCCCGGTTACCGCGCTGGCGGAAGATCTCTCTTTACTGCGCGGTACTTTAGGTCTCGATTGATATGAGTCGTCAACAGGATGAGGCGCAGCCTGCAAGGCGACGCCTGTTAAAAGGGCTGGGGCTGTTGGGCGGCGCGGCCGCCCTGAGCGGCGGCTGCCCGTTCCACGCGGCGGCCGACAGCTTTTCTCCCGGTACGGTTGCGCCCGACGCGCGACGCCAGGTGCAACCCTTCTATGGAGAGCATCAGGCGGGCATCACCACGCCGCAGCAGGCGTCGATGATGCTGGTCGCCTTCGACGTGCTGGCCAGCGATAAGGCCGATCTGGTGCGCTTGTTTCAGCTGCTCACCGCGCGCATCGCCTTTCTGACCAGCGGCGGTCCGGCGCCGGCGGTGACCAATCCTAAGCTGCCGCCGATGGATTCAGGCATTCTGGGCGCGGAGATCGCGCCGGACAATCTGACGATGACGGTTTCGGTAGGCGCGTCGCTGTTCGACGAGCGTTTTGGCCTGCAGACGCTGAAGCCGAAGAAGCTGCAAAGCATGACGCGCTTTCCCAACGATTCGCTGGATGCCGCCCAGTGCCATGGCGATCTGCTGCTGCAGATCTGCGCCAACACCCAGGACACGGTGATCCACGCGCTGCGCGATATCGTGAAATACACGCCCGATCTGCTGGGCGTGCGCTGGCGGCGCGAAGGCTTTATCGCCGATCACGCCGCGCGCAGCCAGGGGAAAGAGACGCCCATCAACCTGCTGGGCTTCAAGGACGGCACGGCCAATCCCGACACGCAGGATAAGCCGCTGATGGATAAGCTGCTGTGGGTGACGGCCGATCAGGACGAGCCGGCATGGACGCGCCGCGGCTGCTATCAGGCGGCGCGGATTATCCGTTTCCGCGTTGAGATGTGGGACCGCACCCCGCTCGGCGAGCAGCAGGCCATCTTCGGCCGCGACAAGCTGAGCGGCGCGCCGCTGGGCATGCAGCACGAGCGTGACGTGCCGGATTATACGAAAGATCCGGAGGGCGAGGTTATCGCGCTCGACGCCCATATCCGCCTCGCCAATCCGCGCACGCCCGAAACAGAGAGCAGCCTGATGCTGCGCCGCGGATACAGCTATTCGGCGGGCACTACCGCATCAGGGCAGCTCGATATGGGACTGCTGTTCGTCTGCTATCAGCACGACCTGGAAAAAGGCTTTATCACGGTACAGAAGCGGCTTAACGGCGAAGCGCTGGAAGAGTATGTACGTCCCATCGGCGGCGGCTACTTCTTTGTTTTGCCGGGCGTTCCCGACGCTAAGCACTATCTGGCGCAGCCGCTGCTGGAAGCCTGACGACACCTGCGCCGCCGCATCGGCGGCGCGGTTTCGGCGCGCCGTGCAAAATATTTGTTTCCCGCCTGAAAATCTAATCCTTTGATTGCTATAAGAAAGCTTTTTTTCGCCTGCCTGCCGGCTGCTGTTATTTCTGAATTCTGGGGATGGTCGTAAAATTAATGTTGCCAACTCTGTTAAAATTAGTGCAGTTTAATGGATAAGCGTGTTGTATCGCAGACTGGAGTCGCGCATGGGAAGGTCCTTTACAGGACAGACAGCTTTACCTCAGGTTCCACACTCTTCAGCGAGGGCATGCGCGCCTTCGACAGCCTCTTCTTCTTTATCAAATTGTTTCTCTATCTTCGATTTTACCGGTGTGCCTTTGCGCCTCGGTGCGGCGACACATCTTTATCAACGGTACGTCATGGCTCGAAAGGAAGCCAATCAAACCTCTAAAGCGTTCAGTTAATCGTGGCGGGCAGCGGCCCAACGCGGGAAATGAAACCAACTGTAAGGTGCGACTATGGGAAGACAGAAAGCAGTGATCAAAGCGCGTCGTGAAGCCAGAAGGGTGCTTCGTAGTGACTCTCGCAGTCATCGTCAGCGCGAAGAAGAATCGGTCACTTCGCTGGTGCAGATGGGTGGGCTGGATGCAATCGGTATGGCGCGCGATGTGCGCGACCGTTCGCCGATCGCCGCCAGGAACGATGCTCAGGCGCACTATCTCCAGGCCATAGAATCGAAGCAGCTGATCTTTGCAACCGGCGAAGCTGGATGCGGTAAAACCTGGATCAGCGCCGCGAAAGCGGCAGAGGCCCTGATACATAAGGATATCGACAGGATTATCGTCACACGTCCGGTGCTACAGGCCGATGAAGATCTGGGATTCCTGCCAGGGGATATCTCAGAAAAATTCGCTCCGTACTTCCGGCCGGTCTACGACGTTCTGGTTAAACGTCTTGGCGCTTCCTTTATGCAGTACTGTCTGCGACCCGAAATCGGCAAGGTGGAAATCGCGCCTTTCGCCTATATGCGCGGTCGTACCTTTGAAAACGCGGTGGTGATCCTCGATGAGGCGCAAAACGTGACCGCGGCCCAGATGAAGATGTTCCTGACGCGCCTTGGCGAAAACGTCACGGTGATTGTTAACGGCGATATTACCCAGTGCGACTTGCCCGCTGGGGTGCCTTCCGGTCTCGCGGACGCGCTGGCGCGGTTCGAAGAGGACGAGATGGTCGGTATTGTACGCTTCGGCAAAGATGACTGCGTGCGTTCGGCGCTCTGTCAGCACACGCTGCATGCGTATGGTTGATTGATTTGAGTAAGTCTGTGTAGCAAGCAAAACCCGGCGCAAGCCGGGTTTTTTTATGGGTGACATTTCCAAATGGCACCTTGTTTTATTTTACAAGGGCATCACTCTGGCAAAACCAGTATGCGATAACGCTTTCTGGTTTGGTAAAATGCCCGGTCTGATAACATCTGGAGATAGAGATCGATGGAAGGAAACTTAATTTTCTGTTCGGATGCCATATTGCGATTTCAATCCACATACGATGAAACGACAGCGGTTCCCTTGCTCTCGATACAGAACGCAGTAGCCAGTACCGATCCATTCTTTCTTCTTCGTTTTTTCCACCACGATGTTCTGATAGAGGAAGGAACAGCGCTGGCAAGCATATTTCTGGCAATAGAACCCTGGAAGGCGTTGTTAGCCGCTTATCTGGACAGAGATGTGGGCGCTTATATTGATGAGGTCCGAAAACCATCGGGACCCGCCACTTGGGATATCGAATGGATTGGAATTGACCGCCATAGTTCAGTTTATCGCGCTTATCAATATCAGGACATGGAAGAAGGAGAAGATCTTACAAGCTATTTTAACCGTGAGCGCATCCCAACCGAGGAGTTTGACATCGAAACGAGCTGTAGCGCTTCCGGCTTCATTAAGGGAGATAAAGAGCGCTGGAGCATTAGCGGCGACATTCATGAAGTTAAAAATCTGCCTGTTATCCTTTATAATAAACAGGTATTGATTGACTCCGCAAAAGATAAATTGCTGAACAAAAATGTATCAGGTGTGAAAAGTGCAGGGCATAGCAGCTTCATTTATGGCGACACATCTTTTTGTTTTAGGGAAGTCATGGAAGCTACTTTCATTAGCGGCCTCTTTTTTTATGCGCCGGAGGATGCCGCCAGTAGTCTTAATGAACTTAAAGCCAGTCTGGCTGAACTGAAAGACGAACTTTCTGATGAACATGACGTAGTGACGGCCGACAAGGAATCAGATAAAGAGCCTGCCATCATTATTGCCGAGGGTGCTTTCGACTCGGTTACGACACATATGGAATCAGAAACTGAAGAGTGGCACGCTATTAAGAATCTATGCCAGCGGGAGGGGACGTTACCTGTACGCATTGGGCGTATCAAAATGGCAGAGCCTCCGGAGCTACGTCTGTGCGGTGAGATTCTTAATATAAAGGAATGAATATAATGAATATAATAGATACTATAAAAGATTCTTGGTTGTTCGAGGACCACTTGAAAGCTATTACGGGTCCTTTATTTGTTGCTGCTGCTTTATGGCTGGCTCGCTTAATAAAACGCCTTTGCTTCCCTTTTGTCTTTATTTTCAAAATGAATCTTTCATCTGGTTTTATTAGGTTGTCTGTAGACGATAAGGTTATTGCGCTAAAGATAATTAGTGAAATTAATGATGTTGATGGGGAATATGATATTTTAATAAAGGAGCTAAAACTTAGGCAGTATGGTTTATTTTATCCTCTACCTGTATTAAGGGTTCTGTTTAGTTACATTTATGATAATAATGTTCGAATGAATAGTACAGGTTTTTTATCTTTCCTTGACTGTAATCAGATTTTCAATTATAAACGGGATGAAATGCCTGTTTGTTCATTAAAAAAAGTGACGGGCCACATATTTTTTTATACTCTATTTCTTGCTTTTTTGGCGTGGTACAGTATTAGCGTTTTTAATTCAATTTTAACCCTTTATCATTCCCCTTTGAACTTTATAAACATATCCACAATAATTTTAATGTTCATCATTATTATTGTAATCTTAAGGTTTGCTTACATTTTTATTGAAAATTTCATATCTCTTTTTTGGGCAATTTCTTTTTCAAAAAAATTGAGAAAATATGCTGTTTTAAAAGAACAAATGAAACTCATTAAAAAATATGAACAATAAAATTTCGTGCCTGTATTTTCTTGAATTTGTGGCGGTGAGAGGGGGATTGACTCGCTGCGCTCGCTCTGCGGGCAGCGTCGCAGGCTCCGCTGTCCAACGGGCTGCGCCTGTTGTCGAACCCCGGCGGGGGTCTCATACCCCTCTTACTGAGAGATATAAACGAAAAAAGCCTGAACGTAAGTTCAGGCTTTTCTCTGAAATGATGGCGGTGAGAGGGGGATTCGAACCCGCGTTCATATCTTCGTAACCTCATGATAGATAATGGTTTCATAAAAGGATCCTTTTTCACGTGCACTACACGTGCATTTTTCTGCAAATTGCCCCATTAATCACTTCCGGTTTTGATCCCCGGCCTCGACAGATGTCCGTCGTAATCGACCAGGTAAGAGCCGTAATTTCTGAACAGCATGTCCGGTCCTTTATGTCCCATTTGCTTACAGAGCCAGAACAGGTTTGCACCAGAGCTGATATGCATCGTCGCAAACGTGTGACGTGTCTGATACGGATTGCGATACCTGAGCTTTGACTCGCGCATGATGATGCGCCATGCCTTCTGCCGGATAGCATCAGAGCCTGCCCACGGCTCGCCAGTGCGCGGGTCTTCGAAAACAAACTCGCTCTTAAGCTGCGTGAACTGCTTCATGATGCCGAGCGCCTCGATCGCCTCCTCGTTCAAATCTATCTTCCTTGTGCCGGCGCGCGTCTTGGTAGATTTCTCCACACCCTCAACAACGGCGTTCTGCACAAACGCTGTCTTCCTTTCGAAATCTATATCCCTCCACCGAAGCGCGCAGAGCTCGGAAGGGCGCACGCCAGTGTTCAGCGCAAACTGGAATGTCGCTTTCCACTGTGGATAGAGGCAGTGCATATAGATGATGCTTATTTCCGCAGGAGTGAATGGGTCAACCTCGTATTCCTCTGTGTTTCCATACTCAACAGAGAAGTAGCGAGATGCGCTGATGTGCGCGACTGGGTTATCACTGATAAGCCCATCCGTCACCGCTTCATCAATGGCACTGCGCAAAAACGACAGCCGGTTTCGGATGGTCTTCAGCTTGGTTTTCTGTGTCGATACCCAGCTTTTAAGCGCAGCTGGCGTCAGCTCCGTCACGTAGATGTTGTGGAGCAACCTCAGCGATCGCAGGCACTTCCTGTAGCCGTCCAGAGTAGAGGGTGACAGGTTGCGGTTTTCACTGATGACCAGGTACTCCTCGAGGTAGTCCTTTACCGTCTTTTTCTTCTTCTGATGCCCAAACAGTGCGGCCTTTTTTGAGCGGGGGAAGTACTGCAGGTAGTTAAAATCCCCCGACGCGATGCGGTTTTGTATCTCTCCCAGATATCGCTCGGCATACTTTATGTTTCGTGCATTCACCTCCATTCCCGACAATGGCTCTCTGCACAGAACGCCATTAAACGTAAATGTCAGCTGCAGCGTTTCGCCAGTCTTATGGCGGCGCACGGTTATTCCGCGCGGTAAAGCGGATCCTTGCTGCTTCTTGCCCATCGGTTCACCTCTTCTGTATCAATCCAGCGCTCCCGGACGCCGTCCACTTTTAATACGTGAACCCCCATCCTCCAGATCTTCCTTTGTATCCGTTTGTTAATGGCTTCCTCCGATTCTCCTGTGGTTTGGCAGTATGCTGAAATGGGCATTACATCAAGGCTCATATCTACTCCTTATCCGGCCATATCCAGGCCGCGGCTAAGCAAATAAAAACGGCGAGCCACAGAGTGAACTCGCCGGGGGAGATGTCGCTGAGGGTGTTCATAGCCATTCGCCAACACTGGCGGCGAGATAGGTGATCGCCTTTCTCGTATGGCTCATGATATCTGGTCCATCGATATCGACCGTATAGCTGCAGGCGCCGGCCGGTTCACTCACCAGAATTACCTTCGGCCCGTAGTGGATATTCATGTCCATCTGATGGGCCAGATGAAATGCGTCTGCATCATTATTCAGAGGGTTCCACGGCGTATAAACCACCGGGTCGATAAGTATGTTTCCCTGTTCGTCGAAACCGAATGTGCGATGCCCCGCAGCCTTGGCGGCAAGCTCAAGAGCGTCTTCATCAGACATAACAACTCCTCACGCAGAGCGCGATCGTGAATAGGGTGGGCTGGGGGTTAGGCGGGTACGACAGTGGTTTGCTTAATGGCTTCTCGAACAGCCTGCACGATTCTTTCGAGGTAGTCGTAATCTGGATTTGGTGCGGTGGGCCAGCTGGCGTGCCAAGGTTCATCTCCAAACACCTTGCGAAGAGATGAATGGCTGTGCCAGTTGCAAACCATGTCTTTCACATCATCCGCTCCATCAGCCTCATCCCAATATTCTCGGGCCTCAAATTGGTCAATTTCCTTCTCACGGCGAAGCTTTAAAATTTCCTTTTTAACGAATTCAATATTGGCTTCGTTATCTTCCCCCTCGATGGCTGATCGAATGCCACGGCTAAGGCAGTTGATAAGGTATGAATCGTTACAGTCGATGAAGAATTCTTGAATCGTGCGGTCAGACATGGAGCCCCAGTATGACGTCCATGACTTGCCGAAGCAGGTAATGGTGATGCTGCCAGCGCCGGGGCGGAGGTTTTCAATCATCACTTTTACCGGGTCTAGCCTGTCAGCGTCGGTGATAACCAACTGTTGAATGGTGCTCTGGGTTACCTTCATACCAAGCTCCTCTGCTTCTGCGCCCACAGCACGCGCTCAAAGTCCTCTCTGCATTCGCAACAGCAAAAGAAACCCTTCGCTATCTTCTCGCCGCAATCACCGTTATGGCATACGCCGGTAAAGGTCATGCTCGGCTTCGGCCTGTTCGCCAGCGCTACCTCAATCAGCTGCTGCTCTCTTGCTGCTGCTTCATCTGCTGCATCTGGAAAATTCATACCGCCTCCTTGAATGCCTGTTCGCACTGCTCAGATACGCGGCGGATATGCTGTTCCATCTCCTGCAGCGACTGCACATCTGACATCTGCACATCGAGATGAATCAGGCCGGCAATCGCCTGGCTGAGCTTCGGGAAGTAACCGACCAGCGAGAGATATTCACCGCCAGCGTTCTTGCCTTCCTTGACGATTTTCTTCTCCTGTACGATGAACTGGAACTGGTCAGCGGTCAGGACGTACTTGTCACCGATATCAATTTTCATACTCATTTCCCCTTATCTACCAGGCATGTCACATAGCCTGTATTGGCTGGAATTTGCTTGCTGATGGTCTTAACTGATTCGATACAACTGGCAGAGTTATCAAACGGGATATGAGTTAAGCTGCCAGACTGAAACATGATGATGATGAGATAGAGGTGCATGCTTACCTCCGAAATTTGGGCGTAAAAAAACCGCATTACGCGGTCATATGCTGCTGCTTAATGGGTTCGCAGTTTTTCATTCGGGCTCCGGCGCTGCTGCCAGCATGGCGGCCCATTCACTGTCGATATCGTCTGGCGCATCATCATATGCGTCCCACATTTCCTTTGTCGGCTCGACCGGCACGAGCTTCCAGCCTTCGCGCGCCTTGCGATGCGCCAGCAGCTCCTTTGCCATTTCCTGCGAATCCTTACCGCGGGCGTTGCCCGTTGTCGCTATATACTCAATCCTCTCATCACTAATCATTTCACCTCCTCAATTTTACGCAGAAGTTCGTTGCGGATGTGCCGCAGGGCGTTTTTAGATCCGACTGTTTGTGTGCAGTAGATGGAGTAAATGCGCTCAATCTCATTCTCATCAGGAACCAGCTCCGCAAGGTTGATGGCGGGCGCGGTGCCGTTCAGCTCAATAACTCTTTTTGCATAACAGGCGCAGCCCATAGCGAAGCCGGTACGGTATTCATAGCTTTCCTCGCTGACGTCTGGAAGCCCATCTACCGGCAGCCTCAGCGCGGCAACTGGCGGCGCTGAATAGAACTCCGTTACCTTTTCTGGACAGAAAGAAAATGAGCGACACCCGTTATACTCAAACTCACCATCTGCTTCGCCCAAGAAGGCGACAGGCTCAGCCGCCAGCGCCGCCAGGGAGATCTCCATCAGCTCTACCATGTAGCGCATATTGGGATTCGATTCTGATGCAGCCTTCCAGCGTTTAATCTCAATTCTGCACAGCCCAGCAAGCACCTCTCTCTGCTCTTCCGTAAATTGCATCATTTGGCCCCTTCAGCTGTTGGGTTGTAATCGTCGCCTTCACGCCAGAAAATTGGGCGAATATCTTTTAAAAGGCGCTCGTTTGGTATGCGCTTTCCATCCTGCACGTTGAAGACTTTTACGAAGATGCGGTGATAAGCTCCGTCGCCATCCAAATGAGGCCATATTTTAAAGCCAGAAACCTCGCGACGTTCCCATCTATCAGCGCTGGCCAGGTGAATCAGCACCTCATCACCAACATCCGGCAGCTGACGGCCATCCCAGACTTTTTTAGCGCCCATCAGGAAATCTCCTTCTGCTGTTCCCATGCCTTCTGCATAAATTCTTCGCTGAACTCCATATCCGGCGCTTGCTCGAAAGCGATATACGCTTCCTCCTGGCAATTAGTGCAGTAGCCGGAAACCTTACGGCAGCCGCAGTTATCGCAGTGTCCACTCATCTGTCATCTCCTGTGCCGCTGAGCGGCGAAATAGTTAGTCCTGCACCACAGCGCCAAACCTTCCGCGCCTCTCATTCTGGTAATCCATCCACAGCACGCCCGGCTTCGTGACGATGATACGAGGAAGAGGAGGGCGCACAGCCGTCTCTCTGACTACCTGACGCAACCGGCGCTCTTCCATGAGCTGAATCTTCCTTTCCGGCGTCAACCTGCGCTCGTGCTCCTCGCCACGTTTCGCCGCCTGCGTTGCTTCTACCGCGGCTAAGGCAACCTGCTGACACTTCCTCTGATGCGGCGTCATCTGCTCTGTACGCCACAGAAACCTTTCCTTTTGTATTTCTGACAGGCGTGCGTAATGCGCCGATTCAAGCGGTGTAAGAGTCATACAGGTGCCTTAGTGGAGGGTTAAATCAGAAAGGAGTGAAACCGTCGTCGTGCTGCGGGTAGTCTTGATAGCCTGCTGTGTTACCGCTTGCAGAGCCTTTCTTGCGCTCGTCTTTGTCCTTCAGTCCCGCAGCCATGCGGTCAACGGCTTCGGCGTTCTTGCCTTCTGCCTTCTCCAGCAGCGTCTGGCGAGTTTGTGCGATAAACGGCAAGCGAATCTCCAGTCCATAGGTATCAGAGCCGTCATTCTTGCTACGGAGGACTTTCTGCAGCACCAGCCCGACTTTCTTGCCTGCGAATTCAGGCGCAACGAACTGGCCGGCCGCTTTCATCTGGTTGGTGAGCTGCTTCACGCCAGCGCAGCCCATGATTGCGTGAACCATATTCACGCCGAAGGTGTTCTCGCTGCCGTCTTTTTTGCTGACATAGACGCTCAGGTACTGCACTTTGCGACCATCATCGGATTCGCCAGAGAACTCGATAGCCTTCGCGCCGCCTGAAGAGGTGGTGAGCGCCGCCTCGGTGATGGTGAGAACGTATGCGCCACTCTCGTTGATAAAACCGCCCTGACCGGCGGTTAATGCTGCTTCGTGGTTGTAGGTGAAAATCACATTACTCATGCGGCTGATTCCTTCAGGTTATGAACATTGGATAAGCCCCAGTAGTCGCAGATGGTTGCATCCACGAAAGCCAGGTCGTTGTCGATTTCGTTGGCGTCGAACATGCCCATCGGTGATTTAACCGTGTCAGCGCCGTTGTTTTTGGTGGTGAAGAAGAACTGGTCATCGCGGGTGAGGGTTCGGAGAACGATAGTGAACATGCCTTCGACAGTGATTTTTTCGTCGAGCATTTTGCCGATCGTCTTCATCTTCACGCGACCCATCGCCGTCTCTTCTGTGTGGGCAAGGAAGTAGACGCGAAGGTCATCAGGCGCGTCCTGAGCGGCTTTGATAACCTCCCATGCGTGCCGGCCAATCTCCGTAAACTTGTCGAATGACTTCTCGTCGGATCGGCGCATAAACTCGTTGCTCATCACGTACTGGAAGTCGTCGATGATGACGATCCGCTTTCCGTACTCGCGCGCCCTTTTGATAACGCCGACGATGAATTCCCACTTATCTGTGTTAACTACCGTGCCTTTCTTCTGCGCCGCATCCCACGGCGTCCAGTCGCGTGACTTGAACGGCAGGGGCTTGCCCACCGCCTTCACCAGAATGACCTCTTCAGGATTCAGGTTACGCAGGCTTGTCGATTTGCCCGTGCCTGAATCGCCGAGAACTAGCGTTGCTGTGCCCATCAGTTAATCCCCATCTGTGCTGCCTGCTGCTCCGTACGGTAATCAGCAATCGCTTCCTGTGCGGCTTGCTCTGGCGTCATCTTCTCGAGCACAGGCTCTAAAATGGCCTGCATCATCTCGATGAAATACATATCCGGGTCAATCATGCTGCTATCTCCTGACGAATCGTGTAACCCTGCTCTGTAAGCCACTCCATGACGTCTTTAATGTCCATCTGGTTGAGTAGCTGCTTGCCGTTGAAGTCGAGAAGGGACACTTCATCAGCTTCGATAACCAACATGCCGGGGCGATATCCGGCGCGAGTCTTCAACTCGCCGCACTCGATTTTCAGCTTCATCACTTAGCCCTCAGGCCTAATTTCTGGAGGAGCATGCGGGTGAAGTCGAAGCCAGTCAGTCGCTCATCTTCCCGGCGCTGACGCTCCAGCTCTTCCTGCTGCTTGCGGTACAGCTCAACTGCTGTCGGCGCGTTCATTGCGGATTCCCCGGCTGTGTTACTGACTGAATCAGACGCTCTACCAGCTTCTGTAAGCGGCTCTTCGGCTTCCACGACATAACGTCTGCGCCGGTTAATTTGAATGCGAACATAGTGTTTTGTGGGCAGCCCGATGCTGCCCCTGCGAAAGAAAGACGCATGGGGATACCTCATTAAATTTGGTTGGTGTCAAAAAGATGGGCACCATTGCGGTGCCCATAGGGAGTGTTACTGTCTGGTTATCTCAAGCCCTCTAAAGGCGTTGGTGACTAGCACCGTCATGGCCTGTCGTGACAAGCCATTGCGCTGCTATCAGTCATCGTCGTCGTCGTCATCAAGGTTGATGACTTTCAGCCAGGTCCTTGCTGCATTTCGGGCGCACCAGTCATCAGCTTCGTTGTAACTGTCGAATACCAGGTTGTCGCCGAATGCATCCTTAGCGATTTCCGCGTCTTCAGGGTCATCTACGTTGAGCAAAACAATGCATTGCATACTCTCTCTCCTGTAGTGGTTACTGGCCCAATGCTCGGGCTATAGCAGCCTGAGCCGTCTCTATTTCATCTGGATATTGGTCATTCCAGTTCTGCTTGTATGCCTTGTTAAGCATTGCCTGCAGCGCCTCAAGAAGCTCAGGTGCTGCGGCAATGAGGTGCGAGTTTGCTTTATATTCAGTTGGGTTCAACTCACGGTGCCCGCCAATATCTCCCCAATGCTGAAACCCCTTTTCATCCCATCCATCCAATATTGCTACCCTCTCAGCTGATACAACCTTAAATCCATTGCTATCAGTGATGTTAAGTGGCTCATCAATATATTTTTCAATGGCAATCCAAGGCCCCGGCGTGCCCTTAAATTCACTCATCTCACCCTCCTAAATAACCCGCCACCATGTTGATCATGGTGGGCTCCAGTAAAAAGGCTGCGGGTGGCAGCCTGTTAGTTCAAAATTAAGTCGTATTCGCAGGGCGATTCCTTATAACGACCGCCTGCTGTGTAAAAGGCTATCCGGTCTAGTTGGCCATCTGGTTTTGTTACGACGCCAAAGAACTGATAAACGGTGAATAGCTCCGAATCATCGCGCTGAACTTCAAATGTAAGCCCATTCTTGGTTGGGTATTTTCCGCCAACAACCAGCATTTCTCACCTCGCAGTTACGATATCTTTAGATTTGCGATAGCCAGCTGCGTAGACAGCGACTTGCGGTAAGCACATCCCGTCCTGTACTTCACCGCCCATGTATTTCGCGGCGCCTGCCAGAATCTGCTTGTGATATTCGGTCTCGGTTTCAACCGCTTTAACTACGCGGTCAGCTGCCGGCCGTTTGCAGGCAATCTCAGCGCGGCTCAGTTCCACGCGACGCTGCGGCGCTTCCTGACTAAATGCGCTCGCCAGAATCGCTTCAATCTCACGCGCCTTAATAGCCTCTTCAGCCCGGCGAGCGTTGCGGCGTGACTTCGCGTTATCTTTTCCAACAGGGTTAAGTGATTTGCCATAGACGATGTTCGCCATAAATCCTCCGGTTAGTTACTGGCTGCACTGTCGCAACAATGCACTCAGTAACCACTGTTTGAGTTCGGTGCGTTCTCGGCACCTTCCGTAGAGCTTCCCGCTCGTTGTTACAAAGAGCTGCTATCCGTTTCGTACTGCGCCAGCGTCCTGCTGATGGAGAGATATTCACATATTGTGATTTAATGGTCAATCACAAATTGTGTATAAATTTAATATGACACGCTATGTGTGTGATTTTTTTGTGTATTTATTTTTCTACAGCCGCAAAAAACCCGTACAGCGCTCGACTCAGTGCTAAGATTTCATGGCTTAACAGGAGGAGGTTGGTGGCATGAGAAACAAAGATGTGGCTGACTTGCACAGGAAGATGATGCCTGAGGTGGGAGAGGTTCTTGGTAGGGGGACTATGGAGCTGCTGAGGGAGGGGCGGGCGATAACTAATCTGGCAATAAAGGAGAAGATAACAGGTCTTTATGCTGATAAAGCAGATGACATAGTAGTGCAGATGGCGCTGGCTCTGCTGTCGACGACGCACTGACGGTGCAGGTCAGGATTGCGGGCAAAAAAAACCGCCAGACCAGCGCTGGCGGTAACTTGTCGAGCAACAAGCAAAGTGATGGATATATTTCACTTTCATTATTGGCCGATATTTTTTTACCTGCAAGCGTAAGCGGCAAAAAAAGCCCGCACACGGCGGGCAAGAGTGATGCGGACAATCAGCTTGTTCCGGCCCTGAGGCCGTGTCTCTCTGGACATTAGTGTTATCGGCACGGCAGGAGATAGCTTTAGGGGTGGGCATGAAAAACCCGGTGCGGTGGCGGGTGCAGGAGTGGCAACGAGTTCACCATTGGTAAACCGTTTACCATTAATGACATCGTTAACCATAGGGATCGGTGTGGCGGGCAAAACTGAAGGTATTGAGATCTTCTACTGGTATATCAACGAGATAGGGTGGCGGTCATATGGGGATCGGCGCAATAAAAAACCCGGCGCTGTGGCCGGGTTTATTTGCAGTGTTGGCGATAAAACTTTAGCACCTTGTTAGGTGTAAAATCAGAAGATTCGAATCCTGATAGTACACGCTGAAAAACGCTTTCTTCCATATCAGCGTGTTTTTCCAATTCTCCGCTTTCTTCCCTAGAAACCACATTAGGGACTTTCCATACAATAGCATCGGCATAGAAAACATAACTGTCATGATGCACAAATGGGTGCTCTCCAGCACGTAAAATACATGCTGGATCGTGGTGTACTGGAGCCGGATATACCGTGGTGATATTAACGACCAGTACGCATTCGCAACCATGGACAGGATGGTACACTGGATCGTTACAAATGATATGTAGATGTTTAGACCCACCAACAGGGGCCAATACGGTGCCTTTCCTGTATGGTGAGTAAACTGTCATGCTAGCTCACTGCTGAATTTTTTGAGTTGGTCGCGCGCTCTCATTCTATCAAGGAGAGCTTCGGCTTCCGCTTCAGATTTCCCGCCAGCCATGAAAATGGATTTTGGATTGATCGCAACAGACGACCCGTGAGGATCTTGCCACTCAGAACAAATTCGGTGCGTTAATTCACAAAGCTCAAAGCGCTTATAATGACCAAACTCTGAGAAAACTTTATCCAGAATTTTTATATCAGCTCGGCTTAGCTCATCGAAAGCATCATCGTCTTCAAGCCCATGAACTGGCTTTTTGACTGAAACCTCATAATTCGATTCACCTTTTATCCAGTCATCCCAAGGTGATTCTTCAAGAGGGCTGCCTGACTTAAGCAGGTCATAGGTTCGTGACAATACAGGACCATTGTTCATGGACACTGCGCGGTCACCAGTCATTGAGTCGCCATAACTGATCATATACTCACGATCAGCCAGGTAAAGCAGTTTCATGAGTTTGATATATGCCATGCGCCCACCACGTTTCAACAGTAGGTAACCAGCCATTTGAGCTGCTTTATTTTCGCTGTACATACTCAACCTCCCAGACTACCTAATTAGTAATCTCAAGTGTGATTATGAATACAAGTGATGCTGTAGTCAATCAGGCTTATTGGCCTGTAACCCTTCAGCCTCATTTTACCCAAACGTATCTTCCGGCCTAAGCACCTGGCATCCAGGCGCCGCTGGCAATGAACCATACCAGGAGTGCTATCCCTGCTATCCCACAAACAGCAGGGAAGATGTATCCAATCTTCATTTCATCACCCAAACGTCTCTTCCGGCCACTGAGCCTTAACCACCTTGCCAATGATGCGGATACTGTGGTCGCAGTCCAGAATCCTGTATGCAGGGTTCAGCGGCACCAGGTAACTAACGCCACTGTCCAGCTCGTACTTCTTGAACGTTACTTCTGAGTCACCGTTCGCAGATGCAATACAGAAATCACCCGACTCTACCGGTTCAGCCGGATCAATCAGTATCAGCATCCCTTCAGGAAAGCTCGGGCGCACACCCTGTGGTGCCGTCATTGAATGTCCCTTTACCTCAAGCCAGAACGCTTTCTCACTGGCTTTCTTCGTCGTTGGCACCCATGCCTTAGCGTCACTGGCCGTGTAGCTGCCGACCTCGGCAAATGGGCCAGCCTGGACGTGCGCGAACAATGGATATTCATATTGTTTGAAAACTGAATCAGACTCATCACCAAACATGATCTTGGCTGGTGATACGCCAAGGGCAGAACCAAGGATTACCGCGTCGTCAGCACTTACCTTACGTGTGCCTAACTCATAATTCCCCAGACGAGACGGAGCCGCCCAACCGCAAAGTTTGGCTAGCTGTACCTGGCTAAGTCCTTTTGCTTCACGCAGGGACTTAATCCTTTCCCCGATTAATTCATGCATTGTTTTCATCCAATAAATTTACCACGGTTCGTGATTGCACTCCGTACACGAATTGAGGTTGACTGTTAATCACATTTTGTGTGTAATGGTGTTCTGTTTAACGCCAAGGAGAACGCAATGAACAACATTGCACAGCAGCGAAAGAAAATCGGAGTTTCGCAGGCTGTTCTTGCTTCGGCGATTGGTTGGGGACAGTCACGAATTGCCAACTATGAGCTGAATATCCGTACCCCTGGACTCAACGATTGTCGACTGATTGTTGAAGGCCTAAAGAAGCTGGGATGCCATTGTTCTCTAGATGATGTTTTCCCACCTTCAAAAAGTAAAGCCGCTTAGCAGTACCCGCTCTTTTTACAACGGACATGAAGTCCTACGGAAGCCACCGAGAACGTGGCGACTAACTCAAACGAAACAACAAAACGTTCGTGGCAATAGCTGCGGCTTTGTCACGTCTGAACAACAACTTATCACCAAGGAATCATACGAAATGGATCATGCAAAGAAACGCAACGAGGCATTGCGCATTGAAAGCGCCTTGCTCAACAAAATCGCCCTGTTAGGCACTGAAAAGACAGCAGCTGCTGTTGGTGTCGATAAGGCGCAGATAAGCCGCTGGAAACGAGACTGGATACCGAAGTTCTCGATGCTTCTGGCAGTACTGGAATGGGGTGTCGTGGATGACGAGATGGCTCATTTAGCCCGGCAGGTGGCGCAGCTTCTCGCAAAAGGAAACGCCCCAAAGAGCAATGAACTCTTTGAGGCGTAGGGTGGGGCAACAACCACGATGCATATCCCGGAGATGATTATGCCAAAGAAACACGTTTTACGCCAGGCAGAAATGCGCAAAAACCTTGCCCGCATCGAGTTCTGCAAAGGCTTCAACCCGACTGTCGCGGAGAAGCTGAAGCACATTCTGGAAGAGGCCAAAGCGAAGGGGAAAGGGCAATGAGCAATCTGGCTGAAGTACATGATCTAACGCCTCACATCGAGGCAAGAGAGCGTCGCGTGGCAGATATTGAAGATGGATTCACGCGCATCGCCAATGAACTCCTCGAAGCCGTCATGCTTGCAGGACTAACCCAACATCAGCTTCTGGTATTCATGGCCGTCATGCGCAAAACATACGGCTTCAACAAGAAGGTTGACTGGATCAGCAATGAGCAGCTGTCACAGCTGACAGGGATGTTGCCACACAAATGTTCAGCAGCGAAAAGCGCTCTCGTTAAGCGTAATATCCTCAGCCAGAACGGCAGGCTGACTGGCATTAACAAAGTCATCGGAGACTGGGAAAAACCAGTTCACCCGAATCAGGTAAATTTACCCGAATCAGGTAAGGAATCTTTACCCGAATCAGGTAATCGCTCTCACCCGAATCGGGTAACCACAAAAGACAATATTACAAAAGACAAGAAAGACATTAAAAACACTTTGCCCGAACAGGTTCGGTCGACATGCGAAAAGGTCGCTAAGCCTGCAGGAAAGAATCAGGCAGCCGACGAAGCATTCGAGAAAATCTTCTGGTGTGCAGGCATGGTGAAAAAGGGCAAGCAGAAGGCTATGTCAGCTTTCAGGTCGAAGTATCAGGAGTGGCGGAAAGAGTCAGGCGGAACGCCGGAGCAGTTTGCTCAGATGCTGGCAGAAGATATCGCCGGCCGGCAGGGCAAGCAGTTCGGTTTTGACAACCTCCATCCCGCAACCTATCTCAACGGCAGCCGCTGGCAGGACGACAAGCCGGCAGCTGCAGCCTCAAGCTCAGTGAAATCAGCAATCACGGTTTCCAAGTCTGGCTACGTGTTCTTCGACAGGTGATCACATGAAGCCACGGATTAAATCGTAAGCGTGCAGTGAGAACC
>NZ_DICD01000018.1:0-68011 GCF_002415245.1 Pantoea sp. UBA5035 | reverse complement strand
AATAAGTTGGAGTCATTACCCTTTTCAGGGTATGCACGCAGGCCGCCAGCTTTCGCTTGCGAATATAGCGCGCCAGCGTCTCATTGCGGCAGCGGGCGAACAGCTTCTGTAGATACCATTTGGAATAGCCTGATTTCTCTGCAATATCATCAATGCTGAGCCGCTGATCGAGATGGTTGTTAATCCACTCGGTAACGCTATCAATCACTTCTTCATTATATTTTTTTTCACGCATAATCCACCTCATCAAACAGTTGCGCATAGTGTAGGGATTTTAATCTTTCGCTATGCCCGGCTTGGGTAAAGAAGTATCAGAAAATGCATGTTTATTTTTTTGCAAGAGGAGCGAAATATGGAATATTTATCAAAAAGAGAGGGGTGTTGGTTTTTAGTTGTAAAAAATAAACAAAAGCAATAAATAAACGTAACTTGTTTCCCTCGCCGTGCCGGAAATATTTAGAGTTTTTGCAATATTTATCGCGGGAATTGATCGGCGCAGGCGTCTGTTGCGCGGCTGGTCGGCAGGCAAAATGATACAGAGCCCGCTACGCTTCTTTTACAAAAATCATTTACATGACACAGCGCAACAATACGAGCGTCCTGCGCGCGTGTCACACTGCCGCTCTTTTGCCTGTATGGAGATCATTGCATGCGTCCGACCTCTGGCCTGAAAAAACCGCTCCTTGCCTTACTCGCCTCGATAACCCTGTTTAGCGCTGCGCCCGCTTTAGCCGCAACGACTTATGGTGAGCAGCTGGAAGGCTTTCACTATCCTTTCCCGCTTCAGCGCTTTGATTTTTCCTCTCAGCAGCAGCCGCTCAGTATGGGCTATATGGATGTAAAACCGACAAACAACGCCAATGGTCAGACCGTGGTGCTGCTGCACGGCAAGAATTTCTGCGGCGCGACCTGGGAAGAGAGCATTCGCGCCCTGAGCCAGGCGGGCTATCGCGTCGTCGCGCCGGATCAGATCGGTTTTTGCAGCGCCACTAAACCCGCTAATTATCAGTACAGCTTCCAGCAACTGGCGGACAACACGCACCAGCTGCTGGCGCATCTTGGTATAAAGAAAGCGGTAATTGTCGGCCACTCTACCGGCGGCATGCTCGCCACGCGCTATGCGCTGATGTATCCCGCCGAGACGCAGCAGCTGGTGCTGGTGAACCCGATCGGACTGGAAGACTGGAAAGCCAAAGGCGCGCCCTGGCGCAGCGTGGATCAGTGGTATCAGCGCGAGCTGAAGCTCGACGCGGCAGGTATCAAAAAGTATGAGCAGCACACCTACTACAGCGGCCAGTGGAAGCCGGAGTATGACAAATGGGTCGACATGCTGGCGGGCCTGAATGCCGGTCCTGGACATAAGAAGGTGGCGTGGAACTCGGCGCTGATCTACGACATGATTTTTACCCAGCCGGTGTTTTACGAGTTCGGCGATCTGAAGGTGCCGACCACGCTGATGATCGGCACCGCCGATACTACCGCGATCGGCAGCGATATCGCCTCGGCGGAGGTGAAAGCGAAGCTGGGTCACTATGAGGTGCTGGGCAAAGAAGCGGCGAAGCGCATTCCCGGCGCGCGCCTGATTGAGTTCCCAGGCATGGGTCATGCGCCGCAGATGGAGTCGCCGGCTAAATTCAATCAGACGCTGATCGAGGCGTTAGCGCAGCGCTAACGGCGCAAAGGCGAAAAGCTATCCTGCCGTCGTTGCGGCGGCAGGATGCTGGGCGATCAAAGGATTTTCTGTTCTGCCAGATCGAGGGCAAAGTAGCTGAAAATCAGGTCGGCGCCGGCGCGCTTAATCGCACCCAGGCTTTCCAGCACGACGTTACGCTCATCGATCGCGCCCGCCTGAGCGGCGAATTTGATCATCGCGTACTCGCCGCTGACCTGGTACGCCGCCAGCGGCAGTTCGGTGCGGTCGCGGATTTCGCGCAGCACGTCGAGGTAGGCGCCGGCCGGTTTCACCATCAGCGAATCCGCGCCTTCGGCCGCGTCGATCAGCGACTCGCGAATCGCTTCGCGGCGGTTCATCGGATTCATTTGATAGGTCTTGCGATCGCCTTTCAGGGCGGTGCCGGCCGCTTCGCGGAACGGGCCGTAGAAGGACGAGGCGAACTTGGTGGAGTAGGACATGATGGCGGTCTGGGTAAAGCCCGCCGCGTCCAGCGCCTGGCGGATCGCCTTGACCTGGCCATCCATCGCCGCCGACGGCGCGATAAAGTCTGCGCCCGCCGCTGCCGCGACTACCGCCTGTTTGCCGAGATTGATCAGGGTCGCATCGTTGTCGACGCCGTGATCGCACAGCACGCCGCAGTGGCCGTGGCTGGTGTATTCGCAGAAGCAGGTATCGGACATGACGATCATTTCCGGCACCGTCTCTTTGCAGATGCGCGACATGCGCGCCACCAGGCCATTTTCATTCCAGGCATCGCTGCCGGTGGCGTCGGTGTGGTGCGAAATGCCGAAGGTCATCACCGAGCGAATGCCCGCTTTGGCGATGCGCTCGATTTCATAGGCGAGACGCTTTTCCGGAATGCGCATCACGCCCGGCATCGCTTCAATCGCTTTATAGTCGTCAACGCCTTCCTCAACGAAAATCGGCAGCGCCAGATCGTTCAGGCTGAGGGAGGTTTCCTGGAAGAGTTCACGCATCGCCGGGCTGGAACGCAGCCTTCTTGGACGCTGGATCAGAGAAAAGTCAGACATATTCATTCTTACGCAGGTGAAAAAAGTAGCGCTAGTCTACTCCTTTTAACGCGCGAGAATGAAGATTGTGTGCGGCGTAAAGCATTAAGTTTGCGGTAGGACGTAGGTAAACATTTATGCTGGTAAGCCTCATCACCCTTAAGCTAGCTTTTTTATAACACCTGGGTAGCTCTGAATTTTTAACGGATTTTAGCGTAGAAAAGCAGGTCGTCACGGCAGATCTCATGAAACTCAGGTTCTGACAGCGCCTTGTTAATTGTGCCGAGCAGCAACAGGTGCCCAGACCGCCGAAACTTATTGCTGGCCTTTATCGACCGAGTGTTTTCCCTGCAGCAGATCATCCAACTTTTTATGTATTTGGGCCATTTTTACTCTGTCGTGTTTTTCTTCACCTAATTCGCCAAACATGTCTGAATGGTCCACCATGGTTAAAATCACAAGCACAGGATCAGCGAGGCCTTCGCGTGTTTCAAAAGAGACAACTAACAGCGGATCGCTCTCTTTGTCATCATCCATCACCCGTGTATGGTGCAATCCGATGTAAAGAGGAACGAGAGAACCGTCTTGCTTAAGATGTGATTCTTTAATCCAGCCATACTGATAACGTTCATCTTTGGAATAGACCCATACCTCGTTATTTTTTTCCCATAAACGCTGCAGGTCATCTATATCCTGGAAATAAGAAAGGATAACTTCATCATCGAAACCATACTCATTACTGATTGCCTTAAACAAAGTGCTGGTTTCAACGTGCGAAATCTTTTTTCTTATAGCCATAGCTTGTTCCTTCAGCCAAACGCATATCTTCCTTGCCTAAAACATCTTTCATGAACTGTGCACGACGCTCGTCGTAAGAGCCGCCTGTGATTTGAACCGAGCCTGCTCGGCGAGCTTTAGTCAACATGCTCGAAAGATTTTCTGCATTTACCGGTGTATTTTTCATACATCCTCCTGTTCAATTAATCACCAAGTATACCATAAGCACAGGTGCATAAAAGGGTGTAGCTTTTGATAAAATTCCCCGCCATTTTTCTGGAGAAAAAAGGACTACCGCAGCTATCGGAGGAGATAGCTCTTCGTAGAAATCATGCATATTTTCGCGATCTAAAAAAAAGCCCGCCGAGCGGCGGGCTTTAAACAGATTACTCGTTGATGTCGGGATGCTGCTGCACCAGATTCTTACGCTTCGCCTCAAGACGGGCGATCTCCTCGTCGATATCTTCGATCTTCTGTTCGATGTTGTCGTGATGCTCCTGCAGGATTTCACGCGCCTCATCGAGATCGGATGCGGCAGGGGTCGCGCCGCGCAGCGGTTTGTTCGCCGTCTCTTTCATATAGATGCCGGTAATCAAACCGATCACTGCCACTACCATCAGGTAGTAGGCTGGCATATAGAGATTATTGGTGGTTTCTACCAGCCAGGCGGCGAGGGTCGGGGTCAGACCGGCAATCAGCACCGAGATGTTAAAGGCGCTCGCCAGCGCGCTGTAGCGGATGTGCGTCGGGAACATCGCCGGCAGCGACGACGCCATCACGCCGGTAAAGGCGTTAAGGATCACCGCCATCAGCAGCAGTCCGGCGAAAATCAGCCCCAGCACGCCGCTGTTGATCAGCATAAAGGCCGGAATGGCGAAGATCAGCAGGGCGATACTGCCAATGATAACGAACGGACGACGGCCAAAGCGGTCGCTGAGCATCCCCATCACCGGCTGTACAAACAGCATGCCGAGCATAATGGCGATGATGATCAGCACGCCGTGATCTTCCGAGTAGTGCAGGTTATGCGACAGATAGCTCGGCATGTAGGTTAGCAGCATGTAGTAGGTGACGTTGGTGGCGATCACCAGACCGATACAGGCAAGCAGGCTTTTCCAGTGCTTAGTGGCGATCTCTTTAAACGACACTTTCGGGCCGTCGCGCAGACCTTCGCGGTCGCCTTGCTCCAGCTTCTCAACGTGCTGCTGGAAGGCCGGCGTCTCTTCCAGCGCGTGGCGCAGGTACAGACCGATAATGCCGAGCGGCAGCGCGAGGAAGAACGGCAGGCGCCAGCCCCATTCCATAAATTTCGCTTCGCCGATAATCGCCGAGATCAGCACCACGATGCCCGCGCCGAGCACGAAGCCGGCGATAGAGCCGAAGTCGAGCCAGCTGCCCATAAAGCCGCGCTTGCGGTCGGGCGAATATTCGGCGACGAAGATCGAGGCGCCGGTATACTCGCCGCCCACCGAGAAGCCCTGCGCCATCTTGGCGAGCAGCAGCAGAATCGGCGCCCAGATGCCAATCGAGGCGTAGGAAGGTATCAGGCCGATACAGAAGGTGCTGATCGACATAATCACAATGGTGATAGAGAGAATCTTCTGGCGACCGTACTTATCGCCCAGCATACCGAAGAAGAGGCCGCCCAGCGGGCGAATAAGGAAAGGAACTGAGAAGGTACCGAGCGCGGCGATCATCTGCACGCCTGGCGACGCGTCGGGGAAAAAGACTTTACCCAACGCATAGGCGACAAAGCCGTACACGCCGAAATCGAACCACTCCATCGCGTTGCCCAGCGACGCTGCCGTAATGGCTTTGCGTAAGCGGGCGTCATCGATAATCGTGACGTCATCCAGCCCAATAGGTTTGACACGCTTCCTACGTAATTTCATAGATTTACCCTGTAATAGCACATGAAAGTCCTCAAGGTCGCGAACCGGTTGAACGATGCAGTCCGCGGCATTGAGAAAATTTAAGCATAGCCGTTCGGCAGAATTTTCCACTGGCTACGAAGCGCAATAATTAGTGTTGAAATTATTGCGACAAGTGGCAGAGTATACCGTTTTTCATTGATATTTGTCATGTTTGGTCTGATAGCGGTCTTTTTTGCCGACGATAGCAGATTGAAATGCCGCCTGAAAAGGCGTTAAAAAGCAGCTTAACGCCGCTGATTTTTGCAAAATTTTGCGGCGCTTCGCGCAAAGAGAAAAAAAGTCGCGGCCGCGCTTCGGTTAATCTGCCTGTGTTTGTGTCAGAAGGCGGCGTTAAAGCAGCGATCGCAGCGGCTGGTGCCGCAGCCAGGCGGCGATATCCTCGACCGCCTGGGTGAAATAGCGCCGGTAGTTGCTGTCAGCGACATAGCCGAGATGGGGCGTCGCCAGTACGTTCGGCAGCTGCCGCAGCGGATGATCGGCAGGCAGCGGTTCGACGTCGAACACGTCCAGCGCGGCACCCGCCAGCTGGCCAGTGCGCAGGGCGGCGATCATCGCCTGCTGATCCACCAGGCCCGCGCGCGCGGTGTTTACCAGCAGCGCGCCTGGCTTCATCTGCGCCAGCGCGGCGGCGTCGAGCAGATGACGCGTGCGCGCGCTTAACACCAGATGAAGCGACACGACATCGCTCGCCGCCAGCAGCGCCGGAAGCGACGGCATCAGCGTCGCGCCGCACGCCGCGGCGCGTTCGGCGGTAAGGTTTTGACTCCAGGCACAAACCTGCATGCCGAACGCCTGCGCTACTTTCGCCATACCGCCGCCGATTTTGCCCAGGCCAATCAGCCCCAGGGTTTTGCCTTCCAGCCCAATGCCAAGATGCTGCTGCCAGGGGCCGCCGCTGCGCAGCGCCTGATTCTCCGGCACGATATGACGCGCCAGCGCCAGCAGCAAACCCCAGGTCAACTCCAGCGGCGGCGCGCTGCTGCTCTCGGTGCCGCATACCGCGATACCGCGCGCGCGGCAGGCGTCCAGATCGATGGCGGCATTGCGCATGCCCGAGGTCACAATAAGCTTCAGCCGCGGCAGTCGCGCCAGACGGGCGGCGGTGAGCGGAGTACGCTCGCGCATCGCCACGATAATATCGCTGTCGGCCAGCGCGGCGATTAGCGCGTCGTCGTCGGCGACAGGGTGATGGAGCGATCGGGTTTGCACGGCGGGCTGCAGTGACGCCCAGTCGGCCAGCGACAGGGCGACGTTCTGGTAGTCGTCAAGAAGAGTGCAGTTGAGCATCGTCAGCGTCCTCTGTGTGCATCGGCTGATGCGCATGCTCTGCGAGCCAGGCGATGAGCGCGCGGTTATTCAGGGGCAAAGCATAATAGTAGCCCTGAATAAAGGTCACGCCGCGCTGGCGCAGGTAGAGATACTGCATTTCGTTCTCCACCCCTTCGCCCAGCACCTCCAGCTTCAGCTTATGGCTGAGGGCGATAATCGCATCCAGCACCGGCGTTTCGCCCGACAGCGATTCGATGGCGTTAATAAAGCCGCGATCGATTTTCAGGTAGTCCAGCGAGAAGGTTTGCAGATAGCTGAGCGAGCAGTGCCCGGTGCCGAAATCATCGATCGCCACTTTCATCCCGTCGGCGCGCAGACGATCGAGTTTTCTCGCCACATCTTCGCCGTCTTTAATCAGGCTGCGTTCTGTGAGTTCCAGGGTAATTTGCAGCGACGTCCGCTTAATTTTATCGGCGAAGTTAAGCATATCTTCCACAAAGTCCGGATGCTGCAGATGATCCGCGGCGACGTTGATACCGATATGAAAGCCTGGCTCGACCTGCCACTGCTGAACATCTTCGGCGATCAAATCGAGCAGATGACGCGTCAGCGGCACAATCATGCCCTCCGCTTCAGCGGCGGTGATAAAGATATCGGGCCGAACCGCGTCGCCGTTCGGCAGCGTCCAGCGCAGCAAGGCTTCGGCACCGGAACAAGTCTGAGTGTGATTGTTATAAACCGGCTGGTAGCAGACCGAAAAGCGGCGCGCATTAATGGCGCGGCGGATCTCATCGCGCCAGGAGATACGACGCTGCAGCCAGTTGGCAGTCAGCACCATCAGCAGAATAGAGAGGATGGCCGTCATCGGCAGGAAAATAAAAGTCACCTGGCGCCAGGCGTGCATGATCTCCGAGCCGGGCGTCTCGATGGTTACGCTGATGGGATAGCGGCGCGATTGCGCCTGATAAATCTGGGCGCTAAACAGGCTGGCGTGGGGCGGCGTCGACTTGCCGATGGAAATCGGCGCGCCGTCGCTGAAGCGCATGCTGAGCCGATAGCCGCGCGTTTCGCCGATAGCGCTCATAAAGTCCATCAGATACTGGCCGTCGATAATCGCCCAAAAGCCCTCATCATCCGCCAGCTGCCGCACGAAAATTACCGCTGGACGCTGCGGGACGCCAGCCGTGCCGGCAAGAGAGAGGCTCCACCAGGCCTTGCCGGTCACCGGCGGCGCACGCAGCATCATCTCGCTTAACGAGCCGGGATTCATGCCGTAGGCCGAGGAGCAGGTGATTTTCACGCCTTCCAGCTTGCCGATAGCACGGAAATAGGCGTTGAGGTTGCCGGCGCGCTGCAGTTCGTCTTCGAATTTGCTGCAGGGCTGGTAGTGAAAACGACGTAGCCAGGTGATCATATCCCAGGCGCTGTCGCTCATCTTTTCCGCCTGCGAGAGCAGGGTGTTGGCGGCGTTGATCTGCTGCTGCTGGACGGTGTGCCGCGCGTCGATAGCCGTGAACAGAATGCCGAGCAGCAAGGGAAGCACCCCGGACAAAATAATAATTATTCTTGCGTAGTCGCGTTTTCGTTTTAACGGCGGCACCGCTAATTCCTCTGAATGTTAAAGCGTCTGTGAGGAGGTGCGAATTTAATCAGCGCAGCATAGCACGCCCTCAGGCCGTGCAGGGTAGCGTTTTGCTCAGGCTGGCAGGTGATACAGATCAAGTATCGACCGCACTTTGCATTTATTGACATTGTTTTGCCGCTTTTGGCATTTCCCTGCAGCGAAAACGCTGTGTAACAGTGACGCCACACTGAACAGCGTAAAAAGAGGCGTCTATGAGTACGGCAACCCTGGCATCTTCTACTCTTCAACAGCGTATTTCCGATGCGGAATGGCAGGCGCGCGTCAGGCTGGCGCAGGCCTATCATCTGGCGGCGAAGCTGCGCTGGACCGACCATATCTACACCCATTTCTCGCTGCGCGTGCCGGGCGATCGGCCGCATTTCCTGATTAACGCATACGGCCAGACGTTTGACGAGATCCAGCCGGAAACCCTGGTGAAGATCGATATCGACGGCAATATTATCGACGATCCTACCGGGCTCGGGATCAACCCGGCCGGCTTCGTGATCCACAGCGCCATTCATCGCGCCCGGCCGGATGCGCACGCGGTGCTGCATACCCACACGGCGGCGGGCATCGGCGTGTCGGCGCAAAAGGGCGGGCTGCTGATGATCTCGCAGCACAGCACCCGTTTTCACAACCGCGTCGGCTACCACGACTACGAGGGGATCGCGCTGGATCTCGACGAGCAGCAGCGCATCGTCAAGGATCTCGGCAGCCTGAACGCGCTGATCCTGCGCAATCACGGTCTGCTGACCGCTGGCGGCAGCATCGAAGAAGCCTTTTATAACCTCTACTATCTCGAACGCGCCTGTCAGGCGCAGCTGGCCGCGCAGTCGGGCGGCGCGGAGCTGATTATTCTGCCGGACGCGGTGTCGGAAAAGGCGGCGCAGGCGTTTGATACCAGCATTCGCAACAAAAAGTATCAGCTGCACTGGGATGCCTATATTCGCCAGCTCAACCGCAACGCCCTGTAAGGAGCCGCCATGAACAGACTTAAAGCCTGTGTGGCGGCACTGCTGCTGAGCGCCAGCGCGATGGCGCAGGCGGCGCCCGATCTCAGCGAGGTCACGCTGGTGCTGGGCGACCAGGCGCGCAATCTGCGTTCGCTGGTGGAGGCCTCCGGCGTGCTGAAGGATGCGCCCTGGCGCTATCGCTGGGCTAACTTTCAGGGCGCGGCGCCGCTGTTCGAAGCGCAGCGCGCCGGCGCGGTCGATACCTCTTACGCGGGCGATCTGCCGGTGCTGATGGCGGCATCCGGCGGCGTGCCGCTGAAAATCATCGCCACCAACGTCGGCGACGCCGGGTCGAACGGACTGATCGTGCCCGCTGATTCGCCGGTGCGCAGCGTAAAGGATCTGGCAGGGAAGGAGGTCGTGGTCTCCTCGGCGCGCGGCAGCATCTCGCAGCACCTGCTCTATGAGGCGCTGGGTGAAGCACAGGTGCCGCGCGACAGCGTGCCGGTGCGCTTTGTGCTGCCGACCGACGCCAGCGCTGCCTTTAATTCCGGGCAGATTGGCGCCTGGGCGACCTTCGATCCCTATCTCGGCATCGCCGAGCAGCACGGCGCGCGGCTGCTGCGCGACGGCAAAGGGCTGACCACTGCGCTGTCGTTCGTGACCGCCACCCAGCAATCGCTGGACGACCCCGGCAAGCGCGCGGCTATCGCCGATTTCGCCCAGCGGCTGGCGAAAGCGCGCGCCTGGGCGCTGGCCCATAAAGAGGAGTACAACCAGGTATATGCGCAGCTGACGCGCCTGCCGCCGGCCGACGCGGAGAAAATCACCGCACGCATCTCTCACGGAATTCGTGCCGTCACGCCTGAAGATATTGAAAAGGTGCAGAAGGTGTCGGATCTCTTCAGCGAGCTGAACATTCTGCCGAATAAGGTGGATGTGGCGGCGATCACCGACCGGAGCCTGTTTCCGCAGTAGCAGTAACAGGGCAAAAGGCTGCGCTATGTCGCCCATGCCCTGTTTTGCCCTGTATTAATCGTTAAACAGCGTCTGGCGCAGCGCCAGCTCGACGCCGCGCAGCTCCGCCAGTCCTTTCAGGCGACCTATCGCCGAATAGCCCGGATTGGTACGCTTGTGCAGGTCGTCGAGCATCTGATGGCCGTGATCGGGACGCATCGGGATCGCATGCTTCTCGCCCGCGCGCCGACGGCGCTGCTCTTCCGCCAAAATGACCTTGATCACGCCGACCATATCGACATCGCCCGCCAGATGCGCCGCCTCGTGGAAGCTGTTGGGGTTGGCTTCGCGCTGCGTGGCGCGCAGGTGGATAAAGTTGATGCGATCCGCGAACCGCGTCGCCATCTGCGTCAGGTTATTGTCGGCGCGCACGCCGTAAGAGCCGGTGCAGAAGCAGAAGCCGTTGTGCAGGCTGTCTACCGTCTCTTTCAGCCACTGCATATCCTCTTCCGTAGAGATAATACGCGGCAGGCCGAGAATCGGGCGCGGCGGATCGTCCGGGTGCACCGCCAGCTTGATGCCGACCTCTTCGGCGACCGGCACGATGGCGCGCAGAAAGACCGCCATATGTTCGCGCAGCTTCGCTTTGTCGATGCCGTCGTACTGCGCCAGCTGCGCGCGGAACTGATCCAGCGTATAACCCTCTTCTGCGCCCGGCAGACCGGCGATAATATTGCGCGTCAGCAGCGCCTTATCCTCGTCGCTCATGGCGGCGAAGCAGCGGGCGGCCGTCTCTTGCTCCGCCGCTGAATAATCCTGCTGCGCGCCGGGGCGCTGCAAAATATGCAGCTCAAAGGCGGCGAAGGCGTCAGCGTCGAAGCGCAGCGCTTTGGCGCCGTCCGGCAGCGTCCAGGCAAGATCGGTGCGCGTCCAGTCGAGCACCGGCATAAAGTTGTAGCACACCGTTTCGACGCCGCAGGCGGCCAGATTGCGTATCGACTGCTGATAGTTGGCGATATAGCGCTGATAGTCTCCGCGCTGTGTTTTGATCGCCTCGTGCACCGGAATGCTTTCTACCACCGACCAGACCAGATTTTTTTCCGCCAGCAGCGCCTGACGCGCTTTAATTTCCTCCACCGGCCAGACATCACCGTTGGGGATATGGTGCAACGCGGTCACAATGCCGGTCGCGCCCGCCTGGCGCGCATCGTCTAACGAAACCGGATCGTTGGGGCCATACCAGCGCCATGTATGTTCCATTTTTACTCCTTAGCCGCAAATTTGGCCCAGTGGTCAGGCCGCTGGGCCAAGAGTATGCTAGCCTGACGGGAAAGGCCGTGATCGCGATCGCAGCGCAGTGAATTGCGTCTGTCGGAAAGGGGGCGCGGCCTGTGCTACGCTGCACCGCTGCTGACAGGAGAAAAAATATGGCGCTGCCAGTGCTAAAAACGGAACGTCTTTATCGTCAGATCGCCAACGCGATCGTGGAAAGCATTCAACGCGGCGAGTTTGCCCCAGGCGCGGCGCTGCCGCCGGAGCGCGAGCTGGCGAAGCAGCTGGGGGTCAGCCGCTCCTCGGTGCGTGAGGCGTTGATTGCGCTGGAGATGACCCGCTGGGTGGATATTCGCACCGGCAACGGCGTCTTCGTGACGCAGCCGCTGCCGTCGGCCAGCACGCCTGCGGCGGAGGCGGATTACAGCCTGGAAGATCTGTTGCAGGCGCGTCTCGCTTTCGAAGGCATGCTGGCGGAGATGGCGGCGCGCAACGGCAGCCCGACGCAGCGCAAACAGCTGCGCGCGCTGGCCGATACGCTGCTGCGCTACCGCGCCAACGACGCGGACTTTCTCGAACAGGACAAAGGCTTTCATCTGCTGATTAGCGAAATGAGCGGTAACGAGGTGCTGCGCGAAATGATGGAATTTCTCTGGAACAAGCGCGACAGCGCGCGCTTCCGGCGGCTGGAGCGCCATTTTGCCGACAACACCTTTACCGATGAGATGAACCGCGACCATCAGCAGATCGCCGCGGCTATCTACGCAGGCGACGCCGCCGCCGCGCGCGCCGCGATGGAGAGCCATCTGACGCAGGTGAAGCGGCGGCTGCTGGGCTAGATTTTATGCCGTTTAGGGCGGCCAGCGCCGAGCATAATCGCCAGTCGGCTGCCGCCAGGCGTGGTCTCCATCAGGATTTTAGTGATGCTGGTCAGCGGCACCGAGAGCAGCATGCCGACCGGGCCGAGCAGCCAGCCCCAGAAAATCAGCGACAGAAACACCACCAGCGTCGAGAGCCCCAGGCCGCGCCCCATCACGCGCGGCTCCAGCATATTGCCGAACACCATATGAATCGCGGTAAACAGCGCCGCCACCAGCATCGCGTCGTAGGGGCTGTTGAGCAGCAGCGCCTGCAGTACCGGCGGCACGCCGGCGATAATCGGGCCGATATTGGGAATGTAGTTAAGAATAAACGCCACCACGCCCCACAGCAGCGCGAATTTGATATCGAGCAGAAACAGGCAGCCCCATACCGACACGCCGGTAATCAGGCTGATCAGCGTCTTCAGCGCCAGATAGTGCGTCACGCCTTTCAGCGCCCGGTGCAGCCCGGCAATGCGGATCTGCGGATTGGTCAGCGCGTTACGCATCTTGTAGGGCAGGTGGTGCACTTCGAACAGCATAAATACCACGGTCAGGATCAGCAGCACGAAATTGCTCATCATGCCGGAGAACTGCGTCAGCGCGACGGTGGCGAACGACATCAGCATATTGGGATCGAAGCGCTGCACCAGCGTAGTAGTGGAAACGTGAATGCCGATACCTGACGCCAGGTGCTGCACCACGCTCATCTTCTGTTCCAGAGTGGCGCGCAGCTGCGGGTAGATATCGGAGAATTCGCTCACCGAACTGGCCAGCACCGCTACCAGCAGCAAAATCACGATAAATATCACCGTAATCACCACTGTGATCGCCAGCCCGCGCCGCCAGCCGCGCCGCATCAGGAAGGTGACGATAGGATTGAGCACGATGGCGAAAAAGGCGGCCAGTAAGAAGGGCACCATAATATCGGAGGCGGCGCGGATCCCGGCGAGAATAATCACCAGCATCGCCAGCTTAGTCAGAATATTTTGCCCAATTTTTTCCTGCTGTAGTTCGCTCATTCCCTCTCCTGAAAAGCCAGACCGCAGAGAGTAGTGTAGCTGAACGGTAATTAAACGCCTGATTCTTCTATGAAAGCGCAGCGATAATCAGACTTTTTCACCCTGGTCAGGATTGCGTTGCCCGATCGTTTCTCTGGCGATGGCAGGTCCATCTATGTTGATAATCACCGCGCAGGAGCGGTGACGCGCACCTGAAAACTCAGGAGCGTCAATGACGACCGATGACTAAAACTGCCGCCCCGATGCGGCGGCGGCTCGAAATATTCCGCTTATGGTGGCAAGCTGTAGAGTAAATTCAGTCAACCACGAGCGCACTTTGTCATGCCAGATCAACCTGCAGCGGAACCGGCTCATAAGGGTATCGGCTTAACCCTGCTGATTATCTCTATCGTGATCTACAACTTCGCCAGCTACCTCACCATTGGCCTGCAGCTGGCGGTGCTGCCGGGCCTGGTGCATGACCAGCTCGGCTACAGCGCCTTCTGGGCGGGCGTCGTGATCAGCCTGCAATATGTGGCGACGCTGCTGAGCCGTCCTCATGCCGGGCGCTACGCCGATATCTGGGGGCCGAAGCGCATCGTGGTGCTGGGGCTGGCGGGCGTGCTGATCAGCGGGCTCTGCTATCTGCTGGCGACCCGGCTTGCCGCTTCGCCTGTCGCCAGCCTGGCGCTGCTCTGCACAGGACGCGTGATTCTCGGGGTCGGTCAGAGTTTTACCGGTACCGGCACCTCGCTATGGGGCGTGGCGCGGGTCGGCTCGCTGCATATCGGCCGCGTCATCTCGTGGAACGGCATCTGCACCTATGGCGCGATGGCGCTGGGCGCGCCGCTTGGCGTCATTATCTATCGGCAGGGCGGGCTGCTGCTGCTCTCTGTGGTGATTATCGCCATCTGCGCGCTGGCGATAGCGCTGGCGCTGCCGCGTCCGGCGGTAAAGGGCAGCCGCGCGCGGCCGTTGCCGTTTCGCGACGTGCTCGGCAAGATTTACGGCTTTGGTCTGATTCTGGCGATGGGATCGGCGGGGTTCGGCGTCATCGCCACCTTTATTACGCTCTTCTATCAGGCGAAAGGCTGGGACGGCGCAGCCTTCGCGCTGACGCTGTTTAGCGCCGCCTTTGTCGGCGCGCGGCTGCTCTTTCCCAACGCGATTAACCGCTTCGGCGGGCTGCGCGTCGCGGCTGCCTGCCTGGCGGTAGAGGCGGTTGGTTTGTTTCTGGTGGCGGGCGCATTCGAGCCCTGGATGGCGAAAACCGGCGCGCTGCTGACCGGCGCCGGCTTTTCGCTGGTCTTTCCGGCGCTTGGCGTGGTGGCGGTGAAAGCGATGCCGCAGGCGAATCAGGGCAGCGCGCTGGCGACCTACACCGCCTTTATGGATTTAGCGCTGGGGATCACCGGTCCGATCGCGGGCTTTATCATGAGCTTTGCGGGCGTGCCGCTGGTCTATCTGCTGACGGCGCTGCTGGTCTGTCTGGGGCTGTTCTGCACGCTGCGGCTGGCGCGTCGTCTGCCGACGGCGGCGGAAGAGGCGAAGGAAGGGTAAAAAAGCGGCCTCCGACCGAGGCCAAAAAAGTGTCGCAAGACACAGATAAGGGTAGGGCAACGCGGCGAACGAGGAGCCCGCCGCGCGATAGTCAGGCCTGCAGCAGCGCGATGCTGTGACGGATCTGGCGCTCAATCTCAGCGGGGGTCCAGCCGTTAAGCTCGGACGAGAAGGGCTCGAAAGCGTAAACGCCTTTATAGCCGAGCATCTCCAGCCGCTTTACCTGCGCCACGCTGTTCAGCACGTCGCGGTCGCTCAGCATAATGCGCTCTTCATCGGTGAGTTCGGCGGTGGCGCGCCTGTCTTCCACGCCGGAAAGGTGCACCAGGCCAATCATCTCGACATCGATCTCCGCCGGAAACTCCTGCTCGGCATGCTCATACAGATGGTGGTGGAAAGTGTCGATCACCAGCTTAAACGGCGCCTGTGCGTCACGGATCAGCTGCTGTGCCTGCACTGCCGAGCGCAGCGAGCTGACCGGAAAGCCCAGCGGCTCGACCAGCCCCTGTACGCCATGCTGCGCAAAGCGCGGCGCCAGCGTGCGGAGCGCTGCCAGCGTCTCCTCCGGCGTAATCTCGACGCCTTCGTTTAGCGGGCACATCACCAGCGCTCTGGCGCCGATCGCCTGCGCGTCGCGCAGCAGCGCGTCGGCTTTGGCCAGCAGCGTCTCATCTATGCGGTTAAAGGGGTAGAGCGCGTTGATAGTCACTACGTCGATATTGTATTTCGCTATCAGCTCGCGCGTCTGCTCCGCGGTCAGGTCGTCGCACACCTTTCCGCTCGGCATGTCGTTACGCAGTTCAACCTTGTTCAGTCCCAGGCGCTGAACCAGCTGGAAAAAGGCCTCTAATGAGAGGTTCGGCGCAATTTTACGGTTAATACAGAAACGGGTCGGATCGATGGCCATGCTGCGGCTCCTGTAGCGATGCAAGAGATAAGGGAATAAGCTGATGGCAAAGAAAACATTTATTTCATAAATAGTGAATTATGGAATGTAAAGGTTGAGATCTGCCTCGCATTAATTTCATTTTACGTCTCTGCCGTGCCGCTTTCGTCCCTTCTGATCAACAGAAAATCGCGCTTTATCCGCATAGCAACATTCTCTCTACGCCCTTATAGCGCGCGGTTTTTTGCGCCAGCAGGAAAAATGCGATCCACGCCGCTAAAAGGGAATTTTCCAAAAACTTTTATTTGAAAAATTTATTTCACTGTAATAGCTTCATAGCATGCTTTCGGTTTTGCCTGGTCAGACAGCGTGGCGTCACGCTAAGGCTCTGCAGGGAACTCACACATCTTAAGAGGCTATGAAATGAACATTACAGGAAACTTCATTGGCGGTCAGATTACCTACAGCGCCAGCAACGAAACCATCCCTGTCTATGACCCGGCGACCGGAAAAGTGGCGCGCGAGCTTACCCAGAGCACCGGCGCGGAAGTCGCTGAGGCGATTAAAGTCGCGCATGAGGCCTTTCCCGCCTGGTCGAAAACCTCGCCGCTGCGCCGCGCCCGCGTGCTGTTTAACTTCAAGGCGCTGATGGAGCAGCATCGCGACGAACTGGCCGAACTGATTGTGTCCGAACACGGCAAGGTGTGGTCGGACGCGCAGGGCGAGCTAACGCGCGGGCTGGAAGTCGTGGAGTTCGCCTGCGGCATTCCCCATCTGATCAAAGGCGAATATTCCGCCAACGTCGGCACCGGCGTCGACAGCTACTCGCTGATGCAGCCGGTCGGCGTGGTGGCGGGCATTACGCCGTTTAACTTCCCGGCGATGGTGCCGTTGTGGATGTTCCCCATCGCGCTGGCCTGCGGCAACACTTTCGTGCTTAAGCCACCGGCGCTCGATCCTTCGGCGGCGGTGCGTATGGCCGAACTGCTGAAAGAGGCGGGTCTGCCGGACGGCGTGTTCAACGTGGTGCACTCTTCTAACGAAGACGCCGAGCAGCTTTATAAAGATCCGCGCATCGCGGCGGTAAGCTTCGTCGGCTCGTCCGGCGTCGCCGAGCATATCTACAAAACCGCAAGCGCCCATGGCAAACGCGTGCAGGCGTTCGGCGCGGCGAAAAACCACGCCATCGTCATGCCGGACGCCGATCTCGACGCGACGGTAAACGCCATCATGGGCGGCGCGTTCGGCTCGGCCGGCGAGCGCTGCATGGCGCTGCCGGTCGTGGTTGCGGTCGGTGACGACACCGCCGACAAATTGATTGCGCGCCTGACGCCGCTGATCAACGCGCTGCGCGTCGGGCCTGGCATCATGCAGGGCGCGGAAGAGAATGAGATGGGGCCGGTCGTCTCCGCCGCGCATCAGAAAAAGGTGCTGGGCTATATCGACAAGGGCGAGCAAGAGGGCGCGAAGCTGGTGGTCGACGGCCGCAACTTCCAGGTGCCGGGCCATGCGGAAGGTTACTACGTTGGCGGCACGCTGTTCGACAATGTGACGCCGGAGATGACGATCTGGCGCGAAGAGATTTTCGGGCCGGTGCTGAGCATTATGCGCGCGCCGGACTACGCCAGCGCGCTGCAGCTGGTTAACAGCCATGAGTTCGGCAACGGCAGCGCCATTTTCACCAGTAACGGCAATACGGCGCGCGAGTTCGTACAGGATGTGGAAGCGGGCATGGTCGGCGTCAACGTACCGGTGCCGGTGCCGATGGCGTTCCACAGCTTCGGCGGCTGGAAGCGTTCGGTGTTCGGCGCGCTCAACGTGCACGGACCGGATGGCGTGCGCTTCTATACCCGCATGAAAACCGCCACGGCGCGCTGGCCGAGCGGCCAGCAGACGGTTTCGGAATTCAGCATGCCGACCCTGAGCTAAACCCATAACGCCATTATTACCGCTACAGGCCTGCGGCGACGCGCCTGTAGCGGCTTGTTTGCAGATTGAAAAAGGAGAGTGGGATGTCTTTTCTTGCAAAAGCGCAGCAGCCGGACGCCAGCGGCCGCATCCAGCACGTCACCCCGGAAAGCGCGGGATGGCGCTATGTCGGTTTTGACGCCTATCTGTTGAAAAAAGGCGACAGGCTGCGGCTAAGCAGCGGCAATAAAGAGCTTTGCCTGGTATTGGTAGCGGGACTCGCCTCGGTGAAAACGCGCCACGCTGAATTTCCCGGCATCGGCAAGCGCATGTCGCCCTTCGAGCGCGTGCCGCCTTATTCGGTGTATGTGCCTCATGACGACGAGGTGGAAATCGTCGCCGACAGCGATCTGGAGCTGGCGGTCTGCAACGCCCCTGGTCAGGGCAATCTGCCGGCGCGCCTGATTGCGCCAGCGGATGTCGGCGTCGAGCAGCGCGGCAAGGGGCGCAATCAGCGTCTGGTGCACAATATTCTGCCGGACAACCAACCGGCCGACAGCCTGCTGGTGGTGGAGGTCTATACCAACGAAGGCGATACCAGCTCTTATCCGAGCCATAAGCACGATGAAGAAAACAGCGAAAACGAAACCTACCTGGAAGAGACCTACTATCACCGTTTCGATCCAGAGCAGGGCTTCGCTATGCAGCGCGTCTACACCGACGATCGCTCGCTCGATGAGTGTATGGCGCCCTATAACCGCGATGTAGTGACCGTGCCGCGCGGCTACCATCCGGTGGCGACCATTGCTGGCTACAACAATTACTATCTGAACGTGATGGCCGGCCCGGTGCGGCTGTGGAAATTCACCTGGGAGAAAGATCACGCCTGGGTAAACAGCGATAGCTATCCGCGCGGCTAGCGGAGACTGCATTCAGAAATAAAAAAGGGCAACTCTGGCGTTGCCCTTTTTAATGCTACAAACTGGATTTACGCGCTGGCGTTATTCAACGCCAGCGACACCGCCAGCGTCTGCGCCAGGCAGAGCGAGGCGACCTGCGAACGGAACCCGTCCACCTGCGCTTCGCGCACCACAAAGCAGACGTCGCTGAAGGCCGCCAGCGGGCTAACCTGGCTGTCGGTAATGGCGATTTGATGCGCGCCGCGCTTCGCGCCCATCTCCACCAGCTCTACCGCTTCGCGCGCGTAGGGAGAGTAGCTGATGGCGATAACCACATCTTTCGGGTTCACCAGGCTGAGCTGCTCGGTGAACATGCCGCCCAGGCCGTCGATCAGGAAAGCGCGACGCTCAAGATGGCGCAGCGCGTAAACCAGATAGGAGGCGACGCTAAACGAGCGGCGCAGGCCGATGACATAGATATTCTCCGCCTCGTTCAGCAGCTGCACCGCTTTATTGAGCTGGTCAGGATTGACCTGCATCGCCAGCTGCTGCAATGCCTGGCTGTTGACCATAGTGAAGACATTCAGGATCTCCGCCGGGCTTTCCGGCGAGGTGGCGGCGTCGTCGGTGGCGGTCTGGCGGAACAGACGCGCGCGCTCGGTATAGTTGACCGTCTCTTCCATCAGGTGCTGACGAAAAACCTGTTTCATTTCGTTGAAGCCGCTAAAGCCGAATGCGTTGGCGAAGCGAATCAGCGTCGACGGCGGCACGTCAGCCTGCGCGGCGATAGAGGCCACGGTATCGAAGGCGATGCTGTTGCTGTTATCGAGAATATAACGAGCCACCTGCTTCAGGCGCTTGCTCAGCGTTTCGTAGCGGCGACGAATATCATCCTGTAACAGGGAGAGTTGAGTAGGGTTATTGGTCATTACTTCGGCCCGTCAAAAAGAAATATGGCTGGATAATGAGCGCTATAGTACCAGATGGATGGAAAATTTCATTTGTTTGCGCCCACAGCGGGGTTTATTTCATCGGTTTATGAATTACCTCACATAATGCAGGGAATGTGACGGGAATAGCGGTGAAAAGCAGATGAAAAAGCGGAACGGACCCTCCTGCGCAGCGTCAACGCGCGCAGGAGGATCCGGCGAATAACGTTACAGCCCGGCGTGCTCGCGAATATATTTGCGCGCTTTCACCGCATATTCAAACGGATTGGCCAACGCCGGATCCTGCTCGGCTTCCACTACCATCCAGCCCTTATAGCCGTAATCATCCAGCATCTTAAACACCGGCTTAAAGTCGATAACGCCGTCGCCCGGCACGGTGAAGGTGCCTTTCTTCACGCCGTCCAGGAAGCAGAGGTGGTTGTCGCGCACCTCGGCGACGATCTCGTCGCGAACATCTTTCAGGTGAACGTGGAAAATACGCGGCAGATATTTCTGCAGCACGTCGAGCATCGCCTGCTGCGAGCCTTCGGAGTAGTAGATATGCCCGGTATCGTAGAGCAGCCCGACATTGTCATTGGTCAGCGCCATAAAGCGGTCGATCTCTTCCACGGTCTGAATGCCGGTGCCCATATGATGGTGCAGCGTCACGCGCATCCCTTTCGCCGCGGCGATCTCCGCCAGTTCGTTATAGCCTTCGGCCGTCAAGCGCCACTCTTCGTCAGTGAAGACTGGCTTTTGCTCCAGCACCGGCAGCGTGGTGCCCTGGATGCTTTTGCTCTGCTCGGAACAGCCGATAACGCGCGCGCCCATGGCGTGCAAAAAATTCATGTGGTTAACGAATTCGTCGATGGTTTTCGCTTTCTCGCCGTTGGCGAAAAAGGTGCTGAACCAGGCGTTGCAAATTTCGATGCCGCGAATGTCGAGCATCGGCTTCAGGACCGCCGGATCGCGCGGATATTTGCTGCCGACTTCGCTGCCGGTAAAGCCCGCCAGCGCCATCTCGCTCACCGTCTGCTGAAAAGTGTTCTCTTTGCCCAGCTCCGGCATATCGTCGTTGGTCCAGCCAATCGGCGCGATGGCCAGTTTTACATTCTTTTTGTTCATCTGTTTAGTCCTGACGGGTCAGGGCGGCCACAGCCGCCCGCAAGAAAAGGGAAACGTTTATTTCTTGTCGTAGAAGGCGGGGCGCGGCGGCATTTCTACCGGCTCGATGGCGCCGCTCTGCTGCGCCTTCAGGCAGGCGTCGGCGGCCACCGAGGCGGCGAAGCCGTCCCAGGCGGACGGGCCGGTCAGTTCGCCCGCCTTCACGTCGTTGATAAAGGCCTGCAGTTCAACGTCGTACGCCTCGATAAAACGATCTTTCCAGTCGGTCAGGATGGTGGTGGAGAGTTTGGCTTCGCTGCGCAGCTGCACCGAGGCGGGCTCCGGCAGCTTCGCGATGCCGGTTTCGCCGACAACCTCGCACTGGATGTCGTAGCCGTAGGCGCAGTTAACAAAGATCTCCACGTCGATGCGCACCCCTTTTTGCGTTTCGAACAGCACGATTTGCGGATCTTTCAGGCGCGCATGCGATTTCGACGTCACGCGCGGGAAGACCACCTGCACGCTTTTATAGTCGTCGTTGGTCAGCCAGCGCAGCACGTCCAGCTCGTGGATCAGCGTGTTGGTGATCGCCATGTCGGTGGTATAGCTCTCCGGCACTGACGGGTTGCGGTGCGCGCAGTGCAGCATCAGCGGCTCGCCGATGCCGCCGTCGGCGATCGCTTTCTTCAGCGCGCGGTAGCCCGCATCGTACGGACGCATAAAGCCGACCTGCACCAGACGCTTGCCGTGCTGGATCTCCGCATCCACTACGCGACGGCAGCCTTCCGCGCTCAGCGCCAGCGGCTTTTCGCAGAACACGGGCTTGCCGGCGGCGATGGCCGCCAGCGTAAACTCTTCATGCGTCGGGTCCCAGGAGGTCACCAGAATCGCGTCGACTTCCGGCGATTTGATGACCTGATGGCCGTCGGCGTAGACCTCTGCCTCGATATTCAGACGCTGCAGCGCGGCGCGCGCGCCGTCAACGTTGATATCCGATACCGCCACCACTTTTGCCCCCTGCAGGACATTATTGCAGCGACGAATATGTTCCTGGCCGATTGCGCCGGCACCGATAACGCCAAGTTTCAAAGTCATAATTACACCTGTAGGGTTCATAGCGAGGAATAAAGGGCCGGATGTTCCGGCCGGAATGTTAGTATTTGCGCGCCTGGTCGAGGTGGGCGTTAAGCTTTTCCGCCACCGCCTGCGTGCGTTCGGACGTAGAGGCCTGCGCCACGCCGACGTGCCACCAGCTGAAATATTTGTGCACCATGGTTTTCGGCAGCACCTTGATGTCGATAAGCGTGGAAACGCTCTGCTTCTGCGCATCTTCCAGCGCCTCAGCAAGCTGCTCCAGCGTCGTCACGCGATAAGTTTTGCAGCCGTAGCCCGCCGCGATGGCGGCGAAGTCCACCGGCACGAAGCCGCCGTCCAGCTTGCCGCCTTCCGGGTTGCGGAAGCGGAACTCGGTGCTGAAGCTGTCCATGCCGTGCTCCATCTGCAGATTATTGATGCAGCCGTTGGTCATATTGTCGAACAGCACCACGTTGATCTTGGCGCGCTCCTGAATCGAGGTGACCAGCTCGGAGTGCAGCATCATAAAAGAGCCGTCGCCCAGCAGCGCATAGACCTCGCGGTGCGGCTGCGCCAGCTTCGCGCCCAGCGCGGCGTTGACCTCATAGCCCATACAGGAGTAGCCGTACTCAACGTGGTACGAGTTGTAGTCGCGGGTGCGCCAGACGCGCTGCAGATCGCCCGGCAGACTGCCCGCTGCCGCGACAATCACTGCATCCTTTGGGAGCTGCTCGTTTAGCGTGCCGAGCACGCGGCTCTGGGTGAGCACCGACTGGGTCAGGCGATTGAATTCGGCGAATACCGCGTCGCGATCGAGATGGTCGGCAATTTCCGGGATAAAGCCGTCGCCGCTGTATTCCACCTGATAGACGCGCTGCGTCTCTTTCAGCAGTTTGCTCTGCGCCTGGGCGATCTGATCGCCCCAGTCGTTGCGGTAGTTTTTATCCGCCAGCCCCGCCTCCAGCGCGACAAGCGCTTCGCGCGCGTCCGCCAGCAGCTGCACGCCGTCGAGCTTGTAGCTGTCGAAGTTGCTGACGTTGACGTTAAGGAAGCTGACCTCAGGATGCTGGAAGATCCATTTTGATGCGGTGGTGAAGTCGGTGTAGCGCGTGCCGACGCCAATCACCAGGTCCGCCTCTTTCGCCAGCAGGTTGGCGGCCAGGCAGCCGGTTTCGCCCACGCCGCCGACGTTGAGCGGATGGTCAGAGACGATAGTGCCTTTGCCCGCCTGGGTTTCGGCGAAGGGGATCTGATAGCGTTCGGCGAACTGGCGCAGCGCCTCGCCCGCTTCGGAATATTTCACGCCGCCGCCCAGCACGATCATCGGCTTGCGCTTGCGGCCAATCAGCGCCAGCGCGTCGTTAAGCTGCGCGCTGGTCGGCAGGCGACGATCGAGACGGTGTACGCGTTTCTGGAAGAAGTAGTCCGGGAAATCCCAGGCCTCGCTCTGCACGTCCTGCGGCAGCGCGAGGGTCACCGCGCCGGTTTCGGCGGGATCGGTCAGCACGCGCAGCGCGTTGATGCAGGCAGTCATCAGTTGTTCAGGACGGCTGACGCGATCCCAGTATTTGCTGACGGCGCGGAAGGCGTCGTTGGTGCTGATGCTGAGATCGTGGCTCTGCTCAATCTGCTGCAGCACCGGATCGGGCTGACGCGTCGCGAAGACGTCGCCCGGCAGCAGGAGTAAAGGAATGCGGTTGGCGGTGGCGGTGGCCGCTGCGGTGATCATATTGGCGGCGCCCGGTCCGACCGACGAACTGCAGGCGATGATCTGACGGCGCAGAGACTGTTTAGCGAAGCCCATCGCGGCGTGCGCCATGCCCTGTTCATTGCGGCCCTGATAAACGATTAGATCGCCGCTATCCTGCTCCAGCGCCTGTCCCAGCCCCAGCACGTTGCCGTGACCGAAGATGGCGAAGAGGCCTTTTACGAACTTCGTTTCCACGCCGTCGACATTAATGTATTGATTATCAAGAAACTTAACCAGCGCCTGCGCGGTAGTCATTCTGATCGTGGCCATATGCTTTTCCTTTACATGCTGCAACCTGGTAGCAGGTCAGCGACGTGGCGTATCGCAAAAGCGACCGCAGGTAACTGAAACGTGAAGCGATTATAAACAAATATATTTTTCATAAAATACGATTACAGAAGAAACATTTCATTTTGCGATTGAGATCAAATTTAACCGCGAAACGGGTTCTTCAGAGCCTGCTGGAGCAGGCTAAGTGAAACAAGAAGCGAGAAAAGTGGGTGATATGGATAATTTCATTCTATTTCAGCCGCTTCCACGCCGGTCGGCACATCTGGCGCTGCAGGCCGTGTGGTCCTGAAACGCGGCGAAACAGCGTAAACATGGCGCACATAATGGGCGAGCGATGCAGAGTTTTACCTGGTTCACAAAATCGCGATGGACGTTTCATTTCATATTGTATTTGGAATTTTTATTCCTCATACTCGCCTTATCGTTAGTCTGGCAAGGGCAAAACCAGACGCACGCCGGGATGTCGGCTCTCTGGCCCGCGTGTCTGCTTATCACAGAAGGAAAACACAGGTATGAGTACACAACAGAAACGGCTTGATGTGATTTGTATTGGACGCATCGCCGTCGACCTTTACGGACAGCAAATTGGCGCGCGGCTGGAGGATATGAGCACCTTTGCCAAATACCTTGGCGGCTCCTCCGGCAATGTTGCCTACGGCACCGCGATTCAGGGGCTGAAGTCGGCGATGCTGGCGCGCGTGGGCGATGAGCACAACGGCCGCTTTCTGCGCGAAGAGCTGAATCGCGTGGGGTGTAATACCGACGGACTGATTACCGATAAGCAGCGCCTGACCGGGCTGGTGATCCTCGGCATCAAAGATGAAGAGAGTTTTCCGCTGATTTTCTACCGCGATAACTGCGCCGACATGGGACTGGTGCCGGATGATATCGACGAAGACTTTATCAATGCGTCACGCGCGGTGGCGGTGACCGGCACCCATCTGTCACATCCCCAGACGCGCGCCGCGGTGCTGAAAGCGCTCGATATCGCGAAGCGCAACGGCCTGCGCACCGCGCTCGATATTGATTATCGCCCGGTATTGTGGGGGCTGACGTCGCTCGGCGACGGCGAAACGCGTTTTATCGAGTCGCAGCAGGTGACGCGCCAGCTGCAGGAAGTGTTGCACTATTTCGATCTGATCGTCGGCACGGAAGAGGAGTTTCATATCGCGGGCGGCAGCACCGATACGCTGACGGCGCTAAGAAGCGTGCGTCAGGCGACGCAGGCGACGCTGGTGTGCAAGCGCGGTCCGCTGGGCTGCGTGGTGTTCGAGGGTGAAATCCCCGACAGCTGGGAGCAGACGCGCCTGCACAGCGGCGTGCGGGTGGAGGTCCTCAACGTGCTGGGCGCGGGCGACGCCTTTATGTCCGGCCTGCTACGCGGCTGGCTCAACGACGAGGGCTGGGAGCAGGCGTGCCGTTACGCCAATGCCTGCGGCGCGCTGGTGGTCTCGCGCCACGGCTGCGCGCCAGCGATGCCGACCAAAGCGGAACTGGATGATTTCCTTAGCCGCGACCGCGAGGTGAAACGCCCCGATCTCGACGCGCGCCTTAACCATCTGCATCGCGTTACCACGCGCAAACAGCGCTGGCCTGAGCTAAACGTCTTCGCCTTCGACCATCGCAAACAGCTGGCCGATATGGCGCGCGAAGCGGGCGTCGACGAGAGCAGGATCCCGGCGCTGAAAGTGCTGTTGCTGAAGGCCGCTGAAGAGGCGGCGTCCGAGGCGGGGCTGGAGAGCAAGAGCGGCATTTTGGCCGATACCACTTATGGCCAGAAGGCGCTGAACGCCATTACCGGCAAGGGCTGGTGGATTGGCCGTCCCATCGAGCTGCCCGGCTCGCGGCCGCTGCGGCTGGAGCACGGCAATATCGGTTCGCAGCTGATCGACTGGCCTGCCGAGCACGTGGTGAAATGTCTGGTGTTCTACCATCCGCACGACAGCGCCGAGATGCGCAAAGAGCAGGACGATCTGGTGCTCGACGTCTGGAAAGGCTGCAATAAGAGCGGGCATGAACTGCTGCTTGAGGTAATTCTGCCAGAGAGCAATCCCGATCGCGACGAGGCCCACTATCTCACTATTCTCAGCCACTTTTATCAGCTGGGCATTCAGCCCGACTGGTGGAAGCTGCCGCCGCTGTCGACGGAGAGCTGGCAGGCGATTGGCGGCCTGATCGAGCAGCAGGATCCATACTGTCGCGGCATTTTGCTGCTGGGACTCGACGCGCCGGAAGAGAAGCTGAAGACGGGTTTCGCCGCGGCGGCGCAGGCGCCCTGGGTGAAAGGTTTTGCAGTCGGACGCACTATTTTCGGCCAGCCGTCGCGCCAGTGGCTGCAGGGCGAGCTGGATGACGCGGCGCTGGTGGAGAAGGTGAAGGGCAACTATCTGCGGCTAATCGGCTACTGGCGCGCTGCGCGCGGTTAGTCGCGGGCTTTTTATACAGACGGCTCTAAAGCTTAAAAAGCGGGAGGCATAAACCGAAGAGCAAAGCGTCCCGCGCCAGGGACAAAAACGCCGGGAGCGTTTTTGAACAACGCGGCGCGTTGGCCCGGTAACGGGCGCACCTCAGGGATGAGGTGCGTATCGGCGCGGGCCGAGCGAGCATGGATGCATAAGCGACTTTGCGATCGGTTTATGCCTCACGCGTCAGCACAATGCAGCTCACCTCAACGACGGGAAAAATCCCGTCGTTTTTACTTCAATAGCTTATTTCAGCGTGATGCTCTGAACGATGCTGTCCGCGTCGCTCTGCGCCTGCTGCTGGTTGTCGCCCGGCAGCGTAATCTGCAGCGTCAGCAGTTTGCCGTCGACCTTCGCCAGAATCACCGAGGACCATGAGGTCTGGTTATTGGCGGAGACCACGCTGTCCAGACGCTGCGCAGGCTGATCTTTCAGGGTAATCGCTTTGTCGGACACCACCTGCAGCTGCGGGTCGCGGTTGCGCTGCTGCTGTTCCAGACGCTGCGCCAACACATCCAGCCCTTCGTTGGTGGCCTCGCCGGCGATAACGATTACGGCGCGCGCGCCGGTTTCATCGGCGTAAACGTGCATATTGGTGGTCTGGTTGCCCAGCTTGCCGCTCTTGTCCGACATGCCTGCCGGCAGCGAGAAGCTCAGCTTGCCGTCCATCAGCGTTACGTTCTGCGCCGACTGGCTGGCGCTGGTGCCGTTGCTGCCGGTCGCGTCATCTTTCTTCTGATCGCAGGCCGCCAGGCCCAGCACCAGTAAGCCAATACCCGCATATTTCACTAAGTTTCGCATCTGAATCCCTTTATTTGATTCCAGTAAGGCGTTCATACAACTCGAATCAGGCGGCAAAAGCAACCGCCCGATTGTCAGAAGATCTTAGCGGGTCATTGCGAAAGGCTCTATCGCCGGTTAGCCGAAATTTACCTGCGGGCGCTGCGAGCGCTCCGCCAGACGTTTCAGCATCGCATTGAGCAGCACGCCATAGGCGGGCAGGAAGAAGACCAGGCAGATCAGGACTTTAAAGCTGTAGTCCACCAGCGCGATTTCGACCCAGTGCGCGGCCATAAAGGGATCCGTGCTCTTATAGAAGGCGATAAAGAAGAAGGCGAGCGTATCGCTGATATTGCCGAGGAACATTGCGCAGCCCGGCGCGATCCACCACTGCGGCAGCTGGCGCAGGCGGTTAAAGACGTGAACGTCGAGGATCTGCCCAAGCGCGTAGGCCATAAAGCTGGCGCAGGCGATGCGTGCGACAAACAGGTTAACGTTTTGCAGCGCCGCCAGGCCCTGCCACTGGCCCTGATAAAACAGGCTAGAGACCAAATAGGATACAAACAGCGCCGGGATCATCACCGCGAGGATAATGCGGCGTGCCAGCGGCGCGCCGAAAATGCGCACGGTCAGGTCGGTCGCCAGAAAAATAAAGGGAAAGCTGAATGCGCCCCAGGTGGTATTGAAGCCGAAAATGGAGACCGGCAGCTGCACCAGATAGTTACTGGAGATAATCACCAGCAGATGAAACAGGGAAAGCCAGATCAGCGCATGCTGACGCTGACGCAGAGAAAATGCGATCATAATGGACCTTTTTCATATTGGGGTGAGGGAACCCATTGCCGCGCAAAGCTGAGCCAGCGCGACGGTGTCGATGTTAAAAAACCGCGGCATCTTACCGCGTTGTGCTATTTACGCAATGGTTAATTTTAACGCAATCGTTCTCGTCTTGCGTCTGCGGGACGCCGCGTTAAAATGAGCGCCCCCTGTTTAGAACCGAGTGATTTATGAGCGACAACTTCTCCCATGCCGACCATCAGCTGGATGCCCTGGGCCTGCGCTGCCCGGAGCCGGTAATGATGGTGCGTAAAACGGTCCGCACCATGCAGGATGGAGAAACGCTGCTGATTATCGCCGACGATCCGGCCACCACGCGCGATATTCCCGGCTTCTGCCGCTTTATGGAACATCGCCTGCTGGCGCAGCAGACCGACACCCTGCCTTATCACTACCTGATCCAGAAGGGCCTCGGCGCCTGATCGTCGCGCCTGCTGCGACGCGCGCGCAGCAGCCGCAGCGCGTTAGCGGTTACCAGCGCCGTCGCACCGGAGTCGGCGACCACCGCCAGCCACAGGCCGGTCAGGCCCAGCAGCGTGGTGACCAGAAACAGCGCCTTCAGCCCCAGCGCAATGGCGATATTTTGCCGCAGCGTGGCGCGCGTGCGTCGCGCCAGCGCCACCAGCGACGGCAGCAGCGGCAACGCATCGCGCGTCAGCGCGGCGTCGGCGGTCTCCAGCGCGATATCGCTGCCGCTTCCCATGGCGATGCCGATAGTGGCCGCCTTCATTGCAGGCGCATCGTTGATGCCGTCGCCGACCATCGCCAGCGGGCGCTGCTGGCCCAGCGCGCGAATGGCGTCGACCTTGTCACCAGGCAGCAGGCCGGCGCGAAAGTCGATGCCGAGTTCGCCGGCGATCGCCGCCGCCGCACGCGGGTTGTCGCCGGTGAGCATCAGGCTTTCAATGCCCATTCTTTTCAGCTCCGCCAGGGCGTCGCGCGCGTCGGCGCGCAGGTTATCGCGCAGCGCCAGCGCGCCCAGCGGTTCGCCGTCGCGCAGGATCGCCACCAGCGTTTGTCCCTGTTCTTCCTGCTGCAGGATCTGCGCGCGCTGCGCGGCGCTCAACGCCTCGACGCGGCCGGGCGACAGCAGCTCTACCTGCGTGCCCTCGACCTGCGCGGCGATGCCGCTGCCCGCCAGCGTCATCTGCTGGCTGGCGGAGGGCAGAGCCAGTTGCCGCTCATTGGCGGCCGCGACGATCGCGGCAGCCAGCGGATGCGTCGAGCCCTGTTCCACCGCCGCCGCCAGCGCCAGCAGCTCATCCTGCGAGACTGAGGCGAAGCAGAGCACGGCGGTAACCTGCGGTTTGCCCTGCGTCAGGGTGCCGGTTTTGTCGAAGGCGACGGCGCGTATCTGGCTGAGACGCTCCAGCGCCGCGCCGCCTTTAATCAGCGCCCCCTGGCGCGCAGCGGCGGCGAGGCCGGAGGTAATGGCCGCGGGCGTCGCGATCACCAGCGCGCAGGGGCAGCCGATCAGCAGCAGCGTCAGCCCTTTATAGATCCACGGCAGCCAGCCGCCGAAGCCAAGCAGCGGCGGTATCACCATCACCAGCGCGGCCAGCAGCATAATCAGCGGCGTATAGAGACGGCTGAAGCGATCGATAAAGCGCTCGACCGGCGCGCGGTGGCTTTCGGCCTCTTCAATCAGGGTGAGAATACGGTCGATGGCGCTGGCGCCGGGTTCAGAGGTCACTTCGAGCTGAATCAACCGATCGACGCTGGTGGCTCCCGCCAGCAGCGCATCCCCTTTTTCACGCGTGACCGGCAACGATTCGCCGGTCAGCGCGCTTTCGTCCAGGCTCGCCTCGTCGCTCAGCAGGCGGCCATCTACCGGCAGGCGTCCGCCCGCCGCCACTTCGATAACGTCGCCGGGGCGCAGCGCCGCCAGCGCCACGGTCTCCCGCCTGTCGCCATTAATCCGCGTGGCATTTTCCGGGCGCAGCGCCATCAGCTGCGTCACGCCGCTGCGCGCGCGCGCGGCGGCAAAAGCTTCCAGCCGTTCGCCCAGCAAAAACAGCAGCAGTACCATCGCCGCTTCGGCGTGGGCGCCGATCAGCAGCGCGCCGGCGGCGGCGACGCTCATCAGCGTTTCGATAGTAAAGGGCGAGCCGCTGCGCGCGCGTCGCCATGCGCTGCGCGCCACCGGCAACAGGCCGATCAGCGTCGTGAGGATAAACAGCCCGTCGCCCCAGCGCGGCATAAACTGGCTTAGCATCACGCTGGCGAGCAGCAAAGCGGCAAGCAGCAGCAGGGCGCGGTTTTCGCGCCAGCGGGAAGCGGGGCGGGGCGTTGGGGCGTCGTCGATTAGCGAGAAGCCGGCGCGCGCGACCGCCTGTTCAACCGCGGCGGCGACATCGGCGCTGGCCTCGACCAGCAGCTTTTCGCTGGCGAAGACGACGCGGGTGCGTAACACCTCGGGCAACTGGCTGACGGCAGTTTCAACGGTACGGGCGCAGCTCGGGCAGTCCATGCCGCTGACGCGCCAGCTAAAGCGCCAGCCGCCTTGCCTGTCGCTCTCTTCGTCGCTGCCGCCCGAATGCCCTTCGCCGCCTGGGCTGCCGTCCGCCTCGCAGCAACCGCCGCCGCAGGCTGGCTGAACGGGCGAGGCGGCACTGATGTTAAGCCGTGCGGGCGCGGCGCCAGGCAGGGTGCACAGCGGTTTAGCGGCGGAATGGGTGTGGCGAGAGCGGCCGCAGCCGCAGGCGTGTTCGTGATGATGTTGCTGCATAAAACCTCCAGTAACGGACGGGCGATCCCGCCCGCTACTGCATCCTACACTCTGGAGTCGACTCCAGAGTCAAGGCTGGTTTTACATCAGAAGAGCCACAGCGAGCGGACAATCATAAAGTGCCCGGCAAAGTAGCAGGCGGCGACGATGGCGCTGTCGGCGCGAAAGCGGCGGCGATAGTGGCTGACGAACCAGACGATATTCGCCAGCAGCAGCAGGCTCGCGCCCACCACCAGCGTGAAGCTGTCGTCGGTGGGGCGGAAAACATACTGCTCGGCGGCCATCCAGGTCATCACCAGCGTCATGCCGATCAGCGTGCAAATCGGCCAGCGCAGCGTCTCCAGGCGGCTCCAGATGGTCGCGATGGTGATGGCGCCGATAATCAGCAGCGTCAGCGGAATCGGCCAGTAAAAGGTCATCGTCATACTGGCGGCGAAGCAGATGGTGTACAGCAGGTGAGAGAGGAAGAAGGCGCCCAGCGCGTAGAGCATCTGCTGGCGCGGCAGCAGCAGCAGCGCGTCGCCGACCAGCGTCGCGAGCAGTCCGGCGATAATCAGGTAATCGGTAGGTTTCAGCACCGGCGCCTGCCAGGCCCAGCCCACCATCAGCAACAGCGTAATGGGTTTGAATAGCCAGCGCTGCCACTGCGGGCCGCGATAGGATGCGTCAACATAGAGCCAACCGGAGAAAAGTACGGCAAGAAATGACCAAAGCATTGCTGCTCCCTTAAGGACAACCTGTCCATCAGATGGTGAAAATTCCCAATAAGTCGATCTCAGTTTAGGTTACGGCTTCGCAATGTGACAATCAGGCAACTCTGGTTGTATGCTTCATCCGCATTGCTTTCCAGAGCTTAACGAGACGAGAAAAAACCATGAGCAAACCACCGCTACTCTTTTTTATCGTGCTGGCCGTTATCGCCGTGCTGGCGACCCGCCAGTTTATCAAGCAGCGGCGAGAGACGGCGGTAAACGACGCCTCGCCGGTGCGTACGCTGATGGTGAAGGTCAAGACCAAGCGGGAGTATCCGTCACCCAACCGGCGTTCGCGCCAGCGCGAAGTCATCGCGGGGGAAGAGATGTGCTACGAAGCCTGGTTCCATCCTCTGAACGGCGCCAGCGATATAAAAGCGATTGTGGGCGAGCATGATTACAACCAGATGGATACCGGCGCGAAGGGCGAGCTGAAGATGCAGGGATCGCGTTTCGTCAGCTTTACGCCGGCGCAGTAAAAAGCGGGCTGTTCAGCCCGCTACGTTTACTTCTTCTTCGGAAAATTGGCCTTCTGCCACGCCAGCAGTTCAAATACGCCGAACAGAAAGATTTTGCACTGCGTCCAGCGATCGATCGGCGGCGCGTCTTTCGGCTGAGTGGCACGCAGCAGCGTCAGCTGCAGCCCGTGCATCAGGATCATAAAGAACAGCGCGACGTGGATAAAATAGCGCAGCGGTTTAGGGTAGGGATCGACCAGGTTAAAAAGTAAAAAAGCCCAGACGCACAGCATTAACAGGCGGCCTAAATTAAGCAACATCGGATGTCTCTTGTTGTCGGTGATATAAACGATACGCCACTTGTCCGGCGATCTTCTCGCGATGCAGCGCCCAGCTAGCGGGCACCGGCGGCGCGCCGTGCTCGACTTCGCTCTCTACATAAATCATCGCCTCGTCCGCCAGCCAGCCATTCTGCTCCAGCAGCTGCAGCGTTTGCTCCAGCAGCCCTTTGCGGAAAGGCGGATCGACGAACACCACGTCGTATGGCTCGCCGGAAGCGGCCAGCCAGTTGAGGGTATTGACGTTGATCACCTGCGCGTCGCTGGCGCGCAGGGTGTGTAAATTCTTCTCCAGCTGCTGCGCCACCGGACGTTCCAGCTCCAGCAGCGTCACCGAACCGGCGAAGCGCGACAGCGCCTCCAGGCCGAGCGCGCCGCTGCCGGCGAAACAGTCAAGGCAGCGTGCCTGCTGCAGCACCGGCGCCAGCCAGTTAAACAGGGTTTCACGAACGCGATCGGTGGTGGGGCGCAGTCCGGCGCTGTCGGGCACCGGCAGTTTGCGTCCGCGCCACTGACCGCCGATGATGCGGATTTGTCCGGCACCGCCTGTGCCGCGAGGGGTTTTACTCATCTTGCTCACAACTCGTCATAATTTGTTGCGTAGTTTAACGGGCGAACGGGTGAGAAGAAACGGTAAAAAAGGGTGCTGTGGTGCGCTGGCTGGAAAGTGTTAGACTAGTGAGTTGCTGAAGTCATACATAATTCTGCCGTTTTTCGCCCTTTCGGCGGTAAAAACCAGAGCTAATTTTTATCCCCTGGGAACAGCGAGCGACCGGGATTAAGCCATCGAGGAGTGTCGTCACACAATGGCAAAAGAGAAAAAACGTGGCTTTTTTTCCTGGCTGGGATTTGGCAAAGAAGAAGAGACACAACAGCCTGCTGAAACGCCGGAACAGCAGCCAGATGAGGCTGCGCTAGCGCAGGCGGAAACCGAAGCGGCGCATACCGTCGAGCTGACCGAGCAGGTCGCCGAGGCGCAGCGCGAAGCGCCTGCGCAGGCCGCGGAAGAGCATGCCGTCGCCGAAGCGCACGTCGCAGCAGAGCCGGAAGCGGAAGCGATCGTCCAGAAAGCGCAGGACGCGGAAATTATCGCGCCGCTGGAGGAGATCGTCCCGGAAGAAGAGCCGGAGCTGGCGCCGACGCCTGTCGCAGACGAGATGTTGCCGGAAACGCTGCCGGAAGAAGAGCAGCCGCTGGATGACGAAGAGCTGGCCGCGCTGGCGCTGGCGGAAGCGCCGCAGGACGAGGCGGCGGAAGAGATCGCCGCGGAAGCGGAAGCGATCGCCGTTGAGAGCGACGCGCAAAATACGGTCAGCGATCTGCCGCTCGCCGCCGCGCCAGTTATTTCTCAGGAGCAGGAACGTCCCACTAAAGAGGGGTTCTTCGCGCGCCTGAAGCGCAGCCTGGTGAAAACGCGCCAGAACCTCGGCTCCGGTTTTATCAGCCTGTTCCGCGGTAAAAAAATCGACGACGAGCTGTTCGAAGAGCTGGAAGAGCAACTGCTGATCGCCGACGTCGGCGTCGAGACCACGCGCCGCATTATCACTAACCTGACGCAGCAGGCGAACCGCAAACAGCTGCGCGACGCGGAAGCGCTCTACGGCCTGCTGAAAGCGGAGATGTCGGGCATTCTGGCGAAAGTAGACGCGCCGCTCGACGTCAGCGGCAAAGGGCCGTTCGTGATCCTGATGGTCGGCGTCAACGGCGTCGGCAAAACCACCACCATCGGCAAGCTGGCGCGCCAGTATCAGGCGCAGGGCAAATCGGTGATGCTGGCGGCGGGCGATACCTTCCGTGCGGCCGCCGTGGAGCAGCTGCAGGTGTGGGGCGAACGCAACAATATTCCCGTTGTGGCGCAGCATACCGGCGCGGATTCCGCCTCGGTGATTTTCGACGCCATTCAGGCGGCGAAAGCGCGCGGCGTCGACGTATTGATTGCCGATACGGCTGGCCGTCTGCAGAACAAATCGCACCTGATGGAAGAGCTGAAGAAAATCACCCGCGTGATGAAAAAACTGGACGAAGAGGCGCCGCACGAAGTGATGCTCACCCTCGACGCCAGCACCGGCCAGAACGCCATCAGCCAGGCGAAGCTTTTCCATGAAGCGGTCGGCCTGACCGGTATTACCCTGACCAAGCTGGACGGTACGGCGAAAGGCGGCGTGATCTTCTCGGTGGCCGATCAGTTCGGCATCCCGATTCGCTATATCGGCGTCGGGGAAGGCATAGAAGATTTACGGCCCTTCAAGGCCGAGGATTTTATTGAGGCACTGTTTGCCCGAGAGGACTAATTGGGATGATTCGCTTTGAAGAGGTCAGTAAGGCATATCTCGGCGGGCGTCAGGCGCTGCAGGGCGTAGATTTTCATCTGCGGCCGGGCGAAATGGCGTTCCTGACCGGCCATTCCGGCGCCGGTAAGAGTACCCTGCTGAAGCTGATTTGTGGCATTGAGCGTCCGAGCGCGGGCCATATCTGGTTCAGCGGTCACGATATTTCACGACTGCGCCACAGCGAGGTGCCGTTCCTGCGTCGCCAGATCGGCATGATCTTTCAGGATCACCACCTGCTGATGGATCGTTCGGTCTACGACAACGTGGCGATCCCGCTGATCATCTCCGGCGCCAGCGGCGAAGATATTCGCCGCCGCGTGTCGGCGGCGCTGGATAAAGTCGGTCTGCTCGATAAGGCGAAAAGCTTTCCGATTCAGCTCTCCGGCGGCGAACAGCAGCGCGTCGGCATTGCGCGCGCCGTGGTGAACAAGCCAGCCGTGCTGCTGGCGGACGAACCGACCGGCAACCTGGACGACGCGCTGTCGGAAGATATCCTGCGTCTGTTCGAAGAGTTCAACCGCGTGGGCGTCACCGTACTGATGGCGACGCACGACAGCGGGCTGATCGCGCGCCGACGCTACCGCGTCATGACGCTCAATCAGGGACGCCTGCATGGAGGCCACGATGGTCAATAAACGCAACAAGCGCCCCGCTGCGCCAAAAGCGAAAGCGCCGTCTAAAAGCAAAGCGCTAAAGGGCGGCTGGCAGGAACAGTGGCGCTACGCGTGGCGCGGCACCCTGTCGGATATGTATCGCCAGCCGCTGGCGACGCTGCTGACGGTCATGGTGATCGCCATCTCGCTGACGCTGCCCAGCGTCTGCTACATGGTGTGGAAAAACGTCAGTCAGGCCGCGACGCAGTGGTATCCCGCGCCGCAGCTGACGGTTTATCTGTCGAAAACGCTGGACGATACCGCCGCGGAAAACGTAGTGGCGCAGCTCAAGCAGGTCGACGGCGTGGATAACGTCAACTACCTGACGCGAGAAGAGGCGCTGAACGAGTTCCGCAACTGGTCGGGCTTTGGCGGCGCGATGGATATGCTGGAGCAGAATCCGCTGCCGGCGGTGGCGATTATTACGCCGAAGCTTAACTTCCAGAATTCCAACACCATGCAGAACCTGCGCGACAGCGTAGCGAAAGTGCAGGGCGTCGACGAAGTGCGTATGGACGACAGCTGGTTCGCCCGTCTGGCGGCGCTGACCGGGCTGGTGGGCCAGGTCGCGTCGATGATCGGCATTTTGATGATTGTCGCGGTGTTCCTGGTGATCGGCAACAGCGTGCGGCTCAGCATCTTCGCGCGGCGCGATACCATCAACGTGCAGAAGCTGATCGGCGCCACCGACGGCTTTATTCTGCGCCCGTTCCTCTACGGCGGCGCGCTGCTCGGCTTAAGCGGCGCGGTGCTGTCGCTGATCCTCTCTGAGGTGCTGGTACTGCGTCTGCAGTCGGTCGTGGCGCAGGTAGCGCAGGTCTTCGGCACCACTTTTTCGCTGGAAGGCTTCTCGTGGGATGAAGGGCTGCTGCTGCTGCTGATCGCCGCGATCATCGGCTGGATCGCCGCCTGGCTGGCGACGGTGCAACATTTACGTCGTTTTACGCCCCAGTAACCGCCTACAACGTTTTTTTGGTATAATGTTCCTCTGCTGCCGACGATCCGGGCGCAGAGGAACCTCCCTCTCTTCCCGTCTCGTCATCTGTGTGTAAAATATTCACTGCTATAATTGAACTTGTGGATAACTTAGCTACTCTAAGTAGCACAGATTGCTTTCGGATTTTCCCCGGCGTTGACTTAAGGTAACGTCTGCTCAAAGGGAAGACGCAGCAACTTAATAACCATTGTGAGGGTTTGAATGACCAAAGAAATGCAAACTTTAGCTATTGCTCCTCTTGGCAACCTGGAATCTTACGTTCGGGCCGCCAACGTCTGGCCGATGCTGTCGGCAGAAGAGGAAAAAGCGCTGGCTGAACGGCTGCATTACCAGGGCGATCTGGATGCGGCTAAGACGCTGATCCTGTCTCACCTGCGCTTTGTAGTTCATATCGCTCGTAATTACTCCGGTTACGGCCTGCCTCAGGCGGACCTGATTCAGGAAGGGAACATCGGCCTGATGAAGGCGGTGCGTCGCTTTAATCCTGAAGTGGGCGTGCGTCTGGTCTCTTTCGCCGTGCACTGGATTAAAGCCGAGATTCATGAATACGTGCTGCGCAACTGGCGTATCGTGAAGGTCGCTACCACGAAAGCGCAGCGCAAGCTGTTCTTTAACCTGCGTAAAACCAAGCAGCGTCTGGGCTGGTTCAATCAGGACGAAGTCGAGATGGTGGCGCGTGAACTGGGCGTAAGCAGCAAAGACGTGCGTGAAATGGAATCGCGTATGGCTGCGCAGGATATGACCTTCGATATGTCCGCCGACGACGAGAGCGGCGAAGGCAAAGCGATGGCGCCGGTGCTTTATTTGCAGGATAAAACCTCAGACTTCGCCGACGGCATCGAAGAGGATAACTGGGAATCGCACGCGGCGGACAAGCTGAGCGATGCCATGCTGGGCCTCGACGAGCGTAGCCAGCACATTATCCGCGCCCGCTGGCTGGACGAAGATAACAAAACCACGCTGCAGGAACTGGCGGATCGCTACGGCGTATCGGCCGAACGCGTACGGCAGCTGGAAAAGAACGCCATGAAAAAACTCCGCATGGCGATCGAAGCATAACGGAACAGCAAAAACGGGCGACGCGAGTCGCCCTTTTTTTTGCCCGCTATTTAACCCAGCCGTCCGCCTGCGCGCGAAAACCGCAGGCCTGCATAAACGCCGCGCGCTCGCCTTGATTCGCGCTGCCGTCGTCCGCCACCCACCAGCTTGAGACCGAACCGTTCTGCGCGATGGTCTCTTCCACCAGATAACGCCCTACGCCGCGACGTCGCGTCACCTCGCGCACGTCCAGCTGCGAAATGTCTCCCTGCGTCCCCGTAATCGTCAGCTTTAACGCTCCCAGCAGCCGCGCATTGAAACGCGCGGCGTAAAGGCGAACGTTTTCGTTCAGGCTGGTTTCCAGCGCGGCGATATCCTCATCCGGCCAGATTTTCGCAAGGTCGATGCGGTCCTGCGCGCTCAGCGTGGTCAGGCGCAGAATAGTGAGTTTCATAACAAACACCTGTACTAGTCGAAAGGGCATAGTGTAGCGAATTTAGACAGTCAGAGCGCCGTCACTTTTTTAAGTTGAAAACAGGTCAAAAGATGGCCTGGATGCCAGGATAGAGGAGATAAAGAACAATAAGAGGCGCAAAAGCCAGCATAACGCGCTGGAGAAATGGCAGTAGAGCCTGCATAACAACCAGATGATTATGCTGTTTCAGCCGGCTATTTCCCAATGTGTCAGTTGATTTACAGAAGAAACTTCCTGTTTAATAACCTGAAAAATAAAGCCTTATTACCAAAAAATACCGGAAAAGCACGCTAAATCATTCATAAACATCATTTTTCGGCTTTATCCGGTAACAACAGCAAACCACAAATCACAGACACAACAAGATGGGGAAGTCCGCATGAAAATGAGTAAAGGCCGCGCATTACTGGCGGGTTGCGTTGCGCTGGCGATGAGCCACGCCGCCCTGGCTGCCGACATCAAAATCGCCATCGTCGGCGCCGTAACCGGCCCGGTCGCGCAGTATGGCGATATGCAGTTCACCGGCGCCGCGCAGGCGATTAAGGATATCAACGCCAAAGGCGGCGTAAACGGCAACAAGCTGGTGGGCGTAGAGTATGACGACGCCTGCGACCCGAAACAGGCCGTGGCGGTGGCGAACAAGGTCGTCAACGACGGCATCAAGTACGTTATCGGCCATCTTTGCTCCTCTTCTACTCAGCCTGCGTCCGACATCTATAACGACGAAGGCGTGCTGATGATTACCCCGGCGGCTACCGCGCCGGAGCTGACCGCGCGCGGTTACGAAACCATTATGCGCACTACCGGCCTGGACTCCGACCAGGGCCCGACCGCCGCAAGCTATATCCTCGATCAGATCAAGCCTAAACGTATCGCCGTGGTGCATGACAAGCAGCAGTACGGTCAGGGCCTGGCGGAGTCGGTGCAGAAAACCCTGAAGGCCAAAGGCGGAAACGTGGTGCTGTTTGAAGGTATCACTGCAGGCGATAAAGACTTCTCTACGCTGATCGCGCGCCTGAAGAAAGAGAACGTCGACTTCGTTTACTACGGCGGCTACTACCCGGAAATGGGCCAGATCCTGCGCCAGGCGAAAGCGGCGGGCCTGAAAGCCGGCTTTATGGGGCCGGAAGGCGTGGGCAACGCCTCGCTCTCCAATATCGCGGGCGACGCCTCGGAAGGCATCTATGTGACGCTGCCGAAGCGCTACGACCAGCTGCCGGAGAACAAGGCTATCGTCGACGCCATCAAGACCAACAGCGCGCAGAACCGCAAAGATCCGACCGGTCCGTTCGTCTGGACCACCTATGCGGCGATCCAGTCGCTGGCGGCCGGCATCGAGCGCAGCAAGAGCGACGAGCCGGAAGAGATTGCGAAAAACCTGAAGGGCGGCGAGCCGGTCCCGACAGTGATGGGCAACCTGAGCTGGGACCAGAAAGGCGATCTGAAAGGCTTCGAGTTCGGCGTATTTAAATGGCACAAAGACGGTTCTTCAACCGCGGTTAAGTAATCGTCCCATCGGCAGACCAATCCCTTGCCGCGTCGGCAGGGGATTTTCCCGTTCTCATGCAGGTCTTCACTATGTCCGAGCAGTTTCTTTATTTCACACAGCAGATGCTTAACGGGGTCACTCTCGGCAGCACCTACGCGCTGATCGCCATCGGTTACACCATGGTTTACGGCATTATCGGCATGATCAACTTCGCCCACGGCGAGGTCTATATGATCGGCAGCTATGTCTCCTTTATCGTGATCGCCGCCCTGATGATGATGGGCATCGACACCGGCTGGCTGATGATCGCCGCCGGCTTCGTGATGGCGATCCTTATCTCCAGCGCCTACGGCTGGAGCATCGAGCGCGTCGCCTATAAGCCGGTGCGGTCGTCGAAGCGCCTGATCGCGCTAATCTCCGCCATCGGCATGTCGATCTTCCTGCAAAACTACGTCAGCCTGACGCAGGGCTCGCGCGACCTCGCGCTGCCGAGCCTGATTACCGGCCAGTGGACGCTGGGCCAGAGCAACGGCTTCGCCGCTACCGTCTCCACCATGCAGATCGTGATCTGGCTGGTGACCTTTCTGGCGATGCTGGCGCTGACGCTGTTTATCCGCTATTCGCGCATGGGCCGCGCCTGCCGCGCCTGCGCCGAAGATCTGAAAATGGCGAGCCTGCTCGGCATCAATACCGACCGCGTCATTTCGCTGACCTTCGTGATCGGTGCGGCGATGGCGGCGGTGGCGGGCGTGCTGCTCGGCCAGTTCTACGGCTCGATTAACCCCTTTATCGGCTTTATGGCCGGCATGAAGGCCTTTACCGCTGCGGTGCTGGGCGGCATCGGCAGCATTCCGGGCGCGATGATTGGCGGCCTGGTGCTCGGCATCGCCGAAGCGCTGACTTCGGCCTATCTCAGCACCGAATATAAAGATGTAGTCTCTTTTGCGCTGCTGATCGTGGTGCTGCTGGTGATGCCGACCGGCATACTGGGTCGCCCGGAGGTCGAAAAAGTATGAAATCCTCCTTTATCAACGCGCTACTCTCCTCCGTGATGCTGCTGGTGCTGGCCAGCTTCTTTATGGGCATGCGCCTCGGCCTCGACGGCACCCGCCTGGTGGTGCAGAGCGCCGGAGAGGTGCGCTGGAACTGGATTTTCGTCGGCTGCGGCGTAGTCTTTCTCTTTCAGCTGCTGCGCCCGTTCTGGCAGCGCGGCCTGAAAAAGATTTCCGGTCCGGCGCTGGTGCTGCCCGGCATCGACGGCTCTACGCCTAAGCAGAAGCTGTTTATGCTCGCGCTGATCGTCGTGGCGGTGGCCTGGCCCTTTTTCGTTTCGCGCGGCGCGGTGGATATCGCCACGCTGACGCTGATCTACGTGATGCTCGGTCTCGGACTCAACGTGGTGGTCGGCCTTTCGGGCCTGCTGGTGCTCGGCTACGGCGGCTTCTACGCCATCGGCGCCTACACCTTCGCGCTGCTGAATCACTACTTCGGCCTCGGCTTCTGGGAGTGTCTGCCGCTGGCGGGCATCGTCTCGGCGCTCTTCGGGCTGCTGCTCGGCTTTCCGGTGCTGCGTCTGCGCGGCGACTATCTGGCGATCGTCACGCTCGGCTTCGGCGAGATCGTGCGCATTCTGCTGCTGAATAACACCGCGCTGACCGGCGGTCCCAACGGAATCGCGCAGATCCCCAAGCCGTCGCTGTTCGGCCTGGAGTTCGGTCGCAAAGTCTCTGAAGGCGGCTGGAGCACCTTCCATGAGTTCTTCGGCCTGAAATATGACCCCAGCGACCGCGTGATTTTCCTCTATCTGGTGGCGCTACTGCTGGTGGCGCTGACGCTGTTCGTGATTAACCGCCTGCTGCGCATGCCGCTGGGCCGCGCGTGGGAAGCGCTGCGCGAAGATGAGATCGCCTGTCGCTCGCTCGGCCTGAGCCCGACGCGCATCAAGCTAACCGCCTTTACCATTAGCGCCGCGTTCGCTGGCTTCGCCGGCACGCTGTTCGCCGCGCGCCAGGGCTTTGTCAGCCCGGAGTCCTTTACCTTTGTCGAATCCGCCTTCGTGCTGGCGATTGTGGTGCTGGGCGGCATGGGCTCGCAGTTTGCCGTAATCCTCGCCGCTATCCTGCTGGTGGTGTCGCGCGAGCTGATGCGCGACCTGAACGAATACAGCATGCTGGTGCTGGGCGGCCTGATGGTGCTGATGATGATCTGGCGTCCGCAGGGGCTGCTGCCGATGAAGCGTCCGCACCTGAAACTGGAGCAGAAACAAGGAGAGCAGGCATGAGTCAGCCTTTATTAGCCGTTGAAGGCCTGATGATGCGCTTCGGCGGCCTGCTGGCGGTCAATAACGTGGCGCTGGAGCTGCGCGCGCAGGAGATCGTCTCGCTGATCGGTCCCAACGGCGCGGGAAAGACCACCGTATTCAACTGCCTGACCGGCTTCTACAAGCCGACCGGCGGCACCATTAAGCTGCGCGAGCAGCATCTGGAAGGCCTGCCCGGCCAGCAGATCGCCCGCATGGGCGTGGTGCGCACTTTTCAGCACGTGCGTCTGTTCCGTGAGATGACGGTAATCGAGAACCTGCTGGTGGCGCAGCATCAGCATCTGAAAAGCGGCCTCTTCTCGGGCCTGTTCAAAACGCCCGCCTTTCGTCGCGGCGAGAGCGAGGCGCTGGATCGCGCCGCCACCTGGCTGGAGCGCATCGGACTGCTCGATCTTGCCAACCGCCAGGCGGGCAATCTGGCCTATGGCCAGCAGCGCCGTCTGGAGATCGCGCGCTGCATGGTGACGCGCCCGGAGATCCTGATGCTGGACGAACCGGCGGCCGGGCTGAATCCGAAAGAGACGCACGAGCTGGATGAGCTGATCGCCGAACTGCGCGGCGAGCATAAGGTTTCTGTCCTGCTGATTGAACACGATATGAAGCTGGTAATGGGCATTTCCGACCGTATCTATGTAGTGAACCAGGGTACGCCGCTGGCCAACGGCACGCCGGAAGAGGTGCGTAATAATCCGGATGTGATCCGAGCCTATTTAGGAGAGGCGTAACATGGCAAACCCGATGTTATCCGTTAACAACGTCAGCGCGCACTACGGCAAGATCCAGGCGCTGCATAACGTCAGCCTGCATATCAGTCAGGGCGAAATCGTCACGCTGATCGGCGCCAACGGCGCGGGGAAAACCACGCTGCTCGGCACGCTGTGCGGCGAGCCGCGCGCCACCCAGGGCAGCATTACCTTCGACGGCAAAACCATTACCGACTGGCAAACCGCGCGCATTATGCGTGAGGCGATCGCCATCGTGCCGGAAGGGCGCCGGGTCTTTTCGCGCATGACGGTAGAGGAGAACCTGGCGATGGGCGGCTTTTTCGCCAGCCGTCAGGAGTATCAGACGCGCATCGCGCGTGTCTATGAGCTCTTTCCGCGTCTGGCGGAGCGTAAAATCCAGCGCGCGGGCACCATGTCCGGCGGCGAGCAGCAGATGCTGGCGATCGGCCGCGCGCTGATGAGCCAGCCGCGTCTGCTGCTGCTGGACGAGCCTTCCCTGGGGCTGGCGCCGATTATTATCCAGCAGATCTTCGATACCATCGAGCAGCTGCGTAAAGAGGGGATGACCATCTTCCTGGTGGAGCAGAACGCCAACCAGGCGCTGAAGCTGGCGGATCGCGGCTATGTGCTGGAGAACGGGCACGTGGTGCTGGAAGATACGGGCGAGGCTTTACTCTCCAACGAAGCCGTCCGCAGCGCTTACTTGGGGGCTTAAGGCCTGGCTTACTTGCCATTTCGGCAGCGGGCAGTGCTCGCATTCCTCACGTACTTTAGTACGCTCCGGATGCTGCGCGCTGGCCGTTGCCGAACTGGCTGCGCCGCCGACGGCCTTTGGCTGTTGTGCGATAAAATATTTTAGGTAAGCCCTTCATCTGGCCGTCATCCGGCTGTCATCTCGCTGTTATTAATCCGTCATTTTCCCGTGTCATGTTACTTCGCGAACAAAAAATGCGTGATATCGCGCGTACCTACCTGCACAGGAAAATTCTATGTCCGTGTTGAAGACACAAAGTAGACTGATGAGTGTGGTTCTGGGCCTGGCCATCAGCGGCAACGCGCTGGCCGCCACTGAAATTCCTTTCTGGCACTCAATGGAGGGCGAGTTAGGCAAAGAGGTCGACTCTCTGGCGCAACGTTTCAACCAGGCGCATCCCGACTATAAAATCGTGCCGACCTACAAAGGTAACTACGAACAGAGCCTCGCGGCAGGCATCGCAGCGGTGCGTACCGGCAAAGCGCCGGTCCTTTTGCAGGTGTATGAAGTCGGCACCGCCACCATGATGGCTTCGAAGGCGATCGTGCCGGTGCATCAGGTCTTCCAGGACGCGGGCATTCCCTTCGATGAAAAACAGTTCGTGCCGACCGTGGCGGGCTACTACAGCGACGCCAGCGGCCATCTGATTTCTCAGCCGTTCAACAGCTCCACGCCGGTGCTCTACTACAACAAAGACGCCTTTAAAAAAGCGGGCCTGAACCCCGACCAGCCGCCGAAAACCTGGCAGGAGCTGGCGAAGGACGCCGACGCGCTGCGTAAAGCGGGCCTGAGCTGCGGCTACGCCAGCGGCTGGCAGGGCTGGATCCAGATCGAAAACTTCAGCGCCTGGCACGCCTTGCCGGTCGCCAGCAAAAACAACGGCTTCGACGGCACCGACGCGGTGCTGGAGTTCAATAAGCCGGTGCAGGTGCGCCATATCCAGATGCTGGAGGAGATGAACAAGAAAGGCGACTTCACCTACTTCGGCCGTAAAGACGAATCCACCGCCAAGTTCTATAACGGCGACTGCGGTATCACCACCGCCTCTTCAGGTTCGCTGGCGGATATCAAACACTACGCCAAATTCAATTTCGGCGTCGGCATGATGCCCTATGACGAAGGCGTGCCGAACGCGCCGCAGAACGCCATTATCGGCGGCGCCAGCCTGTGGGTGATGAAAGGCAAAGACGCCAACACCTACAAGGGCGCCGCGGAGTTTATGCAGTTCCTCGCGCAGCCGGAAATCGCCGCCGAATGGCACCAGAAGACCGGCTACCTGCCGATCACCACCGCCGCTTACGAGCTGAGCAAGCAGCAGGGCTTCTACGACAAGAACCCTGGCGCGGATATCGCGACGCGTCAGATGCTGAACAAAGATCCGCTGCCGTTCACCAAAGGCATGCGTCTGGGCAATATGCCGCAGATCCGCACCATCGTCGACGAAGAGCTGGAAGGCGTCTGGACCGGCAAGCAGTCGCCGCAGGCCGCGCTGGATAGCGCGGTGAAACGCGGCAACGAACTGCTGCGCCGCTTTGAACAGCAGGTGAAATAACCTGTGACGTTAAAAGGGCCGGCGCGTGCCGGCCCTGTTCTCTTTCTCAGACAGAGTACGCTATGTCTTCATCTCGTCCGGTGTTTCGCACCAGTCTGTTGCCCTATCTGCTGGTGCTGCCGCAGCTGCTGATTACCGCTATCTTTTTCCTCTGGCCTGCGGGCGAAGCCCTGTGGTATTCGCTGCAAAACCTCGATCCGTTCGGCATCTCCAGCACCTTTGTCGGCCTGGACAATTTCAGGCGCCTGTTTCAGGACAGCTACTATCTCGAGGCTTTCTGGACCACCATCGTGTTCAGCACGCTGGTCACGGTGTGCGGCATGGTGCTGTCGCTGCTGCTGGCGGCGCTGGTGGATTACGTTATCCGGCTGCGCAAGCTCTATCAGACGCTGCTGCTGCTGCCCTACGCGGTGGCGCCGGTGGTCGCGGCGGTGATGTGGATGTTTCTGTTCAATCCCGGCCTTGGCCTGATTAGCCACTTTCTCAACCAGCTTGGCTATAGCTGGAACTATGCCCAGAACAGCGGCCAGGCGATGTTCCTGATTGTCGTCGCCTCAATCTGGCAGCAGATGAGCTACAACTTTCTCTTCTTTTTCGCCGCGCTGCAGTCGATCCCGAAATCGCTGGTGGAGGCGGCGGCGATTGACGGCGCCGGGCCGGTGCGCCGCTTCTTCAATCTGTCGCTGCCGCTGATTACGCCGGTGAGCTTCTTTCTGCTGGTGGTGAACCTGATCTACGCCTTCTTCGACACCTTCCCGGTAATCGACGCCGCGACCGGCGGCGGACCGGTGCAGGCTACCACCACGCTGATCTACAAAATCTATCGCGAAGGTTTTACCGGGCTGGATCTCTCTTCATCGGCGGCGCAGTCGGTGGTGCTGATGCTGCTGGTGATCGGCCTGACCGTTATACAGTTCCGCTTCGTTGAGCGTAAGGTGCAGTACCAATGATTGAAAACCGTCGCGGGCTGGATATCTTCAGCCACACGCTGCTGGTGCTGGGCGTGCTCACCATCCTTTTTCCGCTCTACGTCGCCTTCGTCGCCGCTACGCTGGATAACGAGGCGGTCTATCAGGTGCCGATGACCCTGATCCCCGGCACTCACCTGTGGGAGAACGTCTCGCGAATCTGGACCCAGGGGGTTAACGGCAGCGGCCCGGCGTTCAGCCTGATGCTGCTGAACAGCCTGATTATGGCGTTCGGCATTACCGTCGGCAAAATCACGGTGTCGATGCTCTCCGCCTTTGCGCTGGTCTGGTTTCGCTTTCCGCTGCGCACGCTCTTTTTCTGGCTGATCTTCATTACGCTGATGCTGCCGGTCGAGGTGCGTATTTTCCCTACCGTGCAGGTGATTGCCGATCTCCATATGCTCGACAGCTACAGCGGCCTGACGCTGCCGCTGATGGCATCGGCCACGGCGACCTTTCTGTTCCGCCAGTTCTTTATGTCGCTGCCGGACGAGCTGATCGAGGCGGCGCGCATCGACGGCGCCAGCGCGCTGCGCTTCTTCTGGGACATCGTGCTGCCGCTGTCGAAAACCAATCTCGCGGCGCTGTTCGTGATCACCTTTATCTACGGCTGGAATCAGTATCTCTGGCCGCTGCTGATCGTCAATGACGCCTCGCTCAGCACCGCGGTGGCGGGGATCAAAAGCATGATCTCCACCAGCGGATCGCCGACGCAGTGGAACGAAGTGATGGCGGCAATGTTATTAACCCTGATCCCACCGGTAGTGGTGGTGCTGGTCATGCAGCGCGCGTTCGTGCGTGGCCTGGTCGAGAGCGAGAAATAAGCATGGCAGGCGTAACCCTTCAGGCGGTAACCAAGTCCTACGACGGCAAGAATCAAATCATTCAGCCGCTGAACGTCACCGTCAACGACGGCGAATTTATGGTGATGGTCGGTCCCTCCGGCTGCGGCAAATCGACGCTGCTGCGCATGGTGGCCGGGCTGGAGCGCGTCACCTCCGGCGATATCTATATCGACGACAGACGCGTCACTCAGCTGGAGCCGAAAGATCGCGGCATCGCTATGGTGTTCCAGAACTACGCGCTCTACCCGCATATGACGGTCGAGGAGAATATGGCCTACGGGCTGAAGATCCGCGGCATGAGCAAAGAACATATCCGCCTGCGCGTGCTGGAGGCAGCACGCAGCCTGGAGCTGGATCAGCTGCTGAGCCGCCGTCCGCGCGAGCTTTCCGGCGGGCAGCGCCAGCGCGTGGCGATGGGCCGCGCTATCGTGCGCGAGCCCTCGGTGTTCCTGTTCGACGAGCCGCTCTCCAACCTGGACGCGCGGCTGCGCGTGCAGATGCGGCTGGAGCTGCAGCAGCTGCACCGTCGCCTGCAAACCACCAGCCTTTACGTGACGCACGATCAGGTCGAAGCGATGACGCTGGCGCAGCGCGTGATGGTATTGAACAAGGGCTTTGTCGAGCAGATCGGCACGCCGGTAGAGATTTACGAGCGTCCCGCCAGCCAGTTCGTCGCCTCCTTTATCGGCGCGCCGGCGATGAACCTGATTGACGGCCAGATCGGCAGCGACGGCACGCGCTTCAATATCGACAACTCATACTCTCTGCCGCTCGGCGACATCAAGGCGAAATGGGCGAATCGCGCCGTGACGCTCGGCATCCGTCCCGAACATGTGCGGATCAGCCCGCGCGATCGCGAGGGCATTCCGCTGCGCGTTGAGACGCTGGAGCTGCTCGGCGCAGACAACCTGGCGCACGGACGCATCGGCGAGACGCCGCTGGTGGTGCGTCTGCCGCACAGCGAACGCCCGCAGGCGGGCAGCACGCTGTGGCTGCATCTGCCGTCGGATGCGTTACACTATTTCGATTCAACTACCGGGAAGCGTCTGGAATGAGCACATACAGCTGGCCCTATCCTCATATCGTCGCCCATCGCGGCGGCGGCAAACTGGCCCCGGAAAATACCCTGGCGGCGATCGACGTCGGCGCGGAGTGGGGCCATACCATGATCGAGTTCGACGCGAAGCTGTCGCAGGATAAGCAGATTTTTCTGCTGCACGACGACACGCTGGATCGCACCAGCAACGGCTGGGGCGTAGCGGGGGAGCTGCCGTGGGATAAACTGGCGCAGCTCGACGCGGGCGGCTGGTTCGGCAAGGCGTTCGACGGCGAACCGCTGGCGCTGCTTCCCGACGTGGCGGCGCGCTGTCGCCGCTACGGCATGATGGCGAATATCGAAATTAAACCCACTACCGGTAGCGAGGCGGAAACCGGCCGCGCCATCGCCCATGCGGCGAAAACGCTGTGGCAGGGCATGACTGCGCCGCTGCTGTCGTCGTTCTCTTACGTGGCGCTGGAATCGGCGATGCAGGCAGAACCGGATTTGCCGCGCGGCCTGCTGCTTGATGAATGGGATGAGGCGTGGCAAAGCAAAACCGCCGCGCTGGCGTGCGTCTCGATTCACCTTAATCATAAACTGCTCGACGCCGGGCGCGTCGCGGCGTTGAAGGCCGCCGGCCTGCATATTCTGGTCTACACGGTGAACGACCCGGATCGAGCGCGTACCCTGCTGAAATGGGGCGTCGACGCCATCTGCACCGATCGCATCGACATCATCGGCCCCGACTTCCGTTAATTACGATTCTGCTGCTGTCCCGGCTGCGTGTTGATAACGCGCTGCTGGGCGCTGCTGCGCTGTTCCTGCAGTTTGCGCTGTATCTGCTGCGTCTGCTGCTGCTGATCCTGCTGCAGTTTGCCCTGCTGCTGCTGCTGCTGGATTTGCATCTGCGTCTGCATACGCTGCTGGCTTGGATTGTAGCCCGGCTGATTAGGTTGATTAGTGTTGTTCAGCATATTAGCCATGCCGCTAAGCGGCAGCAGCGCGGCAAAGGCGATTAACCATTTTTTCATGTGACTTCCTCCGTCAACGCGGCCTCACCGGCGTGTGATGCGCCGTGGCCGCAGCTATAAGTTTAGCAACCTCACAAACTTCTCCCCCAGGAACGCACCGAATTTGACTTAGATGTTATTTTTTTGCTGTATTTGTAAACACTTGCCTGCGTGATAACAAATGTAAACAACTGAAAAGGGTAGAGGGATGATGATGCGAGGAAATATACGCCAGCTTGGCTGGGCTGTGATGATGAGTTTAACGGTGGTCAGCGTCGCTGATGCCGCCGCGCCTGCCAGCGCGCCGCCCGTCTCTTATGGCGTCGAGGATGATACCTTTCATCCCGTCAGGGCGCAGAACGGCATGGTCGCCTCGGTGGATGCGCTGGCGACGCAGGTTGGCGTGGATATTCTGCGCCAGGGCGGCAACGCGGTGGACGCCGCCGTCGCCGTCGGCTTCGCGCTGGCGGTGACGCATCCGCAGGCGGGCAACCTGGGCGGCGGCGGCTTTATGCTGCTGCGTACCGCATCCGGCCGCGCTACCTCTATCGACTTCCGCGAAATGGCGCCGGGCCGCGCCTCGCGCGATATGTTCCTCGATAAGCAGGGCAACGCCGACAGCAAGCTGTCGCTGACCTCGCATCTCGCCTCCGGCACGCCCGGCAGCGTGGCGGGCTTTGCGCTGGCGGCGCAAAAATATGGCACGCTGCCGCTCAGCACGCTGCTGGCGCCGGCGATCAAACTGGCGCGCGAAGGCTATGTGGTCAACGACGCGCTGGCGGACGATCTGAAAACCTACGGCAAGGAGGTGCTGCTGGCGCATCCCAACAGCAAGGCGATCTTCTTTAAGCCTGACGGCACGCCGTGGCGGAAGGGCGATCGTCTGGTGCAGAAGAATCTCGCCCACAGCCTGCAGCTGATTGCGCAGCAGGGACCAGACGCCTTCTATAAAGGCGAAATCGCCGACGAGATTGCCAGCGAGATGGCGCAGCACGGCGGCCTGATTGGCAAAGCGGATCTGGCGGCCTACCGTGCCGTCGAGCGTAAGCCGATCAGCGGCACCTATCGCGGCTATGAGGTCTTCTCTATGCCGCCGCCCTCATCCGGCGGGATCCATATCGTGCAGATCCTCAATATTCTGGAAAACTTCGATCTGGCGAAAATGGGCTTCGGCAGCGCCGACGCGATGCAGGTGGTCGCTGAAGCGGAGAAATACGCCTATGCCGACCGCTCGGAGTATCTTGGCGATCCCGATTTTGTCAAAGTGCCGTGGCAGGCGCTCACCAGCAAAGCCTACGCGAAGTCGATCGCGCAGCAGATTGACGTGGCGAAAGCGCGTCCGTCGAGCGAGATTAAGCCTGGCAAGCTGGAACCCTATGAGAGCAACCAGACCACACACTTTTCAGTCGTAGATAAGCAGGGCACGGCAGTCGCGGTGACCTATACCCTGAATACCAATTTCGGCAGCGGCATCGTCGCGGGCAACAGCGGCATCCTGCTGAACAACGAAATGGACGACTTCTCCGCCAAGCCGGGCACGCCGAACGTCTACGGACTGGTTGGCGGCGAAGCGAATGCGGTACAGCCCGCCAAGCGTCCGCTCTCGTCGATGTCGCCGACCATTGTGGCGAAAGGGGGCAAAACCTGGCTGGTGACCGGCAGTCCGGGCGGCAGCCGCATTATCACCACCGTGCTGCAAATGGTGGTGAACAGCGTCGATTTCGGGATGAACGTTGCAGAGGCGACCAATGCGCCGCGCTTCCATCACCAGTGGCTGCCGGATCAGCTGCGCGTCGAGAAGGGGTTCAGCCCGGACACGCTGCGTTTGCTGGAGAATAAAGGGCAGCATGTGAAGGTGTTGCCGGCAATGGGCAGCACGCAGAGCATTATGATTGGGCCGGACGGCACGCTTTACGGCGCATCGGACCCGCGTACGCCAGGGGATTTAAGCGCGGGGTATTAAAATGTTGGCCTGCTGCGCAGGCGGGCCTTGGCGCAAGTTTCGTTCGCCTGACAGCGAGGGAGTTTCATTTCGCCCGCTGCAGGCGACCGAGCAGGGCCGGTAGGCGCCGGCCCTGCACCCGCGCCCCGGGCCAGCTCACCCGCCCGCTGCGCGGGTCCCTTCGCTCTCTCAGGATTTCTGACGGACCGCGCAGGACAGGCCGTCCTGGCCTGGCCCGCGCTTTCGGCGACGTCCTGTCGCCTCATCCTGAAATCCTTCCTCCGCTCAGCGGCTGCGATGGCCCCCACAACCCCCGCTGCAAATCCTGATTATTGAAGGCGCAGCCTCATCGCTGAAAGCATGAATCATGCGTTCAGACGACGCTGTCGTTAATAAAAAATAATGAAACTCACAGGCGGGGCAGTCAGAGGCATCCGACACGCTGAGGCGCGCACGGCGGCCAGGACGAGCCGACAGGACGTCGGCGAGAGCGCGGCATGAGACAGGATGTCGAATCCGCGCGGTCCGTGCGGCCGACGTAAGCAACGAAGGGACCGCGCGGAGCGCGGCGTGGAGGCTGCCGGAAGCCGGGATTGTTAAGGGGCTGGCGAGCCCCTTAACACGCACGCCAGCAGCGGAGCGGCTGAAACTCCCTGCCGCCTGGCGGGCGGAACCCGCTCAGAGTGTTTGCTCAGCCGATACTAAAAACCCTTTCAAACATCAAGGAAATCTTATTAATAATCAACAGAAAAGATCATAAAAGCCTTTACAGACGCGAATGATAATGATTATTATTGCGATGCGTTCTCGGGGCGTCCTCAGACAAACCGGAAAGCACGACATTGCTCACATTGCTTCCAGTATTACTTAGCCAGCTCGGGTGCTGGCTTTTTTTTTGCCCGCCGCATTATTCAACCCTGCTCATCATCCGCAAATCGCTTGTTCACCTTTTTTGAACAGAGGCGTGAAGTTTTTCAGCTATCAATAGGTTCGCCTCAGGTTCAGACTGTTTTAAAACATTGAGGAGAACTGAACATGATTTACTTACGCAAAGCAGAAGAACGCGGCCACGCGAATCACGGCTGGCTGGAAAGCTGGCACACCTTCTCTTTCGCCAGCTATCACGACGCGAATTTTATGGGCTTTTCAGCGCTGCGCGTCATTAACGAAGATATCGTCGCGGCCGGGCAGGGCTTCGGTACGCACCCGCACAAAGATATGGAGATCCTGACCTACGTGCTCTCCGGCACCGTCGAGCATCAGGACAGCATGGGCAATAAAGAGCAGATCCCGGCGGGCGAATTTCAGATCATGAGCGCGGGCACCGGCGTGCGTCACTCTGAGTACAACGCCAGCAGCAGCGATCCGCTGCACCTTTATCAGATCTGGATTATTCCAGAGCGTACCGGCATCGAACCGCGTTACGCCCAGCGCCGCTTCCCGGACGTAAAAGGACGTCAGTTTGTGCTGACGCCGGACGCCCGTGAGGGATCGCTCAAGGTCTATCAGGATATGACGCTGTCGCGCTGGGTCTTCAGCGCAGGCGAAAAAGATGAGGTCGCTATCGAAACCGGCCGCCGCGTCTGGGTGCAGGTGGTTAAAGGCGAGATCCGCGTCAACGGCGAAACCGCCCGCACCAGCGACGCGTTTGCCGTCTGGGATGAGGCGAGCGTAACCCTGGAAGCCAGCAGCGACGCCGAAGTGCTGCTGTTCGATCTGCCGCCGGTTTAAGCGGTGACGGGGCGCGCACAGTCGCGCCCGGTTTACAATTCTCCCGCTGAATAGTGATAGACTCATCGTAATTGTGACCCTGGGCGCATACGATGAAGAAAAAAAGACCGGTATTACAGGATGTTGCCGATCGTGTCGGCGTAACGAAAATGACCGTCAGCCGCTACCTGCGCAATCCTGAGCAGGTTTCCGCGCCGCTGCGCGACAAGATTGCCGTCGCGCTTGATGAGCTGGGCTACATCCCTAACCGCGCGCCGGATATGCTCTCCAACGCCACCAGCCGCGCCATCGGCGTGCTGCTGCCTTCGCTGACCAACCAGGTGTTTGCCGACGTGCTGCGCGGCATCGAAGCGGTAACCGACGAGGCGGGCTATCAGACGCTGGTCGCCCACTTCGGCTACAGCCCGCAAAAAGAGGAGCTGCAGCTGCGTTCGCTGCTGGGCTGGAATATCGACGGCGTCATTCTCACCGAGCGCACCCATACTCCCGCCACGCTGCGCATGCTGGAAGTGGCGGGCATTCCGGTGATTGAGATGATGGACAGCGTCTCGCCGTGCCTCGATATGGCGGTAGGCTTCGATAACGTCGAGGCGGCGCGCCAGATGACGCACGCTATCCTGCGCAAAGGGCATCGCCATACGGTTTACCTGGGGGCGCGTCTTGATGAGCGCACCCTGCAGAAGCAGCAGGGCTACGAGAAAGCGATGCGCGAAGCGGGGCTGGAGCCGCGCAGCGTAATGATGGAAGAGGCCTCTTCCTTCAGCGCGGGCGGTATGCTGCTGTGCGAGGCGCAGCGTCGCTATCCGCAAACTGACAGTCTGTTCTGCACCAACGACGACCTGGCGGTCGGCGCGATGTTTGAATGCCAGCGCCAGGGATTAAAAGTTCCGTCGCAAATGGCGATCGCCGGCTTTCACGGCCATGATATTAGTCAGGTTGTGACGCCGCAGCTGGCGACCGTCCTGACGCCGCGCGAACGCATGGGACGCGAAGCGGCCGCCATGCTGCTGGCGCGTATCAGCGGCGATGTCAGCGTCTCCGCGCCGCTGGATATCGGCTTCGACATCAGCGAAGGCGGCAGCATCTGAATCTGGCATTTTTATGAGTCAGTTCACACTTTCGTGCTTTTCCGGCTAAACAGGGTTGCCAGCCTGTAGTGGGCTTAACACAATGGCAACCAGCATTGTTATCGGTAACATTGGCGAATTTACCTGCCGGAGCAGAAAAATGACTACTCAATCTTCGTCGCATCACGTCTTTATTCTGATGGGCGTTTCAGGCAGCGGAAAGTCCGTTGTCGCTAACCAGGTTTCCCACCAGCTCAATACCGCGTTTCTTGACGGCGATTTTCTTCATCCGCGCGCCAATATTTTAAAAATGGCCGACGGCCATCCGCTGGACGACAACGATCGTCAGCCATGGCTACAGGCGCTCAACGACGCCGCGTTCGCCATGCAGCGTACCCAGGCAATCTCCATTATCGTCTGTTCCGCGCTGAAAAAGCGTTACCGCGACATTCTGCGTCAGGGCAACGACAACCTGCGCTTTATCTACCTCAAGGGCGATTTCGACACCATCGAATCTCGTCTGAAGGCGCGCAAAGGCCACTTCTTTAAACCGCAGATGCTGGTGACGCAGTTCGCCACGCTGGAAGAGCCGGGCGCAGACGAGCCGGACGTGCTGACGGTCGATATCAATCATTCAGTTGACGAAGTTGTTGCGGCTACGGTTGCGGCTATCGGGAAAGCCATCAACAAGGGTTAGTCATGAGTACCGCAACGCTGGTTTTAACCGCAGCAGGCTCTGTCCTGCTGCTGCTTTTTTTGGTGATGAAAGCGCGGATGCACGCCTTCGTCGCGCTGATGCTGGTGTCGATTGGCGCAGGCCTCTGCTCCGGCATGCCGCTGGACAAGATCGCCGATACCATGCAGAAAGGCATGGGCGGCACGCTGGGCTTCCTCGCTATCGTCGTCGCGCTGGGCGCGATGTTCGGCAAAATCCTGCATGAGACGGGCGCGGTCGATCAGATCGCCATCCGCATGCTGAAAACCTTCGGCGAAAGCCGCGCCCACTACGCCATGGGCATCGCCGGCCTGATCTGCGCGCTGCCGCTCTTCTTTGAGGTGGCGGTGGTGCTGTTGATCAGCATTGCCTTCGCCGTGGCGCGCCGCACCCACGATAACCTGGTGAAGCTGGTTATCCCGCTGTTCGCCGGCGTGGCGGCCTCGGCGGCCTTTCTGCTGCCAGGCCCGGCGCCGATGCTGCTCGCCTCGCAGATGCACGCCGACTTCGGATGGATGATCCTGCTCGGCCTGTGCGCCGCCATTCCCGGCATGCTGATCGCCGGTCCGCTGTTCGGTTCGCTGATTGCGCGTCACGTGACCTTTAGCGCGCCGCCGGAAGATCATCAGCCGGACGTCGACGCGGCGAAGCTGCCGTCGTTCGGCTTCAGCCTGGCGCTGATCCTGTTTCCGCTGATGCTGGTGGGGCTGAAAACCATCGGCGCGCGCTTTACCGAGCAGGGCTCCTCGCTGTATGAGTGGCTGGAGTTTATCGGCCATCCCTTTACGGCGATCCTCATCGCCTGCCTGGTGGCGATTTACGGCCTGGCCTACCGTCAGGGCATGGATAAAGAGAAGGTGATGCAGGTGTGCGGCAGCGCGCTGCAGCCTGCGGGCATAATCCTGCTGGTGATCGGCGCGGGCGGCGTGTTCAAGCAGGTACTGGTCGATTCTGGCGTCGGCCCGGTGCTGGGCCATGCGCTGACCGGCGCGGGGCTGCCCGTCGCGCTGGCCTGCTTTATCCTTTCCGGCGCGGTGCGCGTGATTCAGGGGTCGGCCACGGTCGCCTGCCTCACCACGGTCGGGCTGGTAATGCCGGTGATTGAACCGCTGCACTACAGCGGCGCGCAGCTGGCGGCGCTCTCTATCTGCATCGGCGGCGGCTCTATCATTATTAGCCACGTTAACGATGCGGGCTTCTGGCTGTTTGGCCGCTTTACCGGCGCCACCGAAGGGGAAACCCTGAAGACCTGGACGCTGATGGAGACCATCCTCGGCACAGTAGGCGCCATTGTCGGCATGATCGCCTTTCAGCTGCTGTCCTGACTAAAAGCCGTCACGCCTGCGTGACGGCTTCTCGCTTAAGCCTCGAAAAACTCAACTTTGCCGCCGGACAGATGGTACATGCTGCCGACGATTTTGATTTTTTTCTGCTCTTCCAGCTGCTTCAGCACCGGGCTGTTGTTACGGATGCTCTCGATGGTCAGCTCGACGTTTTTCCGCGCTACCGCGTCGACGAAATCGTAGTTGCTGCCGCTACGCTCGCCGCTGTAGACGGTTTTCTCGATGGCCGGCTTAATCTCCTCCAGCAGGCCGGTCAGGTTGCCCAGCTCCGCGTTATCGATCGCGCCGCGCACCGCGCCGCAGCGCGTATGTCCCATCACCAGCACCACCTTCGCGCCGGCAACGGCGCAGGCGAACTCCATGCTGCCCAGCATATCGCGGTTGCTGATATTACCGGCGACGCGCGCGTTGAAGGTTTCGCCGATGCCGGCGTCCAGCACAATCTCAGCGGGCGCGCGCGAGTCGATGCAGCTCAGGATCACCGCCGCCGGGTACTGACCGGCAATGCTGTTGCGCTTCTGCGCCAGGTAGTCATGTTTTACCGGACGGTTTTCGCGAAAGCGCAGGTTGCCCTGCTTAAAGTGGGCGATGACCGCGTCCGGCGTCATGGCGTCGCGCTCCTCTTTGCTCAGCGAGGCGGCGAAAGAGAGGGTCGGCAGGCCCAGTGTGCCAACGCCGGTTACGGAGAGCGCGGACAGCGCCAGCGTTTTCTTCAGAATGGAGCGACGGGCAGGCTGGGCGGGTTGAGCGGTTTTCATGGTGTGGTCCTGGTATGAAATTAACGGTTAAACGGCGCGATAATACGCAGCGAAACATTAATCAACCCAAAACCACACCAAGATAAAGGTTATTTGCGGCGAGGCGCTACAGCTTGAGGTAGACGCGAATGCCGTCCAGGAACATCTGCGTCGCCAGCATAATCAAAATCAGCCCCATCAGACGCTCCAGCGCGTTGACGCCTTTGTCGCCCAGCAGCCGTAAAAACAGCCCCGACAGCAGCAGAATCGTCACCGTGACGCCCCAGGCGATCAGCAGCGCGCCGACAAGATGCCCCATCTGGTTAGGATACTGATGCGACAGCAGCATCAGCGTGGCGAGCAGCGACGGGCCGGCGACCAGCGGGATCGCCAGCGGCACCAGAAAGGGCTCTTCGCCCGCGGGCAGGCCGCTGCTGCTGCTTTCGTCCGACGGGAAAATCATGCGGATGGCGATAAGAAACAGGATCACGCCGCCGGAAATCGAGACGGTTTCGGTGCGCAGATTAAGGAACGTCAGAATGCGTTCGCCCGCGAACAGAAACAGCAGCATCAGCACCAGCGCGATCAGCAGCTCGCGGATCAGCACCGCGCGCCGCCGCTTCGGCTCCAGATGCTTGAGCACCGACATAAAAATCGGCAGGTTGCCCAGTGGATCCATAATCAGCAGCAGTAAGATGGTCGCAGAAATCATTTCAGTCATTTTTTTGGTTATTCCTTTCATCCCGACGCGGGGTTATTAGCCGCGCTGCTGAAAAAGTTGGCGCAATCGAATTAATTCACTTGCCAGAAAAGCTGCATTTTGTAGAGTTGTTGGTCACAGGTAAATCCATTTATGACGCAGAGCGGAGTGAAAACCCATTCCGTTCTTCCCTTCGGTAAGCAGGTCGGCCCTTATCGCTGACTGAGACGGACAGAAAATGAATAATGTAGGTTTTATTGGTTGGCGCGGTATGGTCGGCTCCGTGCTGATGTCGCGCATGAGCGAAGAGCGTGATTTTGACGTTATCAATCCGGTCTTCTTCTCCACCTCGCAACTGGGACAGGCTGCGCCGACGTTTGGCGGCAAGTCCACCGGTGCGCTGCAGGATGCGTTTGATATCGAGGCGCTCAGGGCGCTGGATATCATTATCACCTGTCAGGGCGGCGACTATACCAGTGAAGTCTACCCGAAGCTGCGCGCCAGCGGCTGGCAGGGCTACTGGATTGACGCGGCCTCGACGCTGCGCATGAAAGACGACGCCATCATTATTCTCGATCCGGTCAACCATCAGGTGATTCGTCAGGGCCTCGACAAAGGCATCAACACCTTCGTCGGCGGCAACTGCACCGTGAGTCTGATGCTGATGTCGCTGGGCGGCCTGTTTGCCCAGGATCTGGTGGAGTGGGCCTCCGTCGCCACCTATCAGGCGGCGTCCGGCGGCGGCGCGCGCCATATGCGCGAACTGCTGACCCAGATGGGTATGCTGCATAACCACGTCGCCACCTCGCTGCAGGATCCGGCGTCGGCCATTCTCGACATTGAGCGCAGCGTCACCGAGCTGACCCGCTCTGGCACGCTGCCGACCGATAACTTCGGCGTGCCGCTGGCCGGCAGTCTGATCCCGTGGATCGACAAGCAGCTCGACAACGGCCAGAGCCGCGAAGAGTGGAAAGGTCAGGCGGAAACCAACAAGATCCTCGGCACCGCGCGCACCATTCCGGTCGATGGCCTCTGCGTGCGCGTCGGCGCGCTGCGCTGCCACAGCCAGGCGTTCACCCTGAAGCTGAAAAAAGATGTGCCGCTGGCGGAAATCGAACAGCTGCTGGCGTCCCATAACGAGTGGGTGAAAGTGGTGCCTAACGACCGCGAGCTGACCATGCGCGAGCTGACGCCTGCGGCGGTGACCGGCACACTGACCACGCCGGTCGGTCGCCTGCGCAAGCTCAATATGGGCCCGGAGTATCTCTCTGCCTTTACCGTCGGCGATCAGCTGCTGTGGGGCGCGGCCGAGCCGCTGCGCCGCATGTTGCGTCTGCTGGTCGACTAAAACAAAACACTAAGCGAGGCCGGGATGTTCCCGGCCTTTTGCCTGATTATTCTGAAATAAGTCAAACCGCTTAGCGTCTGTAAGTGATCGGCTTCCCTTTTTTACGTCCCCGCCAACAATTTTTCGCTTTCCGGGCTGGCAACCTGCAAGCCCAAGCTATGATTTAACAATGATGTGCCGGTTGTTGACTGTTTTGCATTTCGCACTGAATAGTTGTTGTACACGGCAAAGTTATTTTCCCACGGAGCGGTTTCCTTTCTCTGCCGTTGTACGCATGGCTCAATGAAGAGCAGCGCACCTGATGCGTGGCATAAGCCGCGCTCATTTCGCCTGCCACATAATCACAGGAAGAAAGTCATGTCAGAGCTTCCCGATCGCCTGGCGATCAATGCCCTGTTTGCGGGTAATTACTCCGATCCCTTCGCCTTGCTGGGGATGCACCAGACAGCCAACGGGCTGGAAGTCAGGGCGCTGCTGCCCGACGCTTCGGAAGTATGGGTAATAGAGACTAACACCGGGCGCAAAGTCGCCCAGCTGAAATGCCTCGATTCGCGCGGCTTTTTCAGCGCGGTGGTGCCGCGCCGCAAGAATATGTTTCGCTACCAGCTGGCGGTGAACTGGCACGGTCAGCAGAATCTGATCGACGACGCCTATCGCTTCGGGCCGCTGCTGCAGGAGATGGACGCCTGGCTGCTGGCGGAAGGCACCCATTTGCGCCCTTACGAAACCCTGGGCGCGCACGGCGCGGTAATTGACGACGTGCACGGCACGCGCTTTAGCGTCTGGGCGCCTAACGCGCAGCGCGTCTCGGTGGTGGGCGATTTCAACTTCTGGGACGGCCGCCGCCATCCGATGCGCTTCCGCCGCGAAATGGGTATCTGGGAGCTGTTTGTGCCGGGCGCGTACAACGGTCAGCTCTATAAGTTTGAAATCGTCGATAACAGCGGCCAGCTGCGTATTAAAGCTGACCCTTACGCCTTCGAGGCGCAGATGCGCCCGCAAACCGCCTCGATGATCTGCGGCCTGCCGCCGAAGGTCGAGATGGCCGAAGAGCGTAAGGCGCGCAACGAATTCGACGCGCCGATCTCCGTCTACGAGGTGCATCTCGGCTCATGGCGCCGCCACACCGAGAACAACTTCTGGCTCAGCTACAAAGAGCTGGCGGAGCAGCTGGTGCCCTACGTCAAAGAGATGGGCTTCACCCACATCGAGCTGCTGCCGATCAACGAGCATCCCTTCGACGGCAGCTGGGGCTATCAGCCGCTCGGCATGTATGCGCCGACGCGCCGCTTCGGCACGCGCGACGAATTCCTTTATTTCATTAACGCCGCGCACGAAGCGGGCCTGAACGTGCTGCTCGACTGGGTGCCGGGCCACTTCCCCAGCGACGATTTCGGCCTGGCGAAGTTCGACGGTACCGAGCTCTACGAGCACAGCGACCCGCGCGAAGGCTATCATCAGGACTGGAACACCCTGATCTACAACTTTGGCCGCCGCGAAGTGAGCAACTATCTGGCGGGCAACGCGCTCTACTGGCTGGAGCGCTACGGCATCGACGGTTTGCGCGTCGACGCCGTGGCCTCGATGATCTACCGCGACTATAGCCGCGCCGAAGGCGAATGGGTGCCGAACCACTACGGCGGTCGGGAAAATCTCGAAGCTATCGCCTTCCTGCGCTACACCAACCGCACGCTGGGGCGCGCCGCGCCAGGCACCGTCACCATCGCCGAAGAGTCCACCGATTTCGACGGCGTGTCGCGTCCGCCGGAATCGGGCGGCCTCGGCTTCTGGTACAAGTGGAATCTGGGCTGGATGCACGACACCCTCGACTACATGAAGCTAGACCCGATATATCGCTGCCATCATCACGACCTGATGAGCTTCGGCATGATGTACAACTACACCGAAAACTTCATGCTGCCGCTTTCCCATGACGAAGTGGTGCACGGCAAGAAGTCGCTGCTTGATCGTATGCCGGGCGACCCCTGGCAGAAGTTCGCCAACCTGCGCGCCTACTACGGCTGGATGTGGGCCTTCCCCGGCAAAAAACTGATGTTTATGGGCGGCGAGTTCGCACAGGGCAAAGAGTGGAACCACGATGTCAGCCTTGACTGGCATCTGCTGGAGGGCGCCGATAACTGGCACCACGGCGTGCAGCGGCTGGTGCGCGACCTCAACCACACCTATCGCCACTACGCGCCGATGCATCAGCTCGATTTCGACCCGGCCGGCTTTGAGTGGCTGGTGGTCGACGATCGCGAAAACTCGGTCTTCGTCTTTGTGCGCCGCGACCGCGACGGCAACGAGATTATCGTCGCCAGCAACTTTACGCCGGTGCCGCGCCACAACTATCGCTTTGGCGTTAATCAGGCGGGGAACTGGCGCGAAGTGATCAACACCGATCAGCACAGCTATCACGGCAGCGATACGCGCAACCCGGTGGTGCATACCGATGAGATCGCCAGCCACAACCGATCGCAGTCCCTGTCGCTGACGCTGCCGCCGCTGGCGACAATCTGGCTGGTGAAGGAGGCGGAATGACGCTGCTTCCGGGACGTGCTGAGCCGCCAGGCGCCAGTTACGACGGCAAGGGCGTTAACTTTACGCTCTTCTCCCGGCATGCCGCGCGCGTCGAGCTTTGCCTGTTCGACCAGGGCAAAGAGCGACGCTTCGATCTGCCGGCGCGCACCGGCGATATCTGGCACGGCTATGCGGCCGCGCTAAAACCGGGTCAGCGCTACGGCTTCCGCGTTCACGGCCCCTGGGCGCCTGAGCGCGGGCACCGCTTTAATCCCGCCAAGCTGTTGGTCGATCCCTGCGCCCGCGCGGTAGAGGGCGAGGTAACAGACGACCCACGACTTTACGGCGGTATCGAGCAGCCTGACGAGCAGGACAGCGCCGCCGTGGCGCCTAAATCGCTGGTGGTGGCGGAGGACTTCGACTGGGAAGGCGACGTCGCCCCGCGTACGCCCTGGGGCAACACGATTATTTACGAAGCGCACGTCCGCGGATTAACGCAGCGACATCCGGAAATTCCGGAATCGCTGCGCGGGACTTACGCCGCCCTCGGCCATCCTGTTATGGTGAATTACCTGCGCCATCTCGGCGTCACCGCGCTGGAGCTGCTGCCGGTGGCCCATTTCGCCAGCGAGCCGCGCCTGCAGCGTCTTGGATTAAGTAACTACTGGGGCTACAACCCTTTTGCGCTCTGGGCCGTCGATCCGCGCTACGCCTCGCAGGAGAGCGCGTCGCCTCTGCAGGAGTTTCAGCAGGCGGTGAAGGATCTGCACGCGGCGGGTATCGAAGTGCTGCTGGACGTGGTGTTCAACCACACCGCCGAGCTGGAGGAGATCGGCCCGACGCTGTCGCAGCGCGGCGTCGATAACGCCAGCTACTACTGGCTGAGCCCGCAGGGCGAATATGAAAACTGGACCGGCTGCGGCAATACCCTGAATCTCAGCGATCCTGAGGTGATGAACTGGGCGCTGGAGGCGTTGCGCTACTGGGTGCGCGTCTGCCACGTCGACGGCTTTCGCTTCGATCTGGCGCCGGTGCTGGGGCGCACGCCCGATTTCTCGGCGCACGCGCCGCTGTTCGAGGCGATCAAAGCCTGCCCGCTGCTCTCGCAGGTCAAGCTGATCGCCGAACCCTGGGATATCGGGCCAGGCGGCTATCAGGTCGGCAACTTTCCGCCGCTGTTCGCCGAGTGGAACGACCATTTCCGCGACGATATGCGGCGCTTCTGGCTGCACCGCGACGTCAGTAACGGCGCGTTCGCGCGCCGCTTCGCCGCCTCCAGCGATCTGTTCCAGCGCGACGGCCGACTGCCGCACGCCGCCGTCAACCTGATTACTGCGCACGACGGCTTTACGCTGCGCGACGTGGTGAGCTTTAACCATAAGCATAACCAGGCCAACGGCGAGGATAACCGCGACGGCAGCAACGGCAATTTCAGCTACAACCACGGCGTAGAAGGGCTGCGCGCCAGCTTCGACGTGATCGAGCGCCGTCGCCTGAGCACGCATGCGCTGCTGACGTCGCTGCTGCTGGCGCAGGGCACGCCGATGCTGCTCGCCGGCGACGAGCGCGGCCACAGCCAGCACGGCAACAACAACGCCTACTGTCAGGATAATATCCTGACCTGGCTCGACTGGCAGGAAGAAGAGAGCAGTCTGGTGGATTTTACCGCCGCCCTGATCCGTTTGCGTCAGCAGATCCCGGCGTTAACCGCCGATCGCTGGTGGCAAGAGGGCGACGGCAATGTGCAGTGGTTCAATGCCAGCGGCAGACCACTGCAGCGAGAGGAGTGGGAGCAGAAGGCGCACAGAATGCAGATTCTGCTCTCCGGCCGCTGGTTAATAACAATAAACGCCACGGATTCGGTGAGTGACATCGCCTTACCAGACGGAGAATGGCGTGCCGTTCCTCCTTTCGCCGGGGATGACAACCCCATTTTGTCGACTGTCTGGCATGGTCCCGCACACGGCGTGTGCGTGTTCCAAAAGCAATCATAAGGAGTCAGACATGGTTAAGTTAGACAGAACCGATCACCTGATGCTGGCCCGCCAGCTCCCTACACAGACGGTTGCGCTGATCCTCGCCGGGGGAAGGGGTACGCGCCTGAAAGACCTGACTGCCAAACGCGCCAAGCCAGCGGTGCATTTCGGCGGCAAGTTTCGCATCATCGACTTTGCTCTTTCGAACTGCGTTAACTCAGGTATCCGCCGGATCGGCGTGATAACGCAGTACCAGTCGCACACGCTAACGCAGCACGTTCAGCGCGGCTGGTCTATCTTCAACGAAGAGATGAATGAGTTTGTGGATTTGCTGCCGGCGCAGCAGCGCACCTTAACTGAACACTGGTATCGCGGCACCGCAGACGCCGTGACCCAGAACCTCGACATTATTCGCCGCTATCAGGCGCAGTACATCGTGATTCTGGCCGGGGATCATATTTATAAAATGGACTATTCGCGCATGCTGCTCGACCACGTCGACGCCAACGCGAAGTGCACCATCGCCTGCCTGCCCGTGCCGCTGCACGAAGCGACCGCCTTTGGCGTGATGGCCGTGGATGAAAACAATAAAGTGATCGACTTTGTAGAGAAGCCGCCGCAGCCGCCCGCCATGCCCGGCGACGATACGCAGGCGCTGGCCAGTATGGGGATCTACGTGTTTAACGCCGATTATCTCTATCAGCTGCTGGAGGAAGATCTGCAGGAGCCTAATTCTAACCACGACTTCGGCAAAGATATTCTGCCGAAAGTGGTAGCGAGCGGCGAAGGGTATGCCCATTCGTTTACGCTCTCCTGCGTGCAGCAGGATGAAAGTTCGCCGCCCTACTGGCGTGATGTAGGGACGCTGGAAGCTTACTGGCGCGCTAACCTCGATCTGGCGTCGGTGACGCCGGAGCTGGATATGTATGACCATACCTGGCCGATCCGAACCCATATGGAGCCGTTGCCGCCCGCCAAGTTCGTGCAGGACCGTTCGGGCAGCCATGGTATGACGATGAATTCGCTGATCTCTGGCGGCACCATCATCTCCGGCTCGGTCGTGGTGAACTCGGTACTGTTTCCACGCGTGCGTATTAACTCGTTTTGCAATATCGATTCCGCCGTACTGCTGCCGGACGTGGTGGTGGGACGCTCCTGCCGCCTGCGTCGCTGCGTGATCGATCGCGCCTGTGTGCTGCCGGAAGGCATGGTGATAGGAGAGAATCCTGACGAGGATAGTCGTCGGTTTTACCGTTCAGAAGAGGGTATCGTTCTGGTCACACGCGCCATGCTTGCCAGGCTGGCCAGCGCGTAGCCGCCAACGATAAAAAGCACCATATAATCGACGCGAGGATCGCGCCCGATCACTTATTAAGAGGCCGAGGATGCAGGTTTTACATGTCTGTTCAGAACTTTTTCCGCTGCTAAAAACCGGCGGGTTGGCTGATGTTGTTGGGGCATTGCCGCAGGCGCAGATTGCGGATGGTACGGATACGCGGGTGCTGCTGCCCGCTTTTCCCGATCTGCTTAAAGGGATCCCCGAAACGGAGGTGGTGGCCGAGTTGCAGACTTTCGCCGGTCCAACGCGGCTGCTGTTTGGCCATTTCAATGGCGTCGGCATCTATCTGATCGACGTGCCGGAGCTCTACGAGCGACCCGGCAGCCCGTATCACGATACGTCGCAGTTCGCCTATGTGGATAACTATTTGCGCTTCGCGCTGCTTGGCTGGATGGGGTGCGAAATCGCCAGCGGGCTGGACACCTACTGGCGGCCCGATATCGTTCATGCGCACGACTGGCATGCGGGTCTGACCTGCGCCTATCTGGAGGCGCGCGGACGTCCGGCAAAGTCGGTGTTTACCGTCCACAACCTGGCCTATCAGGGGCTGTTCGACGCGCGCCATCTGGAAGAGATCCAGCTGCCGAGAGCTTTCTTCGACATGCACGGGCTGGAGTTCTACGGACAGATCTCCTATCTGAAGGCGGGCCTCTTCTTCGCCGATCACATCACCGCCGTCAGCCCGACCTATGCGCATGAAATCACGCGCCCGGAGTTCGGCTACGGCATGGAGTCGCTGCTGGAGCAGCGGCTGCGCGAAGGGCGTCTGAGCGGCATCCTTAACGGCGTCGATCCCGGCATCTGGGATCCGGCGCACGACCTGCTGCTGAGCGCGCGCTATAACCGCGACACGCTGGAGGCGAAGGCCGAGAACAAACGGCAGCTGCAAATCGCCATGGGGCTGAAGGTCGACGACAGCGTGCCGGTGTTCGCGGTGATCAGCCGTCTGACGCGGCAAAAAGGGCTGGACCTGGTGCTGGAAGCGCTGCCTGGCCTGCTGGCCCAGGGCGGACAGCTGGTGCTGCTCGGACAGGGCGACGCGGAGCTGCAGCAGGGCTTTCTCGCCGCGGCGGCGGAGCATCCCGGCAGCGTCGGCGTGCAGATCGGCTATCACGAAGCCTTCTCGCACCGCATCGTCGGCGGCGCGGACGTCATCATGGTGCCGAGCCGCTTTGAACCCTGCGGCCTGACGCAGCTCTACGGCCTGAAATATGGCACGCTGCCGCTGGTGCGGCGCACGGGCGGCCTGGCCGATACGGTTAACGACAGCTCGCTGGAGAACCTGGCCGACGGCATCGCCAGCGGATTCAGCTTTGAAGACAGCAACGCCTGGTCGCTGCTGCGGGCAATTCGACGTGCTTTTGTATTGTGGTCGCGGCCTTCTCTCTGGCGTTACGTTCAGCGACAGGCGATGGGGATGGATTTCAGTTGGCAAGTGGCCGCGCAGGCCTACCGCGATCTTTACCAACGTTTGCTGTAATCAGAGACTGGGATAACTGATATGAATGCTCCTTTCACCTATACGTCGCCGACACTCACGGTCGAAGCGCTGAAACACTCGATTGCCTATAAGCTGATGTTTACCATTGGCAAGGATCCCTCCGTGGCGAACCAGCATGACTGGCTCAACGCCTCGCTGCTGGCGGTGCGCGACCGCATGGTGGAGCGCTGGCTGCGCTCCAGCCGCGCGCAGCTGTCGCAGGATGTCCGTCAGGTCTATTACCTGTCGATGGAGTTTCTGCTAGGCCGGACCTTAGGCAACGCATTGATGGCGATGGGCATTTATGACGATCTCAATCAGGCGCTGGACGAGATGGGATTAAATCTGGCCGACCTGATGGAAGAAGAGAACGATCCCGGCCTCGGCAACGGCGGCCTCGGGCGCCTGGCCGCCTGTTTTCTCGATTCGCTCGCCACGCTGGGTCTGCCGGGACGCGGCTACGGCATCCGCTACGATTACGGCATGTTTCGGCAGAATATTATCGACGGCGAGCAGAAAGAGTCACCCGACTACTGGCTGGAGTACGGCAATCCCTGGGAGTTCCAGCGTTACAACACGCGCTACAAAATACGCTTCGGCGGCCGCATTCAGCATGAAGGGGCGAAGGTGCGCTGGCTGGAAACTGAAGAGATCGTCGCGATGGCGTACGATCAAATCATCCCCGGCTTCGACACCGATGCCACTAATACGCTGCGCCTGTGGGGCGCGCAGGCGAGCAACGAAATCAACCTCGGCAAATTTAACCAGGGCGATTATTTTGCGGCGGTAGAAGATAAAAACCATTCGGAAAACGTCTCGCGCGTGCTCTATCCCGACGATTCCACCTATTCGGGACGCGAGCTGCGTCTGCGCCAGGAGTATTTTCTGGTTTCCGCTACGGTGCAGGATATCCTCAACCGCCACTGGCAGATGCACAAAACCTGGTCCAACCTCGCGGACAAGATCGCTATTCACCTGAACGATACCCATCCGGTGCTGGCGATCCCGGAGCTGATGCGTCTGCTGATCGACGAGCATAAGTTTAGCTGGGACGATGCGTTCGAAGTGACCTGTCAGGTCTTCTCTTACACCAACCATACGCTGATGAGCGAGGCGCTGGAAACCTGGCCGGTGGAGATGATCGGCAAGATCCTGCCGCGCCATCTTGGCATTATTTTCGAAATTAACGACTACTTCCTGAAGACCATTCAGGAGTACTACCCGGAAGACTGGGACCTGCTGTCGCGCATCTCGATCATCGACGAGAACAACGGCCGTCGCATTCGCATGGCGTGGCTGGCGGTGGTAGTGAGCCACAAAGTCAACGGCGTCTCCGAACTGCACTCCAACCTGATGGTGCAGTCGCTGTTCGCCGATTTCGCGCGTCTCTTTCCGGGGCGTTTCTGCAACAAGACCAACGGCGTGACGCCGCGACGCTGGCTGGCGCTGGCGAACCCGGCGCTGTCGGAGCTGCTGGACGAAGAGATTGGCCGCACCTGGCGCACCGATCTTAGCCAGCTTGCCGAACTTAACCAGCAGATCGACTATCCGGCGTTTATCGAGAAGGTGGCTGACGCCAAGTTCGATAACAAGCGTCGCCTGGCGGACTGGGTGGCGAAGAATATGGATGTGGTGCTGGATCCCAACGCCCTGTTCGACGTGCAGATCAAGCGTATCCATGAATATAAACGTCAGCTGCTGAACGTGCTGCACGTGATTACCCGCTATAACCGCATCAAGGCCGATCCGGGCGCCGACTGGGTGCCGCGCGTCAATATCTTCGCCGGCAAGGCGGCCTCGGCCTACTATACCGCCAAGCACATTATTCACCTGATCAACGACGTGGCGAGCGTGATCAACAACGATCCGCAAGTGAAGAACAAGCTGAAGGTGGTGTTTATCCCGAACTACAGCGTCAGCCTGGCGCAGATCATTATTCCGGCGGCGGATCTTTCCGAACAGATCTCAACGGCGGGCACCGAGGCGTCGGGCACCAGTAATATGAAGTTCGCGCTCAACGGCGCGCTGACTATCGGTACGCTGGACGGCGCCAACGTCGAGATGCTGGAGCACGTCGGCGAGGAGAATATCTTTATTTTCGGCAACACCACGCCGCAGGTGGAAGCCCTGCGCAGCGGCGGCTACAACCCGCGTAAATATTACGAAGAGGATGCCGAGCTGCATCAGGTGCTGACGCAGATCGCCTCCGGCGTTTTCAGTCCGCAGGAGCCAGGCCGCTACCGCAATCTGTTCGATTCGCTGGTGAACTTCGGCGACCACTATCAGCTGCTGGCGGATTACCGCAGCTATGTGGATACCCAGGATAAGGTGGATGAGCTTTATCTCAAGCCGGAGGAGTGGCAGCGCCGCGCGGCGCTGAATATCGCTAATATGGGGTATTTCTCTTCTGACCGGACCATCCAGGAGTATGCGGATGAGATTTGGCATATTAAGCCAGTGAGGCTCTGAGCGGGTTCCCGCCCGCTGGCGGGTTGGCCTGCTGCGCAGGCGGGCCTGAGCGGGTTCCGCCGCCAGGCGGCAGGGAGTTTCATTTCGCCTGACAGCGGCCAGGTTTCGTTCGCCTGACAGCGGTGCGGGTTTCGTTTGCCTGACAGCGGTGCGGGTTTCGTTTGCCTGGCAGCGGTGCGGGTTTCGTTTGCCTGACAGCGGTGCAGGTTTCGTTCGCCTGACAGCGGGGGAGTTTCATTTCGCCCGCTGCGGGCGACCGAGCAGGGCCGGTGGGCGCCGGCCCTGCACCCGCGCCCCGGGCCAGCTCACCCGCCCGCTGCGCGGGTCCCTTCGCTCCCTCAGGATTTCTGACGGACCG